>JBDTBU010000279.1:0-20575 GCA_039923935.1 Ktedonobacteraceae bacterium | reverse complement strand
CGTTTCTTGAACCTATCTGGAACCGCAACTATATTGAGAGTGTCCAGATTACGATGGCTGAGAATTTCGGTATCCAGGGACGCGGGAAGTTTTACGACGAAGCAGGTGCGATCCGCGATGTTATCCAAAATCATATGTTGCAGGTAGTGGCGCTCATCGCTATGGAAGCCCCTATTGTCCACGACCCAGAATCGGTGCGCGATGAGAAGGTCCATATCTTCAAGGCCATGCGTACACTCGATACCGCTGATGTTGTGCGTGGCCAATTTCGCGGGTATCACGAGGAGCCAGGAGTCGCACCAAATTCACAGGTTGAGACCTTTACCGCAGTCAAGCTCTACCTGGATACTTGGCGTTGGGCTGGCGTGCCCTTCTATATCCGCGCTGGCAAATGTTTGCCTGTCACCTGTACTGAGGTGCTGGTCGAGCTAAAAGACCCACCACACACCGTTTTCGCTGAGAATGGGCCTGCCCACAATCATGTTCGGTTCCGTCTCAGCCCCGAAGTGCTCATCGCCATCAGTGCACGCACGAAGAAGCCTGGCGAGAGTATGCACGGCGAAGATGTTGATCTGGTTGCACGCCACAATCCCGTGAATGAGATGGCTCCTTATGAGCGCTTGCTCAGCGATGCTATGTGCGGCAATCCCTCGCTTTTTGTGCGCGAGGATGCGGTTGAAGCGGCCTGGCGTGTAGTTGGAAGTATATTAGATAATGCTACTCCTGTGCATGTCTATGAGCCAAATACGTGGGGACCATCTGAAGCAGAGCAGATTATCGCTGGCGATGGTGGCTGGCATAATCCCGCCCAGGACGCCCTGGAGAAGCACTAGTTGATGAAAAGGATGTATATATGGAAGATATCGATCTTTTGAAGCATATCGAGCAACTGGTCAATGAGGAGCATGGGTTGACACAACAGAGCGGTTTGGATGAGGCCGGGCATCGACGTATGCATCAGTTAGCGATCAGCCTGGATCAATGCTGGGATCTCTTACGCCAGCGTCGCGCCTTGCGTTCGGCCCATCTCAACCCGGATGAGGCGCAGGTGCGCGACGCTGATATTGTGGAGCATTACAAGCAATAGACCCACCCTGCCCTAGAGACGGAGGCTGCCTGCCGCATTCGGGGAAGAAGACAGGCAACCTCCGTCTTTTTACGGCGTTGTGACCAGATATTCAGGGGCGTGCCTGGCTTTGGTGCCCTGCTCGAAGGCGTAGGCTAGCTTGATGAGCGTGGCTTCGCTATAGGCCCGGCCCATAAAGGTCATGCCAAACGGTAGCCCGAAGATAAAACCTGCGGGGACGCTGATAGCCGGGTAGCCAGCCAGCGCCGCAGGTTGGGTACAGGCTCCTGCAAAATGATCGCCGTTCACCAAATCAATGCGGCAGGGCAGGCTGAGTGTGGGCATGACCAGCGCATCCAGTTGGTGCTCATCCATTACCGCGTCGATGCCCTCTTGCCGGGCTAGACGCTGGTTCTCTGCCAGCGCCGCCAGATAGTCAGGGTCGGTTAATGGGCCTTTTTCTTGCGCCTGTAGAAAATGTTCCTGTCCAAAATATGGCAGTTCTTCCTGGGCATGGGCCTCGTTGAAGGCGATGATCTCGGCCAGCGTGCGGACTGGCGAACTGACCAGTTCAGCGAGATACGTGTTAAGATCGGCCTTCAGTTCAAAGAGCAGGACTGTCTCTTCACTTTTGGAGGTGGACATCTGTTTCGCGCTGGGGATATTCGCCGGGTCGATGATTACCGCGCCCATCTCGCGCATCTGCTCGATAGCGGCGTTGGCGGCTCTATCGATTTTTGGATGGTAGCCAAAATAGACTTGGCGGGCAATGCCGATGCGTGCACCCTTGAGTCCGTCGCGTTTCAGAAAGCGCGTATAGTCGGTATGAAACTTGCCCGCACTCTCTTGAGTGGCTGGATCGCGCTCATCCACGCCAGTAATGGCACCCAACAGGATTGCCGCGTCAGTAACGGTTCGCCCAAAGGGACCAACGGTATCCTGGCTATGTGCGATAGGGATGACGCCCGCCCGGCTGGTCAGCCCGACAGTTGGTTTGATGCCCACGACACCGCAGACCGCAGCAGGACAGAGGATCGAGCCGTCCGTCTCACTACCAAGGGATGCGGCGGCTAGGTTTGCTGCGACTGCTGAGGCTGAGCCAGAGCTTGAACCACAGGGGCTGCGATCCAGGACATAGGGATTAAGCGTTTGGCCGCCGCGTGCGCTCCAGCCGCTCGATGACGTGGTTGAGCGGAAGTTTGCCCACTCGCTCAGGTTGGCTTTGCCCAGAATGACTGCGCCTGCCTCACGCAGCTTGTGAGCTACAAAAGCATCGCGTGCTGGCTGCGAGCCGAGCAGGGCCAACGAACCGGCGGTGGTTTGCATGTGGTCGGCTGTGGCAATATTGTCTTTGAGCAGGATGGGAATGCCATGTAGCGGCCCGCGTGGTCCCTGGATGCGACGTTCTTCATCCAGTGCTTCCGCAATAGCCAACGCATCGGGATTGATCTCCAGCACTGAGCGCAATGCCGGGCCGTTCTGATCCAACGCCTGGATACGCTGCTGGTACATCTCCACGAGGCTGCGTGCGGTGAGCGTGCCAGCCGTCATGGCTTCCTGAAGCTCGCTGATGCTTTGCTCTTCTAACTCTGTAAAAGGAATTTGATACATGGCTGATGTTCCTTCCTTGGGCGCGTCGAGGGGGAATTGATCCTAATGTTCACCTTGACACGCTTTTTTGTGGATGATTATGATTGGACAGGATTCATCGGGTTTATGTGCTCACCAAAGAAGCATTATGTGTGCTCTTTCAGTGAGATTAATCTACCCATACTAAGATTAACCTATCAATATGATGAATCGTATCGTTCAGGCGCTTTCTTTTTCTCTCTGGCAACAAAGAAAGAAGGCGTGCAGAAGAGATTTTTCTCTCTCTGCAAGAGTATTCGTTGCCAGGTTACAGAAATTGAAATACCATGCTTGGTGATTCCACGTCTCCACTTCTTTGGAATAGCAGTGGTGCAAGTCTCGATGCACAGGCTTTAGCTGTTTGGTCTGCGTACACTGGCCAGGACGAGAGAGGTGCTGACAACTGGGGCTGGCTCAACGCGCTGCATCCGGCGGACCGAGCATCTGTGCGAGAGGCATGGCAACAGGTGGAACACGGGCCGCATGTCTTTTCCCTGGTCTATCGTATCCAACAGGGAAAAGCAGAGTATCATCCATTTAAGGTGCTGAATGTGCCCGTTTTTAATGACGCGCAACAATTGCAGGGCTGGTTGGTTTTCTTTGGAGCAGCAGCAGCACCTTCGCCGGTGCGCGATGAGCATTGGGAACTCAGGCTCATTAATAGCATGATCTATACTCAGATGGTGCTGGGCATTTTATGGCTCTCCTTAGATGGCATTGTCTTGCGTGTCAATAATCGCCTGTGCCAGTTTACCGGTTACACTGAGGCAGAGCTTTTATCGCGAACGCTCTGGCAGTTGAGTATGCCTGAGGATGTTCATGTGCAGTTGCAGGCGATGCGGGAGCGATTGGTCAGGGACCAGAGCTATCCCCCGTTTCATATCCGCTATCGGCGCAAAGACGGCACGCCCATTTGGGTGCGGATCACAGAATTTTTGGTACATCTACCTTCTGGTGAGCCGTATTATTTTTTCTATGTGGTCGAAGATGTGAACAGCGAGGTGCAGGCTGAAGAGGAACATGCGGAACTGCTCACTCGTGTGCAGGAGGCACATGCCGAGTCTCTGGCCCGCACGCGCCAATTAGAGGCAATCTTTGAGTCGATTACCGATGGTATCCTAGTCTACGATAGTGATGGATGTACTATTCAGGCAAATGCGGCGGCAGAGCATATTTTTCGTTTAGATCTCTACCCGGATTTTCGTCAAAGCTCACTTCAGGATGTTACAAGTGTATTACAGGCATTTGATGAAAAAGGGCATCGTTTCTCACCGGAACAGTGGCCGTTGATGCGTCTCCTGAATGGGGAAGATTTGCGAGGAAATAATGTTGTTGAGATGCGTCTGGTCTTTCCTGATGGAGCGGAAGTATATCTGAGCTACTCAGGTTCACCCCTGCGCGGGCAGGATGAGCATATTACTGGCGCAGTTATGGTCATTCGAGATGTAACAGAACGCAGGCGCATGGAGCATCGCGTTCACAACTCTTTCAAAACACTGTTGGCTCTAGCTGAGAAAATAGTAGATATCCCTCAATGTTCCAGCACAAACTCTATGGAGGGACAACCTGATCTTCGCCATGTTCCGCCTGTGTTGCCGTTTCAGGCTGTGAGTGAATACCTCGTCGAATTGATCTACCCAATGTTGGAGTATCAAAGTGTGAGTATTTCATTGCGGAACTCCGAAACTGGGCAATTTCAGCTTGCCGCTCTTGCTTCTCCTTCGGAAGAGGAAAGGGTTTCTTATGAGGAGCATTTTGCGGAATTCGCGCTCTCAGAATATTTGGATGAACCTGCCATAGCTTTGTTGTACGCCAATGAGATAATAGTACGCGAAATCCACTTCTCTACTCCTCGGCCTTTTTGCTATCAGATCTTGCTCGCCCCTATGATTATGGATGGGCTTTTGGTAGGTATCTTTACTGTCAAAAAATCTGAGCTTAACACTATTTATACCGAGGATGAAGTGAGTCTGGTCAAAGCGGTTGCCAAGTTTGTTTTGCTGGTGATTGAACGCGAACGGATGCAACAGGAGTGGATCGAGGCGCATACCAACGAATTGGCCTTACGTGAGACAAACCGCCGCTTTGACGAGTTTCTCAGTATCGCTAGTCACGAACTGCGCACACCTCTCGCTGGTATCAAGGGGAATATTCAGCTTGCGCAACGACGTTTGGCTTTTCTGAAAGAGCCTGAGCTACCTGAAAAAGATGTCTTGTTGGAAAAGCTCGGAAAAGTGCGTGATTATCTGCTCCACGCTGAACACCGGGTCAACGTACAGAATCGGATGATTAGCGACCTGCTCGACGTTTCGCGTATTCAGGCCAATAAGTTAGATCTGGTCTTGCACCCCTGTAATCTGGCAGAGATTGTGCACAACGCTGTGGAAGATCAACGTTATACCGCGACTGAGCGCGTGATTACTTTTACTGTGCCTGCTAACGAAGACTTTACTATAGTGGGCGATGCTGACCGTCTAGGCCAGGTTGTGCACAATTATCTGACGAACGCGCTCAAATATTCCCCTATGGACCGACCTGTTGCGGTCAGTCTGGAGATTCTGGACAGTACTGCACGCGTCTCTGTGCGAGATGAAGGGCCAGGTCTCTCACCCGAAGAGCAAAAGCACGTCTGGGAGCGCTTCTATCGCGTCAAAGGCATCCCAGTTCAAGGTGAGGCACCTCCTGGTTTAGGCCTTGGCTTGCATATCTGTCGCACTATTCTCGACGCGCACCATGGCAGCTTTGGTTTGGAAAGTGTTCCTGGCGAGGGAAGTACTTTCTGGTTTGCACTGCCTCTAGCTTGTTCTTCGACGGACACTTCGTCACTCGAAACCAGAGGCGATTTCACTGCTCAGACCTGTTTTGACGTATAAACCATGCAGTGCAGTAAATGTTGCAAGGTCGTCTCTGGGTCGCAAGAGAGGCCACAGTGGACTGGTGAGGTCTGGATACTCGTGCTGCGTGGCGAGACTAGCCAATGGAAGCGCTCTGAAGGCGACATCAGCCCAATGCTGCCGGTTTCGACCTTGCCCGCGCAGGTCAGAGTGAACATCTCAAGTTGCCCGTGGATCATTTCCAGGTCAAGATCGGACGCCAGAGCCAGCAGACGCGCTTCGTCCACATGAATCAGCACACCCAGGAAGTTGCGTGTGCGGCAGAAGAGGATCACGCCTACATTGATGCACTCGCCGCGTTCAACACGAGGCACCACGCGGATGATGGCGTAGTCATATGAGCTGCGATCTGGCATACAGAGCCTCCTCTACAAAGATGTGCGATGCATCCAGACGCGCTTGCAGGTACGCTAGATAGCTCGCACGCTGCTCTTCCTGCTCAAGCCAACTAGCAGGAATCTCGTTGACTACCGTTGCCAATACCTCTGGCGTCAATAGACCTTTGCAGGCGCTATCGACCTCTATCAGATCGCTGGCTGCGGGCAAGAGTACATGATCTTTGACGGGTTTGAAGGGATCGTGACTACGCGCCAAATAGTCGGTGGTTCCATGATGGAAGTAAAGTGCGGCCCCATGATCGATCAGCATCAGGCGCTTGTGCCAGATGAGCATATTGGTGTTGCGACTGCTTCTATCAACATTACTTGTATACGCATCAAACCAGACAATTTCCGAGGCTAGACGTGCATCAATGCGTGAAAGGTCCAGCGTGTTGAAGGCTACCGAACCGGGCAGATAGTCCAGTCCCAGATTGAGACCTGCGCTAACCTTGACCAAGTTATATACCTCAAAGTCTGGCTCGGAGCGGCCCAACATGGCATCTAGTTCTACAAAGACGATTTCAGGCACAGGGAGTCCTAGGGCGCGACCAATCTCGCCTGCGACCAGTTCCGCAATCAGGGCTTTGGGTCCCTGGCCTGCACCGCGAAATTTCAACACATACATCCCATCATCATTAGCTTCGATGATGGCTGGGAGCGAGCCGCCCTCTCGGAGCGGCGTGACGTAACGTGTGGCGATAAGTGTTCTCAGCATGGGGCTATTGTAACACAACACCCTTCAATCTGATAGAGACGAAGGCACGTTGGCACGTTCATCTTTCGCCTCTCAGTTCTCGCTCACGCATCTTCGCGAATGCCGCCTAAGCTACGCAAAGCTGCTCGTTCTAAAACGAGCATAGATTATCCTGGTAAGCTTCTTTTGCCTTTCATCTAAGATCGGCTTATGGCGTATTTCCGACATAAAATAGTGTGGAGAGTGCAAAGCACGAAAAGTGGAATAGCTGTACTAACGGCTGCCCACTTTTCTCCTGATTTTTGTCTCAGTGTGCTTTATACGGGTAGTGTAAATTTTTATCGCCATCCCAATTGGCACGCAGTTCTGGTCATATCACCTTATCTGAGGTGCGTTTGATACGCAGAATAAACATGTGGGGTCTCCTTACTGTTTGTTTATACCGTTATTTTAAGATCTTTGGCTTCTGCAATCTATCCGTTTCTTGTCTTGAAATTTCTGATTTTACTCGATTCTTGGTGGCCCCTGCTGAATACGTGTGCGTACTTCATCCGTGCTGCTCGTACCCCAACGTGTTTCCATCCACCAGGTAATCCCTGCCTCGATAGAGGGTTGGATCTGTGTCGCAGCCTGCTCACGATTGCCACCAGGTGTCTCGCCCTCGCTGATGATATCGAAGGGCGTGGTCAGGGTGCGATGCTCATGGATGTAGGCTTTGATGACTCGAATGTCTTCTGGTGTGACTGTTCCGCCAGAGCCATCAGGGTTGAGTTTTTGAGGCAAGATCCCGTCGTAGCGTAGAACGCGCTGCATCGATTTTGTACGCGGCCATGCGCCCACAACCCAGATAGGGATGCGCGGCGATTGCACAGGTGTCGGCACAAAGGTCATTTCCTCTAGGTGATAATGGCTGCCCTGGAAACTGAACGGTTGCCCGCTCCATAGGCCAGTCAGAATCGCTAGTCCCTCATCTAGCAACTGTGCTCGCGTCTTGCGATCCGTAGGTTCTCCTACTTTCGCAAAGCCTCCATCATCGAGCGCACCCAGGCCGACTGGGAGAATCAGCCTGCCATGTGAGAGTTGATCCACGCTCACGGTCTCACGCGCAAGTTTCCAGGGACGCCTCCGCGAGAGCGGAGTCAGGATAGCCCCAATCCGCACGCGGCTGGTGCGCAACGCGATGGCGGCCAACACAACCCAGGGATCATACATCAGTCCAGTTCCTTGAATGCATATGCCATCCCAATAGAAGACGCCATCCCAACCCGCTGCTTCAGCCTCACAAGCCATTTCTACGATAGTGTGAATCTCGCCGCCAGGAATAATAAAACCATACTGCATATTTCTCTCCTCTCAGTTAGAAAACGTTCCTGAGAGAGTATAGCTGGCTCTTCTTGACACCTACTGTCATATTGAGCACTAGAAGACGCAGCCGGAGGCAAGTTCAGACAGTTGCGCGATATGGTTATGCTGCATTATGAGGTGGAATAGGCAAAAATACTCCCCATATCCGTCATAGAGAAGGAAAAATGAGGATATGGGGAACAGGAGAGATTAGATCCAGCATCCATTTTGATTCAACCAGCGGCGTACAACCAGAAAAGTGGCGGCACCAGTGACTAGGAGCGCGAGAGGGGCAAGAACGAACGTTTTCCGACTGCGCTGGGAGCGCCCTTCAAAAGCGGGAGCAGTCATTTGCCGTGTGTCATTCGTATTGGTAGTAGTCTTTTTGACTTCAACCTCTGTTAATGTGTTAGCCATGAGCAAAAGTTCCTTTCAAAGCACGGCGATGTGCATCGCCGGAGAGATTTGTGAGCTACAAATATCCAACCTCGTCCTCTAGCACGTCGATACCGGGGCGAGATCTGCTGGTAGTATAGTAGTGGCCTGACAATGATCTGGAAAAATATGTCTATGCTTGCTATTCTCTTGACGGTCTGGGCGTAAACGCGCTATGATCCTACTGCAAACCACTCTTCTACAAAAAGGCAGAAATTCTCGATGATGAATAAATTGCGGGGGCGCAGTCTGGCGCACCCTGGGTGTTTAATTGGTATCACAACTGGCCTGATCCTGGGCATTGTTCTGGCGGGTGTCCTGGCGCTGGTAAACGTCGCTTTTACTGTGGATCTGCTCGTCTGGCTTGGCTTAACTGTTGGATTGGGCGCTAGCGGCTGGATTATTGGTTCTGCGCTCACTTCGCGTTTTCCTGCGCAAGAGGAGACACAGTCTGAAGCCGACTAGAATATGCCAACAAGCTAGCATAATTTCCGAAAATATGGTATATTCTAAAAGAGATCGGTAGCACTTTTTACCCTCCTCTAGCTGTCGAGTTTCAGGAGCAGCGTTGCTTCCGGGCATTGATGCGCGTCCCATTAGATGCCGTATGTTTGTGGACTATCCAATGTCGCTGGCCACTAGGTACGGGTGACCCCAGAGTGTTTTTTTGCGCTGGACTCTTAACTCATGGTGCGCAAAATTAGGAGGATACCTCTATGGCCGAGAATGAATTTCGACGCTCCGTTTCAAGTGATAGTGCTCCTCGTGGTAGCCTTTGTGAATGGTGTGGCAAGCCCGCTGTCTCTCAATTAACTGCAATTGGAGGCTTTTCTCACAACGATAGCGGCCTTTTTTGTCGCGAATGTGGTGAGAAATTTGCGCATACAGTCGCGCAATCTGCGGCAGCCGCCAGCACGACCAGCTATAACGCCCGCTAGGATAAAGTTTCGTGAAAACGAAGAGCGAGCGAGTGGCTTTGCGCCGCTCGCCCGCTCTTCGTTTTGTTTCAAAGAGTCCACAACTAGGCGTAGCGGGCTACGTATTTTTGTACATCGAAGGCTGTGGCCTGCTGAACGATCTGGTGAGCGGCCTGGTCCATCGTCTGACGTTCCTGGCGATAGAACAGTCCAGTATAGGGTTTCTCGGTTTCCATAGCCATAACCATCGCTTGTGCGCGATTACTGGGATCGTGTCCTGCTGGTAGCGGCTGCACATTGGCTTTCCAGACATCCATTGTGTTGTGGAAAGTAGGGCAGGGGCTGAGGGCATGGATAAAGGAGAAGCCTTTGTGCTCGACGCCTTGCTGGATCAGCGCCGCCATCTCTTTGGGCTTTGAGGAGAAGGCACGTGCGACAAAGCTGACGTTCAAGCTGAGCACCGTTGCAACCGGGTTAAACTGTGAGGCCATTAGGCCGTACGGTGTTGATTTTGAGGTATGGCCGGTAGGCGAAGTGGGCGAGGTCTGGCCCTTGGTTAGGCCGTAGGTCTCGTTGTCCATCACGACTACCGTAATGTCGATATTACGCAGCGCGGCGTGCAGCAGATGGCCGGCGCCAATGCTGAACATGTCGCCATCACCGCCCACAGCTACGATGGTCAGGTCGGGACGCGCCATTTTCATGCCCTGGGCTACAGGCAGCGCACGACCATGTACGCTGTGGAAGCCGAAGGTGCTCACAAAGTGCGGGAAGCGGCTGGAACAGCCAATGCCAGAGACCACCACCGTCTCATCCAGCGGGCGTTTCAGGCCAGCGAGAGCGGTATAGGTGGCGTTCAGTACACCGAAGTCGCCGCAGCCTGGGCACCAGGTGGGTTTGACTTCACTTTTAAAATCTTTTGGTGTGAGTGTAATGGTTGATTGTACCATGTTAACAAACCTCCTCGATGGCTCGCAAAATTTCACCAGCGGTAAAGGGAATGCCGCCAAACTTATTAACCCGGATCGGTTGAGTGCCGTATTTTGCGCCTAGCAGATTGGCCAGTTGACCAGAATAATTGCACTCAGGCACGATCAGAGTCTTCACTGAATTGATA
Source organism: Ktedonobacteraceae bacterium (assembly GCA_039923935.1). Taxonomy (GTDB): domain Bacteria; phylum Chloroflexota; class Ktedonobacteria; order Ktedonobacterales; family Ktedonobacteraceae; genus Paraktedonobacter. The sequence goes on along the minus strand of JBDTBU010000279.1, from coordinate 10,099 downwards.
AAAGTGAGGAGAGCCTCGTCTGGCAAGGGCGAAAGGACACGCGGGTGCAGCGAGGCGACTTTGTAGCCTTTGGCACGAGCGCGATCAACCGCTTCCTGAATTGTGCCTTCAGTGGAACCCCACCCAATCAGGCCAATGGTAGCATCGTCGTCTCCGTAGCGCTCAGGCTGTGGTAGCTCCTTCATGGCAGTTTCAAGTTTGCGGAAGCGTTTCTGCATCATTGCAACATGGTCTGCTGGTTCGTAGTCGGGATGACCATGTTCATTATGTTCTAGGCCAGTCGCTGTGTACACCAGCGAGCCGGCTCCCGGCGTTGAGATGGGCGAGATGCCGGTGTCTGATGCAGCGTAACGCGCGTAGCCATGTGCTCCGACGCTGGTGGCAACTGGCTCAGCAATATGTCCGTAATGGCCATTCTTTACCTCGCTGCCCTCTGGGTGAGCCTCCAGGCGACCTTGGAGCGGCATTGGCTTGAAAATGCCGCGATCAACGTCCTCGACGCGGGCGGTCAGTGATTGGTCGGTCAGGAAGATTACAGGCATCTGGTAGCGGTCTGCCATGTTGAAGGCTTGGATAATCAGGCGATAGCAGTCGGCCACATCAGCCGGGGCAATGACTATGCGTGGCGTGTCGCCGTGGCTAGCGGAAAGCACAAAGCTCAGATCTGATTGCTCCATTTTGGTGGGCAGACCCGTGCTCGGACCACCGCGTTGTGCGTCCACGATCACTACAGGCATCTCGATCATCGAAGCAAAACCGATCAACTCAGTCATCAGCGAGAGACCAGGGCCGGAAGTCGCTGTCATGCTGCGCATCCCGCCAAAGGATGCTCCGATCACAGCGGCCAGTGCTGCGATCTCGTCCTCAGCTTGTAGGAACGTTCCACCCACCATTGGCAGTTCTTTGGCTAACCCTTCCATAATGTCACTGGCTGGCGTGATTGGATAGCCAGCGAAGAAGCCGCACTGTGCGGCCAGTGCACCAGCCACCACGGCTTGGTTGCCGTTCAAGACAAGTCGGTCAGCCTTCGCCACCTCGCCAAGTTGGAAGGTATCACGTTTGGTAATGTGCTCTTTCACATACTTGCTCGACACGTCCAGGGCCAGAATATTCTTCTCCATCAGGAGCGCGTTGGCTTTACGCGATTTCGCGAGTTTGGACTCGACCACCTGGGCAATCGCCTCTAGGGGGGGACCGAACAAGGCTGAGATTGCGCCCAGCATGACCATATTCTTGGTCTGGAACAACTGGACCTCTTTACGCGCAATCTCGTTAAACGGGATGGGATACGTGATATACTCGTTGCTTGGTGGAGTGAAATCAGATGGATCATAAATGATCACACCACCGGGCCGCAGGTCTTTAATGCTGCGCTCATACGCTTCCAGATTAAGGCAGATCAGCACATCGGCGTAGTCGCCCATGGATTTCACTGGCTGATCGCTAATGCGAACCTGGAACAAACAGGGTCCACCGAGAATTTCGGCGGGAAAGGTGCGGAAGGTATACACATGATACCCCCAGCGGGCCGCAGCCAGGGCCAAGATGTCGCCACCAGAGATGGTTCCTTCGCCCGACTCACCGCCAATACGAATCGTTACTTCATTCATCGTTGAATGCCCCTCTAGAAAATTGCTGACCGCGCCATCTTATAGAATAATATGGCGCGGCCTTACTTCGGCAGGCACGCCTAACAATGGCGATGCCTGTGTATGGTTTGCCCGTCAGTGCGGGATGGATAGCTTGGAGTGGTCGCTCGCGCACTTCGGCCCTTCCATAGGCGAATGAAACACCGTTTGGATTGCGAATATCTGTCATTGCACCCTGTGTCTCGTTTCAAAGTAGCTTCCAAGCTAGTGCGATTCTGCGACGAGCTACGCTCGATTCGTTGTTTCAAGAACGCGGAACAGAACGTTACAATTTATGACAACTATTATACCACAACTTTGGAAGTTGTGATGCAAAAATGCAGGGAATCTTGCCAGAGTTTGATTGAATTTATAAACATGGATGCGAGACTGCAAAAAGATTATGAGCAAAGATCTTTGTGTAGACTCACATCCATGTTTATGAGTTGATGCGTCCTGGGTGCAGATCCCGGCCTGCCCGCAACTCCTTCTCGTAGCGCCCCATGCGCCAGATCACATGCATCCCGGCGCGTTCATAGAGCCTCTGAGCACCGGTCAGGCTCTCTCCATCGACACCTAGGCCAACATGCTTGAGGCCACGTTGGTAGAAAACGCCAAAGGCATGTTGTAGAAGCGCGTTCCCCAGGCCGCGCTTGCGCCAGGGGGTGAGCACAGCCAATTGACCAACCCATCCCAGGCCAGTCTCCGGGTCGCGCACTCGACAGAGAGCCGCGCCCGCGACTTGCTCGCCATCCATAGCCAAAAACCAAAGCGCGGGATCAAAGCCCTCGCGAACCATGCTGGACTGCCACTCCTCAAAGGTACGCGGCGTATGCGCAAAGTGGTCCTGGAAGCCCTCTTCGATGACTTCATAGGCACGTTGAATATCCTCTACACCCCCATCGCAGACACGCACGTTGATGCCCTCCGGCCAGACGGCTGGCACTGGCTCCTTGTCGAGCGCAACTTGCATTGTGAAGAAGACGCGTGTCAGGGTATAATCGTAGGCTTCAAAGAGCGAGCGTGAGGCGGCACTGCTGGCCACAATATTGTTCACCAGCACTAGGCGTGTGCCCTCTGGCTGGTCTGCGGCCACTTCTAACGCACGAGCATCTACTAGATCAAGCAGCGTTGCGCCAAGGCCACGGCCCTTGTGGGTTGGATGCACATAGCCATCGCCCGTGACATGGCCATAGTCGGCATCGTGGGACCAGAACGTACCATATGCGGCGATTTCCCCGTCTGGTGCATGGATACACCAAGCATCGGTGGCGGGATCAAGTCGTTCCCAATCGCCGCGAACGTCATCTGGTGTAGAGCGGTTAGCTTCGCCGATCTCGCCGATCTCAAAGGCATAGATTAGCTCAATAATCGCTGCAATGTCCTCCTCCATGGGAGGGCGTACGGTGTAGTTGGCGGGTAGATGTGGGTACATGGATGTTGTTTCTCCTTGCTTGATTTTTGCGTTTTTCATGGACTTTAGAAACAATTGCAGCCAATGCGGCCAGTTCAGCACATATTTCTGCCTCACACCAGGTTCTAGCGATCTGAGATAGCCCAGCCATGTCAGACCACGACAGAGCAGTCCCAGTGGCTGTGCCAGTTTAAATGCTTCCCGTAACTGTCCCATTGGAGCGTAGATCGTCCAAGGTTGCAAGTACGCTTCACTCAGTGCGTTCAACTGCTTATCAGTGAAGAAGCGCGTATAACGCTGAATAATGGCCAGCGAATAGAACGGGTGTGCAATGCAACTCTCTGCCCAATCGAAGAACACAAAGTGCTCTCCATTGACCATGATATTCCCTGCGTGCAGGTCATCATGGTGAAGTGTCTCTGGGATGCCATAGCGTGCTAGTTTCTCACATATGGCTTTGACCCTGGGGAGCACAGTGTGCAATTGCGTTAGCTCTTCAGGTGTTATGCCTTCTTCTTGGCCGAGGCACAACATCTCTGTATCAGCTAGCGCCGTCTCAAAAAGCTCTGGTAGCCTTTCCAGACGGCGATCTGGACAGCCTTGACTGAGCAGATACTCGCGCTGGCTAATGGTCTCCTTTTGCATGTTGACATACGCCGAGATAATCTCCTGCCAGCAGGCAAGATCTCGCGCTTTTTCTGGATATTGCTCGTCCAATACTTGGCCAGCATCTTCCATCAACAGCCATTGCTGGTCTGTATGAATTGCCAGCACTCGCGGAACCGCAGCGGGCCAGAGTTGCGAGAGGGCTTGTGTCAGAGCAGGTTCATGTGGAAAGGCTGGGTCGCAACATTTTAAGTACAAAGCGCCCTGCTCCGTTTGGATACGCAGAATGCACGACCAATCAGAGACCGCAAACTGCTCAATCTCCCTGGTTTGGTAGCCTCGTGCGGTAAGCTGTTCCTCTAGCCAGGATAGCGCCGTTGTATACCAGCCCCTCTGTGTCCATGAACGTCTCTGTACGGCGCTGGATGGCTGTTCGCGTTCCCAGAACCATTGCTCCATAATGTGGAAATGTCCTGGTACTGCCAGCTTTATTTCAGACAAATCATTGGCACTTACCCAGCGTCCGGTAGCGGGTAATTGCCAGTTCGCGCTATGATTTTCCAGGACATGTATCTGCTGAGCCTCCATGTCATCAGCTTGCTCGCCATTGTGTTCATATACAGTATAGAGGATTGTCACCTCCAGACCCAGAGCTTGTTTGATAGCTCGATTCGTTGCTGCCGCTCCATCCGCAGTATGGTGTGGTAGCGTCCAGGTATCGCCTTCTTGCAACAGAAGCAGGTGTGCGCTCTGAGAATGTGCAATCAGTGCGTAATTGTTGCGGGAATGTGTTGTCATATAAGAGTTGAACCTTTCGCATATGGGCAAAAAACAAACAGGAAAACTGTGCTGTGGAGTGTGCTGGCCTGCTCGTGAATAGCATTGCCTATGTCACAGGAAGCAGGCAATGAGGGATGGTCCGTCCTTTCGGAGAGATGGGGAATGCAGGCCAAACGGAAGCAATTCGCTGCACGCTATGCGCAGTGAACTCAAAAGGTTGAAGCGATATGCGTACCTCTCTAGCCCTGTTCGCTATGCAGAGCCAGCAGCCACGATTTGAAGAGGAAAAATATGTTTTGTTGCATTGGGATTATACGCTATGAACAAGCGTGTTGTAAAGTCCTTTTTTGACTGTTGGTGGCACTCTTTTCCTCAGCCTCATTGTAAACGCTGCAATACATCCTCAGACCTGACCTCACCTGCCAACATTTCCTGATACACCTCAAACGTCTGCTGCGCGATCTGTTCCTGTGTGTAGTTTTCTAGCACGCGTTGGCGACCTCTGGCGGCGAGTGTCGCATAGAGTTGGGGATCGTCGAGCAGTTGGCGTACGCGGGTAGCAAGTGCTTGTGCATCGCCTTCGGGAAAGATCAGGCCAGCATCACCGAGCACATGGGGGATCTCGCCAGAGTCGGAGCCGATAACGGGTGTTTCGCAGGCCATAGCTTCAGCCAGGCTACGCCCGAATTGCTCTTTCCAGTTGGGATAGGTGCGTGAGGGTAGGACGTGTACATCGAAGGCTGAGAGCACAGCAGGCACTTCGTAGGTGCGCACACTCGGCTTGATGTGTACGCGTTCACTGACACTCAGGCGTGTAGCTTCGGCCTCTAACACGCTACTCATAGGGCCATCGCCGATAAAGACGGCTTGGCAATAGGTTGGCAGATGGGTCAGGGCTTCGATCATGGTGGTCAGACCCTTAGTCTCGACGAGGCGGCCCGCGAAGCCCAGTGTAAAGGGTGCGTCAGGCTCACGCGGCGGACGTGGTGCGCTACGTTTGTAGATCTCGGTATCAAAGCCGAACTGTGGGATGACGCGCACAGCTTTGGTGTAGCCTTTGTGGCGTAGGACATCGATGGCCTCGCGGTTGCCAGCTAGGGCCACGGCGGCGTGTTTATAGTTGTAACGTTCCATCTGGCGAAAGGGCGGCGGGTAGTCGCGTGCGAGGTTTTGCCAAGTGAAGAAGAGTGCGCGGGCTTTGTAGTGGCTGGCTAGGCGCATGGCCTGGAAGGTAGCAAAGTTGTAGGGTTCTTCGTCGATATGCACGATCTCAGGTCGCACCTCACGCATGATTGAGCCTAATTTGGGGTAGGAATGCAGGTGATAGTTGCCGTTGAGGATCATGGGCGTGACGATGATGCGGTAGCCACTGGTGTAGAGCCGTTCGAGCGTTAGTGTTGTGCCATTATCGTGTCGCCAGTAGGGAGGCGTGACCAGGGTCAGTTCGACGCCGGGACATTTGGCTAGCTCTTCCAATTTACGTTGTGAGGGACCAGAAACCAGGGCTTTTGAGAGCATGAGTACGCGCATAGGGATTTATCTCTTTCTACGGGCGAAAGCTTCTTCATAGACTGCGAGCGTTTCACCTGCTGTTTTGTGCCAGTTAAACAGTTTCGCTCGTTGCAGTCCTCGCATGCGCAGATCAGCGCTCAGTTCAGCGTTGGTGAGTACGTTGTACATCGCGTCCACCATGTCCGGTACGTTGTCGGGATCGAGGCTGATGGCTGCATCTCCCACAACTTCTGGCAACGAGGTGCGATTGGAGCAGATCACAGGCGCACCACAGGCCATAGCCTCTAGCGGGTCCAGCCCGAAACCTTCGTAGAGCGAGGGGAAGACAAAGGCGTTTGCCCCACTGTAGACGGCAGCTTTGTCTTCATCTTCGACAAAACGATAGAGAATTTGTCCGCTCATGTCCAGATTTGCCGCCACGGGGCGCGGATCAGGGAAAAGCGCACCGCTCCGTTTATCGGGATTGCCCGAAATGAGTAGTTGCAAGTTGGGATTGCCTAGACGCTGGTAGAGATGTGCGAAGGCGCGTACAAGTTGCGGTACATTTTTGCGTGCATCTAGTCCGCCCAGATAGAAAATATAAGGACCGGTAATGCCATAGCGTGCACGGGCCGCAGCTAGTTTCTCTGGGTCGAGTACAGGCTGCATATCCTCGCTCACTGCCTGATAGATCACGCGGATACGCTCGGCGGGTAGCTTGAGAAGCTCGATGATATCCTGTTTAGCGTGCTGTGAAACCGTGATAATCATGGTTGCCTTATGAGCCGCACGCGAGACGACGCTGGAATAGACCTTTGTTCTGGCTTTGGCATGGTAGAGCGGTAGACGCAGCGGAATAGCATCGTGAATCGTCGTGACTATTGGCGTCGAGCCAGTCAGCAGCGGCGGCGCGAAGTATGGCACATGGAAGAGATCCACGCCCAGGCGACGGGCTTCACGTGGCCCCGTCCATTGCTCCCAGGCCATCTTTTCCAGGCTGGGGTTGCGTCCCAGCGGGCCAGCTACGGCCTTCGCATGGTGCACAAAGGGTATGTGAAGCTGCTTTGCCACGTTTGTGGGCAGAGCATCAGGGCCGACTAAGACATACTCATTTTTGGTATCTATGTCAGCGAGTGCATTCAAGAGATGGATGAGATACTGACCGCTCCCGCTCGCTGGGTGGCGGAAGAACAGCGTATTGATGCCGATTTTCATAGTGCGTTGACAACCTCGTCAGAGAAATCTGTAGCACCATTATACAGCTTTGTATAGACATCTAGCATCTTTTTAGCCGATTTGGGCCATGTGTAGATCTGAGCACGCACGTAGCCTTGCTGGCGCAGGTTCTCCCGCAGTTGCTCATCACCAATGAGACGCGTGATCGCGGCGGCGAGTTCGGCGGGTTCGTGTGGATTGACGGTCAGCGCGGCCTCGCCCACGACTTCGGGCAGCGACGATGTGTTAGAGGTGATGACGGGTGCGCCGCAAGCCATTGCCTCGATGGGGGGCACGCCAAAACCCTCGAAGAAGGATGGGAAGGCGAAGACATCCGCCAGACTGTAGAGAATGGTCAGTTCCAAGTCGCTCACCCGGCCCAGAAAGCGCACTTTCTTTTCGAGCTTGAGGTCCGCGACCAGTTGGCGTGTTTCTTCGTAGAGCCAGCCGCCACCGCCTGCCAGGGCTAGCATAGCTGGGCGGTTGCGTTTGTTGCTCTGGGCTTGGTGAAAGGCACGAATCAGACCCATGTGGTTCTTACGCGGTTCTAGCGTGCCGACACCAAGCACAAAGGGATGTTTCAGGCCGAATTTGTTGAGAGTAGCTCCCAACAAGATGGGATCGGTGATGCGCCGGAAGTGTGGGCGCAGGCCGTTCGGGATAATTACAATCTTTTCAGGCGGTGTCGCGTAGTGCTCGATCAGTGTGCGTGCGGAAGCGTGAGAAACAGCCGCTACGACATTGGCTTCAGCTAGAGAGGCTGGTACGACTTTGCTGAGGTAGGCAGCCAGCTTGGGTGCGGCGTATTCCGGGTGCTCTATAAAAGCTAGATCGTGGATAGTCACGACTTTGCGAATGTTCTTACTCAGCGGTGGTAGCACAAAGTCCGGTCCATGATAAATATCAATATTTCCAGCGAAAAGGAGTGCGGGCAAGGGTGCACGCATTCTATACCACAAAATGTTTAGATAGCGGTCTGGCAGGAGCAGGCTGCGCCCGCGCACATTGGAGGCAGCAGGAAACGGACGCTCCCTGGTGGGGCGTCCGCTGGTGAGTAGCGTGTATTCGTTTGTGGTATCCAGCGCCAACATCGCGTCAAGCAGGCTGCGTACATAGTGACCTATGCCAGCCTCTTGCCGTATGCCCGCAGTATAGTCCAGGGCAATACGCATGAATTGCTAACCTAATTTCAAGTGTTTAGCCGGGCGGCCAGCCAAGTTTGCGACCACCGAGCAGGTGAAAATGCAGGTGAAAGACCGATTGTCCAGCATCGGGACCGACATTCGTGACAAAACGGTAGCCGCGATTTTCCAGGCCAAGATCGCGGGCCACGGAGGCTGCAGCAAGGAAGATCTTGCTGAGCAATGTGCTATCCTGCGTTGTTAACTGGGCCATATCCGCGACATGCTGACGCGGAATGAACAGGATATGGTGTGGCGCTTGCGGATTGATATCCGCAAAAGCCACAACATCCTGATCTTGATAGACGATTTTGCCTGGAATGCGCCCATCGGCGATTTTACAGAACAGGCAATCTTCCATACAAATATCCTCGTTTACGTTTATTCAGCGTCGTTTACGCTCTCAGCCGTCAAGACTGACGCGCTCTGAAACTCTGTGTTGGTAGTTACGTTAGTTGTGGGAGCACTTTGCGCATCAGCACTCGTGGCCGTGTCGGTTGCGAGCGCGTTCTGGTTTGCGCCACTTTCGCCTTCAACCGTCAAGACCTGCTCACTAGTAGTTTCTGCGCTCGCAGCGGCTTCGGCTGCCGCTTTGGCAACCTTGGCTGCTTCTTTGGCCTCTCTGACCTCGCGTTGTTTGCGTTTGATTTCCTCGAACTCGCTCTCATGGAACGTAGGATCGTTGTACTGAGGCAGGTTCAGTTCCGTGCGAATGGTCTTGATGGCTTGGTAGACGAGTCCGGGCTTGAGGTCCAGTTCGTCGGCGAGTTGGCGGTGAACGCCGACGGGCGGCACGGGAAGATACGGCTCATAGGCCACTTTGATCTTCTCTTTCTCCTCGTTATCGCCTTTATAGACCTGTGACTCCCACCAACTCGGAATATGTTCGCGTTCCCGCAACTCTTTGATGATGTTCTTCACGGCCTTTTTCGGGATCGCGATTTCCTGCGCGATCTGGCTACGAATGCCGTCAAACTCGCTGGGAACAGCCAATTCAAGATAGCGTGCCTCTACCTGGGCGATCTGCTCCGGTGTAGGATGAAATGGCTCTGGTGGCGGGATCTTTTCGCGTTTGGGCTTGGGAGCAAGTGCTGGTTTGGGTCTGCTCATTGGCCTACCACCGCGTGGAGCACCAACGCGGTAGGTATCGACGCGTGGTCCGCCGGGACGTGGCCCACGGGCTGGCGGTGGGCCGCCTGCACCTGGTTGGCGTGGACGTTGTTGTCCAATGCCGCCGGCAATGCTGCCACTCAGCGGGGCATTGAGATACGCGCTTGGTCCACGATAACCGCTTTGCCCTGTGGGTCGTTCGTCGCGATAGCCACCCGGCCCTGTGGGTCGTTCGTCGCGATAGCCGCTCTGTCTGCGATAGTCGCCCGGCCCTGCGGGTCGTTCACCACGATAGTCGCTCTGCCCACGGTTGCCTTGTCCTCCGTAGGACTCTCGTGCAGGTGGGAGCTTGGGACGTGGTGGCTGGTCCGGTTCGCTGATTTTTACATCGCTGACGGAATCAAACCAGTGGCTGGTATTGGCGGCTGGTTTTGGTTTGGGGGGTAAAACAGGATGTGCCGGACTCCCTGTGCCCGGATTACCCTGTTCAGATATTTTTTGTGTAACTGGCGGCGCTGCTTTCGAGGCCATTTTGTCTTTTTTGGCCTTCTGCACACACTCTGAGCAAGTGACTTCTTTCGCATTAGCCGACTGGAACCACTTGCTACAGGTGATGCAGCGCATTTTAATTTTGCTCATGCGCGGATCTCCCCTGTCATTTTAAAAACGCTCCT
>JBDTBU010000278.1:0-25400 GCA_039923935.1 Ktedonobacteraceae bacterium | reverse complement strand
AAAATGGGCAGGGAGCGGAACAAGTAACACGCTCCCCTCTAAATACACTCAGCAATACCAACCCGCTTCCAGCCTTGTCCCAAAGAAAAAAGGAGGTCTCCCATGACTAGGCGTGCTCAAGGTGCGGGATCGGTGTATCTTCGCCAGGATGGTCGCTATGCTGCCAGTGCCTCGTTTGAGGGCAAGCGCATCACCAAATATGGCAAGACCAAAAAAGAAGCGTGGGACAACCTCCAAACAGCTTTAGATGACCTGAAACAAGGTCGTGTCGTGATTGGGCCGAAACAAACGGTCAAGCAGTACCTTGAACACTGGTTAGAGAATTCTCGGCGCTTGCGTGTTGAACCGACAACATTAGCGAACTATCGGGTTCTCTTACGTGTGCATTTGCTCCCAGCGTTTGGACATTTGCAATTGAGCCAACTCACACGCGAACAGGTCCAGTCTTTCTATGTTGAAAAGCTGGATTCAGGGCTAGCACCTAGCACCATTAGGAACATTCATGATTTGTTTGTGTCTGCGCTCAAGGATGCGGTTGCAGATGAAATACTTGTCCGCAATGTGTGTGAGTATGTAACTGTTCCAAAGCAGAAGCAACGCAAGCCACATGTGCTAAACGTCGAGCAATGTAAGCGCTTAATTGCTGCTGCGCGAGGTCGTCGCCTTTGGTTCTTGATCCTAATGGCAATAACGACAGGTGCGCGTGTTGGTGAACTGCTTGCACTTCATTGGGAAGATATTGACCTGAACAACTTGCGCGTTCATATTCACCGTTCGGTGTGCTTTATCAAGGGAAAAGGGCTTGTGGAGAAAGAGCCGAAAACAAAGCAAGGTGCGCGTAGAGTGATATTAACGCAAGTAGTGATTGGTGCGATTTCTGAGCAAAAAGAATTCATAGAGAAAGTGCATCTCAACGGCGATGCTCAGTGGGAAGATCTTGATCTCGTCTTTCCGAACAAACAAGGGCGCTACATTAGGAATGCTCGTGTTTTAAAAGAGTTCAGAATGATCCTTGTTGATGCTGGTTTGCCTGCTGCAATGCATTTTCATGATCTGCGCCATAGTGCGGCTACCCTACTTTTTGCAGCAGGGGTGAACCCGAAAGTGGTATCTGAGGCGTTGGGCCATAGCTCGATAGGCATTACGCTTGGTTTGTATGGTGATGTGACACCTGACATGCAGCAGGAGACGGGGCGCGTGATGGATCGGCTTTTCGAGTGACTTGGCTTTCGTAACACGTCGCCATTGTTACGATTGATAGAACAGTTGTAACGGATTGCTGTCAATGCTACTGTCATCGGCGTATTGCTGTCCATTTGTGATAGCGAGAAGTGGCTTTATGGACTGCTTCTCGCTATTTTTTAGGCTATATGACCAATAATTGCAGACCAATTTTTAGCTCAACTGAAAATTCGTTCAATAATCGCTTGACTTTGGTCGAGACAATTTGTTATGCTTTGAATAATCGTTCTACCCTGGGGTAGTGTAATTCAGGCGATGCGGGCCTAGTTATTGAAAGGCAAGAAGAAACATGCGGATAGCCTCCGAACAAGCAAGCGGTATTCAGCGAAAAATATACGATTTTATCGTGAATTACATGCGAGATGAAGGTATGCCACCAACCAATCGCGAGATTGGGCTAGCTATGAATATTAGCAGCACAGGTCATGTCGATTATCATCTCACCATGTTGGAGAAGAAAAACTACATTCTGCGCGAGGCGAAGAAGAGTCGCGGCATTAAACTGGTCAATCAGCCGCCTTCGGGCATTCCCGTGATGGGCAACATTGCCGCCGGTGAGCCTCTGGAAATTTTTACAGATGCTGACCAGATGTTGGATGTTGGCCGCCAGATGGAGCAGCAGAATACGTATGCTCTGGAAGTCAAAGGGCGCTCAATGATTGAAGACCATATTTGCGATGGAGATTATGTGGTAATCAAGCCGCAAGCTTCTTGCGAAAATGGCGATATCGTGGTGGCCGTCCATTTCCCACAGGGCAGCGGTGGTCGCGCAACGCTCAAACGCTTCTTCCAGGAGTCAGATAAGGTGCGTTTGCAGCCAGCGAATTCAGAGATGAATCCCATTTATGTGCCGAAAAGCGAGTGGGATTCCGAGTGGCATATCCAGGGGAAGGTCGTTGCGATCTTCCGCCAGTATCGTGCCGCCTGATTTTCTTGCGCGTCCGCCCGTTTGCCGCACGCTCTGAATAGCACTTTTAGCTCTGCCTGTCATCCCTGATGTACCAGGCAGAGCTATCGTGCTGTGCTCTACCATCTCTTGAACAGTCACTAGGCTAAGGAAGCAAGCGTAAAGGTCGAAAATGCCTATGCCTTGCCTATTTCTTGGATTTTTCGCTCTGATCTGTTATACTCTTGTTAAACGCCGGTCTGCTTTTTGAGAAGCTCTGCGGGATGTTTTTAGTGTTGTGGGTGTCAGGAAAGGATTCTCGTTATGAGAGTTGCTGCTGTAGCGCTGGTTTTGATTGTGGGGGCAGCCGTAGTACTCGCTTTTGCGAATACGCTCAATTCCTGGGTGCTTGGCGGGCTACTCGGCGGCCTGGCAGCTCTCCTCCTCAGTATTCCCATTTCTTTGGCGCTTTTTACACTGCTCGCCCGCCGTCATGACACTTTCCAGCGTTCTATGGACGGGTCTTTTGAGGATGAGCCAGAGTTTGCCGAAGATTTCTATGACGAGCATGTAGTATATGAGACGGAACTTTCTTATGACGATGAGGATCTGCCTGTGGAGCCGCGTGCGCGTTATCTGCTGGAAGAACGTCGTTTGCCAGCGTCGGGCTATTTGCGTCTGCCTGCTGCTGGACATAGCCAAGCTCCGTATGAAGAGGAAAATGATCAGGAGCCTGTGAGGCATCCTGAACCTCGCAACTATCCACGCCAACCGCGTTCCTCCAGCCGTTCCCAGGAGCGTGAGACTGGCACTCAGATTTCGCAGAGTCCGCAACGTCCCACGCCGGGCGAAATACGTCGGCAGACATCTACACATGCTCTGTCTCAGCATCAGTCGGAGGCTTTGCGTGTGGCTCGTCAGGAGGCACAACAACCACGTTCCGGTTCTGGCTCGCTCTCGCGCAGACCTCAACCTCAGGAGAGCCGTGCGCAAGCTTTGCAACGGGCACGCGCTTCTCGACAACTGCGTACGCGACCCTCCACGTTTCGTGCGCAGCGTCCCCTTGATGAACGCGATACGTGGGTTAGTCAGCAAGAAGATGAGCGACTTTCCTGGCAAGAGGAGGAAGATTTCTCCAACGAGTTTGCTACTGACCAGCTCTCTGATAGTTACCAGCACTACCCGCGCCGTGCGAGTTATCCGCGCCAACCGCGCTCTGAGGACGGACGCAGTGTTGAAACCTGGCAAACTTCGCACGAAGATAGGCTGGATGAGCCACCTGTACGCCGTTCCCGCGACACTTCTGAGCGTATGTCGGGTAGTTTACACAATCCTCTGGTGCGCCGCGCACCCTATCTTTACAACGATGACCCAATGCGCGAAGAATTTGCCCAACAGCTTGAAAATGGCCGCCCGATTAGGCGTCGCTCATCGCGCTACGCACGCCATGAGAACGACGAGGAGTGGTGAGTAAGATTAACTACTTATGACAAAGGAGATGGCTGGTACGTCGCTTGGGACGCGCCAGCCATCTCTTTTTTTGATGCCTCTCACGAGGGGTTACATTTTACCAACAATTGTTCCAACCGCCCCAACCGCCCCAACCGCCGCCCCAGCCACCACCCCAGTTGCCACCCCAGCCACCAAACCTATGGAAGCCCCAACCTCTACCGCCCCAACCTCTATGTCCCCAACCGCCCCAAGCCGTTACTGCTGTTGTTTGCGTTGCCTGGATTGTTGTAGGATTGGCACTCTGAGCAAAGGAGCTTGTGGTCAATAGTGCCAGGCTCAAGACTAGGCCAAGAGCAAGTGCAACGCCGAATTTTGTTAGCTTCAACATCGAGTTTCCCTTTCATTCGCTTTGAGCAAAGATACTCACGTAGAAAAGTCACTACTCTGTTCGCTTACGGAGAGAAGGTGAAAGCATCAAAGAAGAGGCCTTTTCTTTTAAGCTCACCGATCTCTATCCGTTGGTTGGATTTTATCGATCCACTTGTAACTGTAGTCTCCCTCTGCAAGCAGAGCAGCCTGTACCCCGTTAGCGATCCCTTTCTGTCTGTCTATCTGTACTAGCAGGTTGGTTTCGTCTGAGAAAGTGTGTTACTATGGGTCAAAAGTGTTGTAGACCGAAGGAGGCCACTCTTTAGTGAATCACTTAACTGATTCGTTGATAGCAGTCATTCAAAATCTCTATGTCGTTACCGGCTTGGTTGGGATTGTCCTGGCTATGGCCATTGAAAGTTGTTGTATCCCGCTACCAAGTGAGATCGTTATGCCGCTGGCCGGTGTGATGGTGGCGTCGAATAAACATTTGTTGGGAGTGGACCCAAATGCGCCATTCTGGCTCAACTTGCTCCTGCTCGCCCTAGCTGGTGCCGTTGGGTGCTTGATTGGTTCGATGCTCGCATATGGCATCGGTTATGCTGGTGGTCGCCCGTTATTGTTGAAGTATGGAAAATATGTACTGATCTCGCAGCACGATACCGATAAAGCAGATCACTTTTTCCAGCGTTGGGGATCTGCGACAGCTTTCTTCTCGCGCTTGCTGCCGATTGTGCGCACCTATATCTCCCTGCCTGCCGGTATGACAAAGATGCCTTTTGGCAAATTCTGCGCCTATACATTCCTTGGCTCATTGCCTTGGTGTTTGGTTCTGGCCTATCTCGGCTATCTATTGGGGAATAACTTCACAACGCTTAGCGGTCCCTTGCATTACTTCGATGGCGTGATTGTCGTCGTTGTTGTAGTGCTTGTGGTTCTCTATGTTCGGCGGCATATCCGCAATGATCGCCGCGCTCGCGCCGAACATGCCGCAGCAGCAACCCAGGGCGCTCAGAACAACCCTTGGGATCAGTCTGCACAGCCTCGGCAGTGGAGCAGCAATGACCGTCACTAAAACTGACGTACATTTGCTTTTGTAGACCAGGAAGAGAGTGGGTAAGGGAGATGGTCACGACCACCTCTCCTACCCACTCTCTTCCTGGTCTGGTATTTCTGATGTGCTGTATGCTCTATATAGATCGGATAACATAGATGTGGAAGGATATCGAAACCTATGTCAAACATCACACCGGTGATCAACACACGAGTCGCCTGGAAAACCTGGGTGAAAACGGGGCGCCCTTTTACTCTGACCGCGACGCTTAGTCCGTTCTTGGTGGGCACAGCTGTAGCAGCGTACGAAGGTGTTTTTCGTCCACTCAACTTTTTGCTTGCTCTGCTGGCGGCGCTCTTTTTGCAAATTGGTACAAACTATTTCAACGAATACTTTGATCATCGCTACGGCCTGGATAGTCCCGCCTCGTTGGGTGCGAGTACCGTCATTTTTCGCGCAGAAATGAGTGCACGCCAAGTCTTTGGCGGCGGCGTTGCCTGTTTTGTGCTCGCTATTTTGCTGAGTCTTGCGCTGGTTATTTTGGTTGGCCCAGCTATTATTCTTTTTGGACTGGTTGGTATGGCTATTGCTTACTTCTACAGTGCACGCCCGTTTACCTTGGCCCGGCGCGGCCTGGGCGATATTATGGTCTACCTCGCTATGGGCCTACTGATGACCTGGGGCGCGTACTATGTACAGATTCCCCGCTGGTCCTGGCTGACCTTTGCTGCCAGTGTGCCCATAGGTTTGCTGGTCACGGCCATCCTGAATATGAACAACGTGCGCGACTATCAAGAGGACTACCTGGTCCATAAGCTGACCTTGCCTGTGCGTTTCGGTCAGACCTTTGGTGTTTGGTACCACACTAGCCTTTTATGCGGAAGCTATCTGGCCGTCACCCTCTTCGTTCTGCTGCACTGGCTGCCAGTCTTTAGCCTGATTGTATGGGTGACATTTCCGCTGGCCTTTCTCAATGTCCGCTCCGTTCTGACCGCAGTTGATCGGAAAGCCTTTATCATTGGCATTAAACGCACTTCCATGTTGCATCTCCAATTTGGTAGCGTACTGGCCCTCGGCCTTCTGCTTGCCCGTCTCTAACTGGCAAACCAGAGGCAGCCGCATTCGGAGAATGAGACGGGCAGGCACACGCTATAATAGAGACAGGGAGGCTCATCCTCTCTTTCTCAAAATGTAAAAGAAGTAGGTTGGTGTTAGTCAATTTTGTTCGATACCAACTTTTCGTGTAATAGGGGTGGGGCAGGATGGTTAAAACAAACAAGGAAGCATATATATGAGCGCAAAAATCTCATTAGAAGAAAAGTTCCGCGAGAGTGGCGGCAAACAGTCCTATGTCAGACATCTTTTTGGGCGCATCGCTCGCGTCTACGACCTCATGAACCGCCTCATGAGTTTTGGCCTCGATCAGCGTTGGCGGGCCTTTGCCGCTCGCTATCTGGCCCTTGGTACAGGAGAATTTGGCCTGGACCTCGGCGCTGGTACTGCTGACCTCTCAATTGCGGTGATTCGCCGTTCCGGGCCTGGCACGCGTATGCTCGGCATGGATATTACTCCCGAAATGCTCGACGAAGGTCGGCGCAAGCTCACTCGTTTGGGTCTGCAAGAGCAGATCGAACTACGCGTGGGCGATGCTGAGCAGATTGACTTGCCCGCTAACAGCGTCGATGGCTGTTGTTCTGCTTTCACTGTGCGCAACCTCTCAGATATTCGCCAGGGCTTTCGCGAAATGCTCCGCGTTGTGCGGCCCGGCTGCCGTGTCGTTTGCCTGGAGATCAGTCATCCGCCCGGCAAAATCTTCGGCTCGCTGTTCCATCTCTATTTCTACAAACTAGCCCCGCTTTTTGGGACTATTCTCGGCAAAGCCTTCGAGGAATATAACTACCTACCTCATTCGCTGACGACCTTCCCGAACGCACCAGCCCTCAAGGCTATTATGGAAGAAGTTGGTTTGTCCGATGTACGCTATTATCGTTTGAATGGTGGGATTGTGGCTGTGCATGTTGGGACCAAATCTAGTGGAGAGGCGTAGTGAAGTATCAGTACAAGCGCTAAAAATAGTTGCAGCCGGTTTTTAGCGCTTGTATCAATACTTCACTGATTATTCAGTATATCAATGAATGGCTATCTAATCATCCCCAGGAATTCGCGGGTGCGCGGATTATCGCACTGCTCAAGAACTTGTTCGGGCGTGCCCTGTTCAACAATCACGGCCTTATCCATAAAAATCACATGGTCGGCCACCTCGCGTGCAAAACCCATCTCATGCGTTACTACCACCATCGTCATTCCCTCCTCGGCCAGTTGGCGCATGACCTTGAGCACCTCGCCCACCAGTTCGGGGTCAAGTGCTGAAGTTGCTTCGTCAAAAAGCATCAACTTGGGATTCATCGCCAGGGCACGCGCGATAGCCACACGTTGCTGCTGGCCGCCGGAGAGCTTGTGCGGGTAGGTGTGGGCTTTCTCAGACATACCTACTTTGTTCAGCAGGTCCATCGCCCGCTCGGTCACTTCGCGTTTCGACTGATGCAAGACATGCACTGGTGCCTCGACAATGTTCTCCAAAGCCGTTTTGTGCGGAAAAAGGTTGAAGCGTTGGAAGACAAAGCCAATCTGCGAACGCATACGCGCAACTGCAAGCTCGCGCTCCTCTAGCAGACGCCCCTTGACCTCGCGATAGCCCAGCAATTCGCCATTGATATAGATGCGTCCGCTATCGATCTTCTCCAAGTGATTTAAGCAGCGCAACAGGGTTGTTTTGCCAGAGCCACTTGGCCCGATGATTACCACCACTTGGCCGCGTTTCACTGACAAATCCACGCCATTCAGCACCGTCAAATTGCCAAAGCGTTTGACAATCCCCTCCGCACGCACCATCTCCGCCGTCCCATGCTCAATTTGTGTACTCATTGTAACTTTCTCCTACCTAAGACTAGACGGTGGCCCTTTCACGTGGCGAACCAAAACCAAGCATACGAACAGCCAAACTTTTTTGATTCGTGTCAAGTTTACGCGTGCGGTTGGGGTCTATCCTATTCTCCATCCAACTCTGGATAAAGCCCCACAGCGTCGTCAACAGAAGATAATAGAGGGTTGCTATGATTAGGAGTTCAAAAGTCGAGAAGGATGGAGCGCCGAAGGTCTGGGCTGTGCCGGTTAGCTCCAACAGACCAATGACCGTCGCAATCGAGGTCGTTTTGAGCATATTGTTGAACTCATTGCCCAGTGGTGGCAGAATTACACGTGCGGCTTGCGGCAGGATAATCCGGCGCATGGCTAACGAGTAACGCATACCTAGCGATTTGGCCGCCTCCAGTTGTCCAGTATCCACCGAACTAATGCCTGCACGTACAATCTCCGACATATACGCACCTTCGTTCAATGAGAAGGCGATGACCACACAGGCCCAAGCGTCCAACAGCGGTAGTTGGGGAAAAAGTCTTGGTAAACCATAAAAGAGCAGCAGCACCTGGATCAGCAAGGGACTACCACGAAAGAACCAGACATAGGCACGAGCCGGCCACGAAAGCCACAGGAAACGCGACGGGCGCATGAGTGCAAGAAAAAGGCCGAGCACTACCCCAAGGAACTGGGCTACTACCGAAATCCAGAGGGTTAACCAGGCACCCTGTACAAAAAAATGTGCAGAACTGCCGTAGAGAAATTGTTGGAAAATATCCCATCGAAACACGTATGGAATCTCCTTTCAAACTGAGCAGAAGATAGAGCCGGAATGCTCGTCATTTCGTAGTATCAGCATAACATATTCATGAGTTGATAGTAATCATGTTTCTTTATGCAACATGGAAAAACGAAGCCAGGCCCATAGGCTCCGGCTTCGTTTGAAAAAAAACGTGCCCAGGTGACACTGCTCTATTACCTTATGCAGCGGCGCTATTACGTTGTTCGCTGTAGGCAATTTTCTGTGAGTCGCTCAGATGCCACTTGGTGAAAAGCTGATTATAAGTGCCGTCACCTTTGAGTTGAGCTAAGGCGTTCTGCACCGGGTTGAGCATTTTCGTGTCGCCCTTGCGCACCGCAATGCCCTCATGAGCGGCGTTGACCACCGAACCGCCAACCTCAAACTGGCCAGCAGTATTCTGGGAGAGGTAGTAGTCGGTCACAGGGGAATCCTGATACGTGGCATCGACACGTCCTGTCGCTAGCAACTGGACAACATCGGTCTGATTTTGCAGAGCGGTAATCGTAATTGCCGGTTTGCTCGCTTTTGTGCAGGCGGCGCTGGCGGCATTGGCGTCGTCCTGCTCAGTCGTGCCATTCTGCACACCAATTTTCAGTCCGCACGTTGCCTCAATGGCTGTGATGTTCTTGGGGTTGCCTTTGGGAACCAGCAATGACTCACCAGCGTTGAAGTAAGGCACGAAATCGACCTTCTTCTCGCGGTCAGCATTGATGGTCACTGCGGAAATCACCACATCGTAGCGTTTGGCAGCCAGCGAATCAATAATTGTACCGAAATCGGCTTTGACAATTTTCACTTTCAAACCCATTTTTGAGGCAACGGCAGTAATCAGGTCGATATCAAAACCAACAGCTTGGCCGCTCGTGGTATCCACAAATTCCTGTGGCGGGTAAGTGGTATCACTGCCCACCGTCAGGGTGCCTGGCGTGATCAGATCGGGAGACGAAGAAGTAGTGGTAGGGGCAGGGGCAGGGTTGCCGCAAGCAGCCAGCAACATCATGAACACTACCAGCACTCCGAAAAATACCATTGATCTGGAAACTCGTGGTGCGTGCTTTTTCAACGAGAAAGATTGCATAAAGAAAACCTCCTGTGGACTTACAAAAATATAGGGCGTGATATCTCTTGCTCAAAAACAAGCTGCCAAGACCCTTGCGCCCTGTTATTAGCTCACCTTTACTACGTTTGATTTGAGCAATATGTCACATGCTCAAGACAGGATCTCTGAAATGTGCTATTCTCATTTCTAGGTATATCGGCACAAGCGTTAAAAATGGTCATGGCTATTTTTAACGCTTGTGCCGATATACCTAGATTGTTGCTCTTTGCTGGTTAAACAATTCATAGAGCATCATGCTTGTTGCCATCGCGACATTCAGCGAATCGCTCTCGCCGACCATGGGGATGCTGACCATCAGATCACACATGGACTGTAGTTCAACAGATAAGCCTTTACGCTCTTCACCGATGAGCAGAATAGTGGGGGCTGTATAGCGTACTGCGTGATAATCCTGTGTTGCTGTTGGTGAGGTGCCTACGAGCTGATATTGCTTGCGTCGTTTCCAGCTTGCCAACTCTGCAATGCTTGTTCTTACAAAACGTTGGGTGAACATGGCTCCCATCGTTGCACGCACGGTGCCAGGATCATACGGATCAGTCGAGTTTCCAAGCAACAGAACGCCCGCGCCTCCTACCGCATCGGATGTGCGCAGGATTGTCCCTAGATTGCCGGGCGAGCGGATGGTTTCGATAGCCAACCAGCAGAGTTTTTTTCTAATGCGGACCTGTTCCAAGCGTTGCCAACGTTGCTGCACCAACGCGCCAATGCCCTGAGAATCCGGAACCTGCGAGATGCTTTCCATCACATCTGCGCTGACTTCTAGCAACGGTGTTTTTTGTTGTTCGTGCATGTATACCAATTTTTGGGTGAAAGGATGCACCAGCAAATCTCGACAGACCACCAAGGCTTCAATCTGCGCTTGATGCTGCATAGCTTGTGTGAGAAAACGCGTGCCCTCAATGTAAAAGAGGCCCGTGCGTTCATGCCCTTCACGCATACATATATGGCGAATACGTGTGATCTGTGGATGGTGGCGTTCAACAATCAGAGGTCGTATAGTTGTTGCAATCATGCAATAGAGGCCATCTCAGGCCCGGCCAGCGCCCAGCGGTGAAATGCTAGGCGGGCTATCAACGCTGGCAAAGACAGCGCTCCCGTTTCTACGAAGATGTTGTGTGGTTGTACCTATTATAGAGGCCCGCCCTGAGCTTGTCAAATTTTGCGAGATGGCGCATTTTTTGATTCCTTCATTCATGAGAAAAATGTGGAGCGCTGGTGAGCATTGGAAAATTCTGGCGCTTGGTAGCTTGGTAGTGCTTGCTTGCATGCACTCTCACGAGCGTGCTACACTTCAGAGAGAAAATGAATAGACAAAACGTCGCTGTATAGCGCTTTTTTAAGGTGAACTTCATGAGTAAAAATGTCCTTATCTCTGCCATGCTGAAATTGTATTTTGGCACGAAAATCTTTTGCATCAATGGTCAGAATGGTATCTTAACGCATGTCCTGTTTGATGCCACTACCAGACGTTTGACACATCTTGCGATTAAGCAGGGGCGTCTCTTTGGCAAAACCGTTTATCAGCCCTTTGAGATGGTGAAGCAGGCGACAGGCGATGGTATTTGGCTCACCTGTACCATGACTGAACTTGCGGCTGCTCCTAGTGCTGAGGGGCCAGGTATCTTGCTCGATCCACGTACAACAGTCAAAGGCGCTACTGGTTCCGGCACGTTGACCCTGGTGGCTGTGCAACCTGGTAGCGGCGAACTGGCCTACATCGTTGTGCATAATCTGGTGCCGGGTCGTGCTAGCCTGTTAAGCGAGCAATACGTGGATGCTCTGGCTCCGGGTCAAATCAGCACTTCGGCGGATGCCATACTGCTCAAAACATTGCCGCCCTATCGCTCTGATAGCGAATTGCAGCAGGAAGTTGATGCGATTATCTTTGATCTTAGCTTCTTGCGTATCGACCTCAGAGGCATAAGTCTGCGTGTGCTTGATAGTGTGCTGTACATGGACGGCAATATTTCCAGTACCTTGCGCGGTGAATTGGCGCAGGACCAGGTTGCGGGCGTAGAGGGTTTGCTGGAGATCAAGAATAACTTGGTAGGGGATGATACCCTGGCAGGCACGATTGCCCGCGCTTTGGGACAAGATGCCCGCACAGGCGAGCTACCCATTGGCGTCTATCCTCAACTTGGTGTGGTGCGTCTTAGCGGTTCTGTACACAATGCCCTGCAAAAAGCTGCCGCAACTGAGATCGCGAAGCGGTTTGAGGGTGTGCGCAGCGTGAACAATGATCTGATCATAGATCCGTCGGTAGAACTGCTCTACGTTATGAGTCCGTCAGAGGGGAGCGAGGCGCAAGATATTACCCCTGGCAAGTTCGTCAGGCATACCCGTTAACAGAGATACAATGCGCTACAAAAGATGTGGTGAGATATATAGGTGAAGAGTGCAGTTTTACCCGTGGGTAACAATACAGAAAATAGCTTCTTGTATTGCTACCCACGCATTTTACTGGATCGCGTTCAGTGCTTGATTGAGATCCTCGATAATATCGTCTACGTCTTCGATGCCAACTGAGAGGCGGATACATCCTTCGGTGATACCATACTTCTGGAGATCTTCCGGTGTCAAGCCGCGATGCGAAGAGATTACTGGGTAGCTGACCTGCGAATGGACATCACCTAATGTAGTTACAGGTAGACAGAGGCGCAGCTCATCCATAAAGTTATAAGCAGCCTTTTTGCTCTGCACTTTTAACTCAAACGCGAGCAGTCCACCATACAGGCCCTTTTTGAGTACTCGGCTCGCCAAGTGATGCTGAGGATAGCACTCCAAGCCTGGATAGTGGACGCGTTCAACTGCTGGATGTTCACTTAAGAAACGCGCAACGTGCAAGGCGTTGGCGCAGTGCCTTTCCATGCGTAGAGCCAGCGTTTTGAGACCGCGCATAACCAGATACGATTCAAATGGACCCAACGTGGCACCCAGTAGTGCGGCATAGGAGCGCATCTGCTGCAGGAAACTGTTCTTGCTGCTGATCGCTACACCAGCCGTGCTATCTCCGTGCCCGCTGATATACTTGGTCGCGCTGTGTACCACCACATCAAAGCCGTGTGCCAGGGGTTGGATCAGATAGGGCGTTGAGAACGTGCTATCGACAATCGAGAGCGCACCAACTTCCCTGGCTGCCGCGCTGATGGCGTCCAGATCGATCATCTTAACCAGTGGATTGGAGATCGTTTCCACAAAAACCACATCTGGCTCTTCCGCACGGATAATCTCGCCCGCGTTAGGTCCGCAGAGATCTTTGAAGACAACGTTGACGCCGCTTGGTGCAAAGACCGTGCGCAGGAGACTGGCAGTCGCGCCGTAGAGATCCTGGGCTACCAGGATTTTGGTACCCGTCGTCAGTCCAGCCGCCACCAGTGTCCCTTGGATTGCAGCCATGCCTGAACTCATCACTACCGCACCCACGCCGCCTTCAGCCTTTGTCAGTACATGTTCCAGCGCGTGCGTGTTGGGATTGCCCTGACGCGCATACACGAAGGATTGTGTACCCTCTGCATTTTCATCGAATGCCTGATCGAGTCTATCTGTATCGGTATGTAGGTAGGTTGTGCTGGTATAAATAGGTTGGACGGTTGGTGCGCCAGTCTTGTGCATAGGGCGCATGTATTCTCCGCCATGTACAAATAATGTATCTAATGCCCAGTTTTGTGGCTCTGCTTCCTTCATATTACTCCTCTAATGTAAGCTTCTCACAGTATTTCTACTAGCCGTCACGATTAAGAACGGTGAAATTTGCGAACTTTGGCCAGAAATTCGCGTGAATGCTCAGCCGTAGCTGGCTAGCCACGCCCTTACTCTCTCGCAACGGTGCGAGCCTGTTTCAGCGTTGAATAAAGTAGATGTTTATGTCTCACGTTTATGCAAACATTAGGGTGTGCACAGCTTGTTGAGATATTGCAGATCTTTCAGCAAGATATCGATGGAAGGCAGCTCTGCCTCGTTTCTCGCGATCCATTGCTCATATAAGGTTCCGTAGCGGTCTGCCAGGACAATGCTCGGTTGCGCTTGCCGTGCTGGTTCATCCCAGTACGTATAACGTGCAATCACCTCGCCGCGTGGATCGGCCAGCAGAGCAAATGGCAGTTGTAACGCTTCTTGCGCGTGTAAATTCTCGATCACCGTATTCGCTGCGACTGCCAGTACTGCACAACACTCTTCCCTGAGTGCGCTATACTGGCGTTTCAATTCTTTTAAGATGCCACGCGCCTCGTTTGTGCCCACCCTACTCAACAGGATAATGACAAGATGCTCACGTTGTTTGTAGTCCCACGGGCTGTGCGGCATGCCGTCCGCGCCCGGCAACGAGAAGGCCGGGACGATATCTCCTGGCTGGAGAAAGGGCTGATGCTGCTCGGACATAGCTATTTCCTCTCGTTTGAGTGTGAATATGATCTTAGAGAGATTGTACCATCAAATGCACTCTCTTATAGGCCAGCTACTCAATGAAATGCAGCTTTGTTGCGTGGTTGAATGGCAAAAAGGCAATGCCCTGTCAGCGTCTGACAACTGCACTCAAGCTCAGTGACTTCCCAAGTGGTATCCAAACCGACGAGATGGAAGGTTCTTTCGAGTGAGGCCAGCCAGACATGGCAGGCTGGTTGGAGCGCTGCGATGCGTCCATAGGCATACAGATTGCTATAGTGGACTAACCAGTAGGTGCCATCAAGCTGTTTTTTCCACTGGTGAAGCTCTTCGCCGCGTATCTCATTCATTTCTTTAGTAAATGCGTTGAGAATAGTGCTCATCACGCGCTCGACTGGCAGAAATTTGAGTACTTGCTGCGTCAATGCTGACGGTCTACGTTTTTGCAGAGAGAGCATTGTCGCGTGCTCACTCCAGCGGCGCAGTTGTTTTTCTGGATCATCAGGACGTGAGAAGGCCACCGCTTGATTGAGATAGCTGATAGAGGCCGCTGGTATCATACGTTCATCATTGTCGGTAGGCCAGTTCTCGCTTGAGGCATAGTGGGCTAGTCCTACATCTGTCATGAGCGTGTTCCACTGCTTGTTGCTGATGCTTTCATAGGCCGCCTGAAGAATCCGCCGAAAATGGCTGTTCCGTGAACGCTGTTCGCGCGAAATACGTGGATGTAATCCAATCTTGGGGAGTGCCGTGAGAACAAGAGATTGCTGCGATCTGCGGAAGCTGCTGGCGCTGAGGGAATTGATCTTCCAAAGTGGTTCCAATACGTTAATACTGGTCTGTGAGATGCGATGAAATGTTTGTAAGGATGGATCAGCAAATAAGGGCACAGTTGCAGGCATTTCTGGTGGCAGGAGGAGCAGCGGAATTTCTCTGCTAAAGCGGGAAAAGAGACGCTGGAGCAGCCGTTGCATGACGGGCTGAGTAACCAAGTCTGGCCGACTCAGAAAAAGAGCTTGTGGAAAAATACCTTCATGTAGAACCCGTTCAAAAGCATCATACGGGCTGGTAACCAGACATGGGCGATAACCGGTCAGCGTGAGCAGACGTCCCATTTGCTGTGAACGCTTGACATCAGCATCGATGACCAGAACGGTGGGATACATACCTAAAACCTTTCGATAGAGAGCGAACAACGTCTCTTCTCTACACCCTCCGACGAGAGTTTTCCTTTCATCTAAATAAAAATAGACGAATGTGTATTTTAGTATAATTGGGTTTTTGAACATCTGTCAATTTTCTGGACTTCTCCAAAAAAAGAGGCATGGTTTACGGACGTGATTTTTAGCTGGATTTTTTGATGATTTTGTTTCGTAACATCGCTTCTTTTCCGGCGTGGGGCGATTTGCTAATGGGCGCTATCTTGCTTGCAATCATACCCCTAAAGGCGCATAATGAAAGCATCAAATTCGAATCCCTTGTGGAGGTTCTTGTTAACATGATAGGTAAGATGAAGGCGGCCCTCAAAGCTGAGGCTGCGCCTGGAGCAACGATTGCCCTGGTGGATATTCCTCAAATTGGCCCGCGAGATGTGCTGGTGGAGGTGAAAGCCGCTTCCATCTGTGGCACGGATGTACACATTTACGAGTGGGATGCCTGGGCACAGAGCCGTATGCAGGTGCCGCGCATTTTTGGCCACGAGTTTGCGGGTATTGTTGTAGAGGTTGGGAGTGAAGTCACCACCCTTGTCCCAGGTGATTTTGTTGCCGCAGAAACGCATATTACGTGCGGAGAATGCTACCAGTGCCGTACCGGCCAGGGCCACATCTGTCGTAATGTCAAAATTATCGGCGTGGACCGTGATGGCGCTTTTGCGCAATATATTGCTATCCCTGCCAGTGTTGCCTGGAAAACTGGCAAAGAGATCGAGCATAGTGTCGCCTCGATTCAGGAACCATTCGGCAATGCCGTCCATACTGTCTATTCCGGCGAGATCACGAACCAGACTGTGGCTGTGATTGGCTGCGGACCCATCGGTTTGTGGGCTGTTGGTCTCTGTCGCCTCTCCGGTTCTAGCACCATTTTCGCCATTGAACCGAACAATAAACGTCTGGATATCGCTCGCAACATGGGCGCTGACCACACGCTTAACCCGCGTGAGATCGATCCCGTGCAGGCAATTCTGGATGCTACTGATGGTCTGGGCGTTGATGTTGTGCTGGAAATGTCCGGCCATCCCGCCGCGATTCGCCAGGGTTTTCAGGCATTGCGCAATGGTGGACGCGTCTCAATGCTTGGCATCCCCTCACGCATGGTTGAGTTGGATTTGGCTAACGATATCATCTTCAAGGGCGCGACAGTCATGGGCATTTCCGGGCGACGCATCTTCGATACCTGGTATCGCACGCGTAGCATCCTTGAAAACGGTCAACTTGATATCAAACAGGTGATTACACATACACTACCTTTTGAGCGGCTGAATGAGGCAATGGAGATTATGAAATCTGGCGATTGCGGTAAAATCGTTCTGACATTCTAAACAGGCAGGGGATATCTCTATGGATAAACTACAGACTTTCCTAACAGGCGAGCTAAACGGCCTGAGAGAGCGGGGCGTTTTTATTCGTCCGCGTGTGCTTGAAACTGAACAAAAAGCGACAGTGGTGATGGACGGGCGCGAGGTGATTACGCTCTCTTCCAACAACTACCTTGGATTGACCGTGCATCCTCGTTTGCGTCAGGCTGCGATTGAGGCGATTGAGCGCTATGGCGTCGGCTCCGGCGCGGTGCGCACGATTGCTGGTACGATGACCCTGCACAATGAGTTGGAGGAGAAGCTGGCCCGTTTCAAGCACACCGAAGCCTCACTGACCATGCAATCTGGTTACGCGACCAACCTGGGCGTGATCTCCGCGCTGATGCAGGAGAACGACCTGATTATCAGCGATGAACTCAACCATGCCAGCATCATCGACGGTATTCGGCTGTGTAAGTCTCCGCGCAAGGTTTTCCGTCATAAAGACATGGCAGATCTGCGCCGCGTGCTGGAAGAGTCGAAAGGCGCAAATAAAGTCATGGTCGTGACCGATGGCGTCTTTAGCATGGATGGCGATATCGCGCCTCTGGCCGAGATTGTCGCACTGGCCGAAGAGCACGGCGCTTTTGTGCTGGTCGATGACGCGCACGCTAGTGGTGTGTTGGGTAAGAACGGACGCGGCTCTGTGAGCCACTTTGGGCTAGATGGACGCGTGGCTTTGCAGGTTGGTACACTCTCTAAAGGTATTGGTGCACTTGGCGGCTATGTGGCTTGTAGCCAGGATATGCGGGACTTCCTGCTCAATCGCGCTCGACCCGTGTTGTTCAGCACCTCGCATCCACCCTCGGTTGTCGCCACCTGTATTGCCGCGCTAGACATTCTGGAAAGTGACACTAGCCTGGTCGAGCGTCTATGGGAGAACACCTCGCTCTTCAAGAAAGGTCTAGTGCAGCTTGGCTTTAACACTGGGCAGAGCGAGACTCCGATTACGCCAGTCATCGTAGGTGCGGCACCGTTGGCAGTCAAACTGAGCACACGACTCTTTGAAGAGGGCGTTTTTGCTCAGGCGATTGTCTTTCCCACCGTTGCCGTTGATAAGTGCCGCGTGCGTACCATCGTCACTGCACTGCACACTCACGAGGAACTTACCAAAGCTTTGGAGGTTTTCGAGCGCGTTGGCAAAGAACTGGCGATTATCTAAGCGCTGGCAAAATCATCTCTTCGATCACAACAGCAACGCCATCCTCGGCGTTGCTGAGCGTGACGTGATTGGCCGCATTTTTCACCTCGGTGTGTGCGTTACCCATCGCCACGCCCAGGCCCGCGAACTGTAACATACCGATATCGTTGTGACCATCGCCAATAGCCACGATCTCTTCAGGCCGAATACCCAGGTCTTGCGCGATGGTCTGTAAGCCATGTTTCTTTGAGACGCCAGGATGCAGAAATTCTAGTAGATCGAACGCGGACTGTGTGACGTAGATCTGCCCCGCAAACCTGTCCGTAAGCATTTGGCGTTGTGCGCGTACCTTGCTCTCCTCGCCAACGCCCACCACTTTGATACACGGCTCAGGGTAGAGGCTGGTCACATCTTCCAACTCAATCACTGGCGGCACTGGCAGTTCATACCACTGACGCACTCTGGGCGTATCGTTGTCGGCGTAGACCCGACCCAACGTGTGATAGGCACGATGAAAACCTGCCTGTTGTAACGCCGTTAGCACTGGCAGGACATGTTCAGTTGGTAGAAGCTTCTCATGGTAGTGTTGCCCCGTTTGCATATCTGCGATGATCGCACCATTCTCAATAATCTGCGGTCCTTCAATCGGCAAATCCCTGCATATATGCTGGAGCATTACCAGACTCTGCCCCGTTGCGATTACAATCCTCACACCTGCTGCTACCGCTTGTTGGAGCGCATGATGGGTACGTGGCGTAATAATTTTTTGTGGCCTAGGTGTTAAAAGCGTGCCATCAAGGTCAATCGCGAGTAAACGGTACATGAGCATGGGTCTCCTTGGTCACGTCTTGCGTTATTGTGTAGTTCAGTATAGCCATCTCTCGCGAATTTTCGCAAGCAGGCTGTGGTATGGTTGGGTATATTTTTACCTACTAGGACTTTTGGGGATCTGAAATCATGGCTTGGAAAGGCATTTTTGTGTGAATCTACTGGCGCGATTTAAGAGGATTTAGCAGTAGGTCGGGATTGGGAGCAGTGCGAGTAAAGAGATAGCAATATATCAGCGTCTCCAAATACGAAAAAATTACAGAAAAATAATCCATGCTTCATAGAAAAATGCATGTGTATAGACTATACTATGAGGAGTCATGAACCCAGCTTGGAAAGCTAGGCTTGTAGCAGAGTGATCCTGGTAGAAGCATATTTCTATGAAATAAGAGGATAGTATTGATAGCGCGTGATAACATACATCAGTCGTACGGTGAACATCCATGCCAGGTTATGGTCGTAGATGAGCAGGATGTTTTTCGCCGTAAGATTCGCGAGATCTTGCATGGTATTGGTGGTTTCCAGATCGTGGCGGAAACTACCTCTTGCCGAATGGCGCTGGAGACTGTTGCGCGTATACAGATCGACTTGGTGATAGCTGAACTCACTCTGGGAGATGGTGATGGCGTGGAATTGACAACCAGCTTGAAGCAATTGCCCACGCCCCCGCAGGTGATTATTTTTTCTGCCGCTATGCATGATCCCGCTTTAATGCAGATTATTCTAGCCGGTGCGGATGGTTATCTGATGAAAGATACTCCTACACGCGATATCATCCGAGCATTTAAAAATTTTGAACGTGGTGGCCCGGCTATGCAACCCTCTGTCAC
This sequence comes from Ktedonobacteraceae bacterium, assembly GCA_039923935.1. Classification (GTDB taxonomy): domain Bacteria; phylum Chloroflexota; class Ktedonobacteria; order Ktedonobacterales; family Ktedonobacteraceae; genus Paraktedonobacter. Next base: position 5,805 of record JBDTBU010000278.1, on the reverse strand, counting down.
TGCGAATGTGATTCGTTTGCTGGTCGAGCAATGCAAGATTGGTGATGTGCATCCAACCAATGATTTGGCGCAGGACATTCTCGCTGCTGATCCTACACTTGTAGCGCCCGTTTCCAGCAATGGAATAGTAGCTACTCCCGTGTCTAGCAATGGATATGCTTTTCCTTCCCATTTATCTCCGCAAGAAGAGAAAGTGTTTGCGCTTTTGAGACTGGGCCAGCGTAACAAACAGATCGCGACCCAGCTGGCGATCTCGCCTTATACAGTCAGTAAACATGTCCAGAATATCCTGCGCAAACTTGGCGTCGTCAATCGGACTCAGGCGGCGGCATATACCTCATTTGAGGGGGTTCCCGATCATTTTTTCGCTAAATAAGTGCGCTCACACCAGATTATACCTAATACATTTGAGGGATTGCATTTATAGATATTTTTATGGTTTAATAATCAATGCTAATCCTATAATTTCCTGCGCCTATGTTATATGAAAAAGTCGATCATGGATCGACACAAGAAATTTCTAGTAGCAAGCGAATGTCCTTGCTTTCTCAGTATAATTCATGTATAGTAATGTTATAGTTATGGAGAATGTAGACCACCTGTCTCATGAAAAATGAGCGCTGGCTTACGTGATGGACCTTCTAGGTCACTCATCATCGAATTGAGGGATGCGATGAAACTGCTTATTGTGGACACAGATCGTGATCTTGTTGAAATGTTGACAAGTTGGCTAAAAACTTTGGGATACGAGGTGTATCGCTCCTACACTGGCGAGCGTGCCAGCCTTGAGTGGGAGCAGCAGCAACCTGACATGGTTATCATTGACCCGACCCTTAAAGATATGGATGGGTTGGTTTTGTGTCGGGAGATGCGTGCTAGGCACGACGCGCTGGTCCTGGTGGTGACTGATAGCAAAGATGTCCAGGATGAGATACGTTGTTTAGAGTCTGGTGCTGATGATTATCTTCGCAAACCTTTTTTCCCTGCCCAATTTCTGGCCCGTATGCGTGCGGTGAGCCGTAGAGGTCGTTCGACACTGGTGCAGCGTCCTTCCTCTATTGTCACAGTTGGGCCGATTCGTGTAGATTCTTTGCATAACGAGGTCGCAGTTGAGGGACAGACAGTGCGTTTGACCCCCACGGAAAGCAAATTGCTGCATTTGCTAGCAGTAAATGCGAATAATGTGTGTACGGCCAATCAGATTGTGTCGCATATTTGGGGTTTTGGTAACGATGGCGATGCCTGCTTAATCAAAGCGCATATTCGGCACCTGCGCCAGAAAATCGAGCGTGATCCCAGCCATCCGGTGTATATTCTGACAGTCCCAGGAGTTGGGTATACATTGACGCGTCATCATGAAAAAGACGAGCAATACAGTCCCAGAGAATTAGTACAAACATTGCGTGTAGCTTCTCTTTAGACGATTGTTTCTCTTGAGATAGTACTTGATTCCGATCAACACGCAGTTATGAAAAGCGATTGCCATCATGATGAGGCAGATCAGTAGCTAAACAAGAGGTATTTTTACCGTATATGCAGCTCAATCCTTTTAATACCTTCATGTTAGCTTGTTTGAACGCCGATTTCATGGGAATCAAACACTATTTTAGGTGTGCTTGGCTCATATCCGTCAATTTGTCTCTTTGGAACTTCTCTTCGTGTTCACTCTTTCTTTAGGCATGGTTCAAAGTGAGCGTGAACCATGCCTTAGACTTTCTATTGACAGAATCATATGTGGATTCCTATACTTAACCAAGAGCAAGCGTGCACTTACGCAATATGCTTGCTTTCTCAGGGTTCCCAACTGTACACGCACCTTTTTCCAGGAAGAAAGGGTGTGCTACGCAATCTACGACATTCTCTTCCCGGTGTATATCGTCCCTTTAATTGACATAATGAAGGAGCACATGCATATATGAGCGCTTTTCTTCAACCAGGAGATTACCGCGATGAGCAAGAGGGTGGTCCGCGCCATCCGCAGCCTCTCGCGTTTTCGCGTCGTTATGGCAAAGACCCGGTGCGGGCAAAAGAGGTTCCCTCGCTACTCTTGAAAGAGCGAATCATTTTTGTGCCGCCCGCAATTAACGATCAGGTGGCAAACTTTGTGGTTGCCCTCTTGTTGTATCTTGAGAGTCAGGATGCTGGCAAAGATATCCACATGTACATCAATTGCCACGGATCGATGGATGGCAACTTTTACTATGGTTTAGGCATCTACGACACCATGCAGCTCATCAAGTCAGATGTCGCAACGTATGGTGTGGGTGTAGCGCAAGGTGTTGCTGCTGCTCTGCTGGCTGGCGGAGCACCTGGCAAGCGTTATTGTCTGCCGAATGCCCAAGTCGTGTTACACCAACCGTACAGTGCTGCCAGGGGGCAGGCCAGTGATATCGATATTCTCGCACGTGAGATCGTGCGCCAGCGCCAGCTTTTTCACGATATCCTTGCCAAACACACAGGTAAAACTCACGAAGAGATTCGGCACGACGCAGACCGCCGACGTTATATGACAGCCCAACAGTCGCTGGAGTATGGCCTGGTGGACGAGATCCTCGTTCCCGAAGAGTAAACCAGACGAAAGAAGGAATGTATCATGGAGAGCCTATTCAATGCCAAAGAAATGCGGGCGAGCCTGGAGCGTCTGGGCCTCGCTTCGCCTGCGAGTAACTCCACTTATGAGCGAGAAGAGCGCTCGATTAGCATGTCGCCGGAGGATTTGTTGCTCCAAGAGCGGATTATCTTCATTGGTCAGGTCATCGACGATGCTGTGGCCTATGAAGTCGTCATGCTTCTGCTGTATTTACAGAGTGAAGACGCAAAGAAGGACATCACGCTGTATATTAACTCGCCCGGTGGTAGCATCACCGCAGGCATGGCGATCTACGATACCATGCAGTTTGTGAAACCAGACATCTCCACAATTTGCACTGGCATAGCTATGAGCATGGGTTCGTTTCTGCTGGCGGCTGGCACGAAGGGCAAACGTTTCTGCCTGCCCAATTCCACCATCCTGATCCACCAACCCCTGCTGTCCGGTGGCCTTGAAGGGCAGGCCAGCGACATCGAGATTGAGGCACGCGAGATTATACGTTCGCGGGCCTCGCTTAACGAGCTACTGGCGAAGCATACCGGTCAGTCATTGGAGCGTATCATCGAGGATACTGATCGCGACAACTACTTCTCCGCGTACCAAGCCGTCGAGTATGGCTTGGTGGATGAAGTTTTGTCCAAAGAGTAAATACATCCTTGTATCCAAGTGTTGAGTTGTTTCTACCTGGAAAATACATAAAACACATTTTTCAGGCAGAAACAACTCAACACTTTTTTTCTGGGTGGAGTGATGCTATAATACGCAGCATGTCAAAGAGTCTATCACCTGAAGAGAAATCAGTAATGCCGCGTGTCGTCTTTCTGGGCATGCAGAGCAACTTTTCGCATCCTTCCCTACGTGCACTGCTGGCGGCGGGCATCGAAGTGTGCGCTGTCATCATGCCCGCTGTGGAGAACAAGCCGGACGTGCCAGCTCTGCGCCGTTTGGAACCACCAAGCCGTCGTCGCACGCTGCTACCCGTCAATCAGTCATCGCTGCACACCTCTGTACAACAACTGGCCTGGGATCGTAACATCCCGCTCTGGGAAGTATCGCGCCTAGCTGATCCAGCCGTGATCGAGTTGTTGAGCAGCTATCAGCCGGATCTGATCTGCGTAGCCTGTTTCTCGCGAACTATCCCGCGTGCAGTTCTCGCTATTCCGCGTCTAGGCTGCCTGAACGTCCATCCTTCGCTATTGCCTGACAATCGTGGACCTGAGCCGCTGTTCTGGACCTTTCGTCTGGGCCATGAGCGTAGTGGCGTGACGATTCATCTGATGAACGAGGGGCTAGATAGTGGCGCTATCGTCGTCCAGGAGGCGTTCGATTTGCCAGAGGATATTACCTATGCCGAACTAGAGGAGCAAGCCGCCAAACTGGGTGGTACATTGTTGGTTAAGGCTGTGGAGGAGATGGCTCGTGGGCAAGCCGAGTGCAGGCTACAGGATGAGAGCCAGAGTTCATCCTATCCCTATCCGTCGAACCAGAACGGACGCGAAGATTTCGTGATCTACCCTAAACAGTGGGATGCGCGGCATGTCTATACGTTTATTTGTGGCGTGAAGGATTGGGGCGAGCCGCTCCTACTCGTGGCCGACGACGCATTGACATTGGAAGTAGAGGATGTGCTCGTTTATAGCTACAAGCCCAACGATCTGACTCTGCAAACGAACGAGCGTGATGCCTGGCCGGTCCGCTGCAAACGGGGGAAAGTCGTAGTCAAGGGGAAGCCGCGTCGCTAAAGAACCCTGCATACACTGTAGTATCAGCTCATACTGTCGATATGTGTTTAACAAAACCCCAACAAGAAGGAATTGAAGAATGGACAACACAGCAATACGTCTCGCGGTTATTTCCGATATTCACGGCGAATGTTTCGCGCTAGATCAAGTACTGCAAGATATACATCGCCAGGGTATTGAGCAAATCGTATGTCTGGGTGATGCGCTGCAAGGAGGTGCGCAGCCGGCTGAGACACTGGCAAGACTGCGAGAACTGAACTGTCCAGTCGTCATGGGCAACGCTGATGCCTGGTTGATAACAGACCAGGAGACGTCTCCTCATGAAAAGATCAGTGAGAAACAGCGCGAGGTCAGAGCTTGGTCGCTTGCCCAACTCTCGGAAAACGACGTAGCTTATGTCCAACAGTTTTCCCCTACCATCGAAATCCCGTTGGCAGGTGGGAAGACCCTGCTCTGTTTTCATGGATCGCCCCATTCTTTCGATGATATCATTCTTCCAGAGACTCCCGATGAGACCGTGCGCCAGTTCCTCGGTGGCTTTGAGGCGACACTTCTGACGGGAGGCCATACCCACACGCAACAAATGCGGCGTCTGGGCGATGCCTGGTATTTCAATCCTGGCAGCGTGAGTCTGGCCTATAACTGGGGGCTTTCGGACCTGGCAAAAGGGCAAATGCGGGTCGATTCCTGGGCCGATTACGCCATTGTCTCCTCTGAGGGCGGATGTTTGGGCATCACTTTTCGTCATGTTCCTTTTGACGTAGATGAGCTTGTACGCATCATTCGAGCCAGTGGCAGGCCGTATGCCGAAGACGCCATTGCTCTGTATGGACGATAGACGCGAGGTCTGAGAGATGTCTAACAGAATTATGCAACAATCTTATGGATCGTCTTGTTTCAGACCTATTCCATGAAGATCATAACATTACAAGAATTCCGAAGAAATGAGACAAAAATACGTGGCTGAGTTCGATCAAACGATACGCGTCCATCCTTGCAAGGGTCTGAGCGGATCACTCTTGCCGCCATCTTCCAAATATCACACGTTGCGCTATCTCCTGGCGGCTTTCTTGGCCGAGGGCGAGAGCATGGTCAACTATCCAGCCTTGAGCGATGATACAACAGCACTGCTCGCAGCCTGTCGTGCTCTGGGGGCGCATATAGAAGAGCAGATACAGCCGGACGGGCGTGTAATCTTGCGCGTGCAAGGGACGGGTGGTATTTTGCGCGTTCCAGAGAATGGCGAGATCAGCATGGGGAACGCTGGAGCGGTAACGCGGTTGCTCATAGGTATTTGCTCGCTCGCGCCGACTGCGATCACGTTGACAACCCCCCATCCTGAGTCGCTAGGCAAGCGTCCCAACGCTGATCTATTGGCGGCGCTGGAACAACTGGGTGTGGACGTGCAGAGCGCAACACCAGAGGGTACTCTACCAGTGACGCTGAATGGCGCACGCCTGCATGGTGGCCGCG
>JBDTBU010000277.1:0-37608 GCA_039923935.1 Ktedonobacteraceae bacterium | reverse complement strand
GGTGTGCGAGACAAAGGTAAGCATGGTAATATCCGCACCCAACTTGATGGTATGTTGGGTCCAGTGCTGGCCGCCATCGCTGGTACTATACAATGTGCTGTTGATATACGTATTGTTAGCAATACCTTCGTGATTGTCAGCGATCCACCCATGCGTTGCATCAACGAACACGATATTGGTAGACACAAGGCTGACAGGAACAGCGCTTGTTGTGTGCCAGCTTGTGCCTCCATCATGGGTGACATATATATTCGTAGTCTGGCCTGTCTGCGGACCAGGAACCTCGACGGGCATAATACCATCGCTTGCATTGAAAAAGACGGGCGGAAAGAGCGAGACTTGGGAAGCGCTTGCGGGTAGGGGAATGGCTTGAGGTTGCCAGGTTGCGCCTCCATCGTGGGTCATGTAGAGCCAAGCAAAATGCTCCCTATTCGTAAAGCCGGTCATCCAACCTGTGCTCGCGTTTACAAAACTGATCCCTGTTTTATCACCTTCAAACGGGAGTGTCCCTGGCTGGTTTACCGTCGTATAACTGGCAACAGAGATCACTTTCCAGGTTGCGCCCCCATCGCTTGTATGCAGCACATCCACAGCCTCGCTACCTGCACCTGCGCCTTTGCCTACAACCAGCCAGCCAACCTGCGTGTTAAGAAACGTGATCTGGCTCTTGCCACGACTCTGATCCGGCACCTGCGCCTTTTGCCAGTTCACGCCACTGTCGCTCGTGCGGTAGACGACGAGATTGGTGCTATCGTTTCCGACCACCCACGCGGTTTCAGCATCCAGGAAGTTGGTCGAGCCATTGATGGACGTGGGACTTCCAAACGCTGGTGTAACATCCTGCCAATGTAACGCGCCATGTGTCGTGTGTAACAGACGCTTCCCATCGGATGTGACGGCCCAACCCGTATTGGCATCGAACATGCGAATGCTCTGCAATGTCACCGGTTTGCCAGAAACTACTGTAGGCGAGGTGAGCGTGCCACCACTGCTGCCTATGCCACGCGCGGGTTGCCCACAACTAGCTAGGAAAAGGATGAGCAAGAGTGAGGAACAAGAGAGTGATGCGCGGTGAAACACACTACGAGAATGGTGATGCTTTGTGCAATATAGCTGCATTATGGTACTCCTCTACATGCCTTATAGCCCAATTTATTGTGAGTGTTTATGAGGACAGCGAAAACTCACTTCGTATTCAGTATAATGCAGGGAAAGCTATGGTTGTTTTGCTCGTGGATAATTTTTGGGCGCATATGTGAGGAAGTTCACAAAACGAGGTGGTGTGCAGCATTGATAAGGGTTACACACCATCTCAGCGTTAGCGGCACACGCGATGCCCAGCCTCTTCTAACACGCCCACCGTGCGCTCCAAATCCTCTTCTTTCACAAGGATATGGTCTGTCTCATAGGTTGCAATCGCCAGGATACTGATGTCGGCCTGTGCGAGGGGAAGCGCCAGCGAAGCGTGTACGCCCGCTACGGAAAAATCAAAGGGGCCTTCGACTTTCAAACAGCGCCAATCCCGCTCGGCTTGTATCTCTGCTGGCACGTTCTCCTGGAGACAAGAGACGGAGAGTTCGCTGCGTGTGCGCGTTAGCGAGACAAAATCATCTCCCAAGAGTGCCCAATAGGGAATCGGCCCGTTGGGGTCTAAACGGCACATAGCGTATTTTTGTGGTAAGAGATTGAGTTGAAGCTTGAGCATACGTCTCATCTATCCCCGATCTTTCTGTGATGGCAAGAAATCAGTTGCGGAAACCGGTTACGCTGCGACGCTGCATTGTAGACGGGGCGAATCACATTCAGCAAGAGCAATGGAACTTCTTGTAGCTCTATTCTATACCACAGATGCCACCTGCGTAAAAAAAGCACACAACATCCAAAGCCAACGACCCGTATTGTTCGCAACGTTTTTTGTGCAAAACAACAGAAGATTATACCTGCCAATCTTCTGTTGTTTTGCACAAATCCACCTGTATCAAAAAGGACGCCTTAGACCTGTCTCCCTCGCGCCTGACGATAGCGGCGGATCAGCGTGTTTGTTGAGCTATCGTGCTTGAGCGCGGGCGCGTTGGCGTTTTCGAGTTCGGGAATGATGCGCTGAGCCAACATCTTGCCAAGCTCGACGCCCCACTGATCGAAGGAGTTGATATGCCAGATAGTACCCTGCACGAAGACTTTGTGCTCGTAAAGCGCGATCAGCTTGCCCAGAGATACGGGTGTCAAACGTTCCAACAGCAGTGTGTTGGTCGGATGGTTGCCCTCGAAGGTGCGATGCGGCACCTGGAAAGCCGCCACGCCATCAGCCGCAACCTCCTCAGCAGTTTTACCAAAGGCCAAAGCTTCGGTTTGTGCGAAGAGATTAGCCATCAGCAGATCGTGGTGATCGCCAAGAGGATTCAGTGCCTCATGAAAGCCGATGAAATCGCAGGGAATAAGCTTCGTGCCCTGGTGGATCAACTGGTAGAAAGCGTGCTGGCCGTTGGTGCCGGGCTGGCCCCAGATGATCGGGCCAGTCGAGTAGTTGACGACATTGCCCTCCAGGTCCACATGCTTACCGTCGCTCTCCATGTCAAGCTGCTGGAGATAGGCGCTCAGCCGGTTGAGGTACTGGTCGTAGGGCAGAATCGCTACGGTTTCAGCGCCGAAGAAGTTATTGTACCAAATCCCAAGCAGAGCCAGGATCACAGGCAGGTTACGCTCGAAGGGCGCAGTACGGAAATGCTCATCCATCTCATGGAAGCCAGACAACATCGCATAGAAATTTTCGGGACCGATAGCGATCATCAGTGAGAGGCCAATTGCGGAGTCGTAGGAGTAACGCCCACCGACCCAGTCCCAGAACTCGAACATATTGGCAGTATCGATGCCGAACTTCGCGACCTCCTCAGCATTGGTCGAAACAGCCACAAAGTGTTTGGCTACCGCACTTTCGTCACCCAGAGCTTTGAGACACCAAGCGCGAGCCGAACGGGCGTTGGTCAACGTCTCCAGCGTTGTAAAAGTCTTGGAGCAGACAACAAAAAGTGTCTCAGCCGGGTCGAGATCGAGAGTGGCCTCGACGAAATCGGTGCCGTCAATATTGGAGACGAAACGCGCTGTGATGCCGCGATCACTGTAGTGCTTCAACGCTTCGTAGGCCATGGCTGGACCAAGATCGGAACCGCCAATGCCGATATTCACGATGTTGCGGATGCGCTTGCCCGTGTGGCCCAGCCAGGCACCGCTACGCACACAACTGGCAAAAGTCGCCATCTTCTCCAGGACCGCGTGGACTTCGGGCACGACATTCTGACCATCTACAAGGATCGACGCGCCTTTGGGAGCGCGTAAAGCCACATGCAGCACGGCACGCTTCTCGGTGACGTTGATCTTCTCGCCGCGAAACATCGCATCGATACGCTCACGCAAGTCAGCCGACTCAGCCAGGCTGAGCAGCAGGCGCAGCGTCTCGTCGGTGATGCGGTTCTTAGAATAGTCGAGGTACATACCAACTGCATCGAGGGCAAATCGCTCGCCACGCTGGGGATCGTCGGCAAACAGACTGCGCAGATGGGTTGTGTATATCTTCTGATAGTGCTCATCCAGCGCCTTCCATGCGGGACGTTGGGTAAGCGATGTGAAGGTTGATTGTGTGGACATTGTATTTTTTCTCCTTAAACAAGATATTTCAGAAGGACCGTCTCCCTGACACATTTCAGCATAGGCCACGGCCATAGTTTGGAGTTGATCGCATGTTTTCATAATCTTCTCCCATTGTATCACGACGCTGGGAAGAAGTCGCGCAGCACTCTGTCGAGATTACTCAGGTGTTGCAGTTCATGCACAGGCTCTTTTGCTACACATACTGGCTGGTCAGAGATGCTTTGGCGTTGCGCAAATCGTGGGGAGTCCCCTCGAAGATGACCATGCCACCCTTATGGCCGCCTTCTGGTCCCATGTCGATGATCCAGTCGGCATGGCGAATCACATCGAGATGGTGCTCAATCACGATCACCGTATTGCCACCATCGACCAAGCGATTCAGAATAGTGAGCAGCCTATCGATGTCTGAGAGGTGCAAGCCGGTGGTGGGTTCATCCATGACATAGATGCTGCCCTGCTTGTGCAGTTCGCTGGCCAGTTTGATGCGCTGGCACTCACCACCAGAGAGGGTGCTCAGGGGCTGACCAAGGGTCAGGTAGTCCAGACCCACCTCGCTCAACGCCAGGAGTTTGGGCTGCACTTCTTTGATCTTCACAAATGCCAAGGCCTGCTGCACGGTCATTGCCAACACGTCGGCGATGGACTTCCCGTTCCAGGTGTAGGCCAAAACCTCGTCCTTAAAGCGCTTGCCGCAGCACACTTCACAGGGCAACTTGACCCCCTCAAGAAAGCCCAGATCGGTGTAGGTGACTCCCAACCCCTGACAATTGGGACAAGCACCCTTGGAGTTAAAGCTAAACAAACCCGCATCGACATGGTTGGCGGTGGCAAACGCCTTGCGTACATTATCCATGATGCCAGTGTAGGTAGCCGGATTGGAGCGGCTGGAAGTATTCAGGGATGCCTGATCGATCACCACAGCCTCAGGGTGCTGGCGTAGGAAGGCTTCAGTGATCAGTGAGCTTTTGCCCGATCCCGCCACACCAGTGACGACGGTCAAAACACCCGTGGGTATATTCACGCTGACATCCTTCACATTATTGATCGTGGCATGCACAATGGGCAGGCTCCCACTCGCCTGACGGAAGGTCTCTTTGATTGGCCTGGTCCGCAGCAGATGGTTGCCAGTGAGCGTATCAGCTTGCAGTAGCCCCGCATAACTGCCTTCATATACCACCTGGCCGCCCTCGCTGCCGGCGTGTGGACCCATATCCACCACGTAGTCCGCAACTTTGATGACATCGGGATCGTGTTCTACGACAATCACTGTGTTCCCTTTATCACGGAGTTTCTCCAGAAGCTCGTTCAAGCGGTGGACATCGCGCGGGTGCAGGCCGACGCTTGGCTCGTCGAAGATATACATCACATCCACGAGACTGCCGTTGAGATGCTTGACTATCTTGACGCGCTGCGCTTCGCCCCCAGAGAGTGTGTCGGTGAGTCGATCCAGGCTCAAGTACTCCAGGCCGATCTCCACCAAGTGCTGAAGCCGCTCAGTCAAGGTGCGTACTAGGGGAGCTGCGGCTGGTTCGGTGATCCCTTTGACAACCGCCAAAAGCTCTTCCATTTCCAGCGTTGCCAGTTGCGCGATATTGGAGCCGTTAATCTTGCAGTACAATGCCGCCTGATTGAGCCGAGCACCCTTGCAGAGCGGACAGGGGCCGAGTTGCAAAAACGGCTCAATCTGTTGCCGGATGCGCGGTGAAAGCGTTTGGATATCGCGCGTCACGTACTTGCGATTGAACTTGTACACGAGACCCTCATAGGTATTATAGGGCAAGCCCGTGTGTTTGCGCGGTTCGCTGGAGAGCAGCAAGTCCCGTTCCTCGGAGGTATACGCAGTGATCTTCTTGTCGTTGTCGAAAAAACCCGATTGCGCATAGATTCCGCGTTCCATGTTGGTCAGTCCTGGGGCAATGACCGCGCCCTCGTTCAGCGATGTAGTTTGATCAATCAGCACATCCAGAGGAACGCCGATTGCACGGCCCTGACCATGACATTCAGGGCACATGCCTTGGGGATCGTTAAAGGAAAAAGCGTTGGCAGAGCCAGCCGATGGTTGACCGATGCGCGAAAAGAGCAGCCGCAACACGGGCAAGATATCAGTGACCGTCCCCACTGTGGAATGTGAGCCACCACCCAACGGCTTTTGATCGACCAACACCGCCATGCTCAGGTTTTCAATTGCGTCGGCGTCGGGTTGGGGATAGTGCGGCAGCAAATTGCGAATGAACAGGCTAAAATTCTCGAACAACAGCCGCTGTGCTTCATTGGCTATGGTATCAAAGACAACCGATGACTTGCCCGAACCGGACACGCCCGTAAAAATAGTAATGTTGCGCTTGGGTAGCCGCAGCGAGACTTCCTTCAGGTTGTTCTCGCGGGCACCGCGAATCTCAATATATTCTTGAACCATACTGATATCTGTTCCCTTCGCATCTTCGTGCATCAGGTTTTATGGGACATTCGCTCTCAGCACGCCTTGACGCTGGCGGTTTCGCGTCTCCGTGCCTTTGTACCAAGGCATCATGTGACACCATATAAAGAGGCGCGATCTACTGACGATCATGGAAATGATGATCGCCAGTAGATCGCAGAGACAGCTAGGACTGGGCGACCAGCCACTGGTTGCCATCGGGATCATTGAGGTCAAACCACTTGACGCCAGAACCAGGGCCGTACAAGTTATCCTTCACATCATTGACCTCGACGCCCTTCGCTCTGAGTGCGCTATGCATCGCTTCAAGAGCTGAAGTCGAGAGATAGAGCGTCATCGTTCCTGGTTTCATGTGTTCATGCATCGTCGAAAGCGTTAGAGAGGCACCTCCTCCTGGGAGATCAAGAGAAACCCAGTGCCGCTCGCCTTTTCCGAAGTCTTGCGTGACAGACCAGCCCAATTGCTCCGCGTAGAATGCTTTGGCCTTCGCCATATCAGTGACTGCCACCATTACCTTCAGAAGTTTTTCATCAGCCATTGTCATAACCTACCTTTCACCTATCCTAAAACAGCGCGTTTTCGCGCTTTTCGTTGAATGAGCCGAAGTCAGCTCTTTGAGCCAGAGTGCAGTGGTGTTTTCGCGCGTCACTCTTCTAACGAACCATCGCGCAGAAATGTGACCGCTCCTGATTCTTCACGCTTATGTTTGTCTCAACTCTGCGATTCCTTTCTTTTTCTACAGCAAAATTGCGGTACCCACCCTCCTTTGGACGTGCGTATGCGGGAGGACCATTCGCAGCCCGTGCTCACGCAACCAGAAAAGCTTCTGCATTCCTTTTGCTTTGGTTAGAGATCATCCCCTGTCTCGTGCAGAGCGGCTCCATTCCGTGCTTCAAGTAAGCCCAAGGCGATTGATCTTGAGTAGCACGCCATACAGCGCCGCCTGATCGGGAAGTTGCCCAAGGAGTAACGTCGAACCTTCGACCTCATGAGTGATCTCCAGATTGTCAAACCAGTGCTGCCAGGCCTGAGCCGACTATGTTGCTCCTGGATGATTACACGAATGCTACCTTGTGGACCCCGATTGGAACGATCAAGCGTATAATTGAGAGTACGTGCGAGTCTGGTGGTGAACGCCGATAGAAACGCTTTGAGGATGAGGCTACTCTGGCAGTCTCTCTATTGATGAAAGAGGAGCAATCCCATGGAACACATAGAACGCTGCGCGGTCAGCTTTAGCGGAGGCAAAGATTCTTTTCTGGCCCTTGATCGTGCCATACAGCAGGGATTACAGGTGGACTTCCTGGTCACGATGTATGACGAGGCCAGCCAGCGTGTGCGCTTTCATGGCGTGCCCATTGCGCTCATCCAAGCACAGGCAAACGCGCTGGGCATTCCCCTGCTGGCCTATCCTACGACGCCAGAAACGTTTGAAACCGCCGTTTTGCAATCGTTGCAGGATCTGCGCCAGCAAGGGATCACGACGCTCATTTTTGGCAATATCCATCTGGCCGACGTGCGAGCCTGGTACGAGGAACGCACGTCGGCTGCCGGGTTGATCCACCGTGAGCCACTATGGGGCGAGCTACCGAGCAAGTTGGTGCGTGCATTTCTCTCTCGTGGGTATGCTGCCATACTCACCTGCATTGAAGAGGCCCACGCAAGTTCGGCCTGGCTGGGCGCGTCTCTCACGGAAGAACTGATTCAGGCGTTTGAGCACGCAGGGATCGATCCTTGCGGTGAACGTGGCGAGTATCATACCTTTGTGCATGCTGGTCCGCTGTTCTCTGCACCGCTTGCGTTCCGCCTGGGCGAACGGATTTCGCAGGCGGGTTTTCAACTTATTGATATCCAGCCTCAGCTTGATGAGCAGTGATTCGGCCTGGTTCATCCATAATGTGCTGGGACTACCAGAATAGCTCAATTCCACTGTCTCAGGGATATCGGTTTCCTCTATCCTATAGTTGTACCCGAACTTCCCCAGCGCAAAGAGCGAAGTCAGTAATGACTCGCGTGCAACCTCACCCAACTGATCTGCTGGCGGTACGTCCTTTTGCACTTCCAGGCAGGTGAGCAGACCTGCGATACAGTTCTTCAGCAGACCAGCAATCTGGTCCTCATCTTCCAGTTCTTCATAGTCGAGAAGGATTTCTGCGGCGATGGTGGCATACACCACCTGCGCATCGGCCCATTGATCCGCCTCAGCAAAACGATCCCCGATCTCAGATAATCGATACAGTTCCGTAGCAGCCGCTCAGCCATGTCCTCCAACTTGCGCGAAGGCTGCTGCGACCTGGCTACGGATGGTTGCTGGATCAAGGGTGCGTACTCGACCTACGCCTAGTTGCTTTTCTTCGGCGGTCAGCGGTCGATTGTGTGCGGGAAGGCTGTAGTTTGGCGTGCGTTGGAAAACCGTGACGTGCTCGGCCTGTCTGGCAATGTGAGGGATTGCTTGAATACCTGTCGAGCCAGTCCCAATCACGCCGACGCGCTTCCCGCTGAAATCGACGCCAGCGCTCGGCCACTGGCTTGTATCGTAAACCTGACCGACAAACGAAGCAAGCCCTAGAAATGCCGGGGTGTTCGGTGTCGAAAGGCATCCCATCGCGGTAATGCAATAGCGTGCGGAAACCTGATCCTCCTGATCCGTCTTGAGAGACCAGTGATTGGTGGCATTGTCATAGATGGCGGAGATGACTTGGGTGTTGCATTGGATATCGCGACGCAGGTCGAATCGGTCCACTCCCACTCCTGCTCAAGCTCAGGAGAGAAGGAATAGGAGTAATGCACACTCGGACTATCACAGCGTGCACCAGGGTAGCGGTTCCAGTACCATATGCCGCCGACTCCTGCGCCAGCTTCATACACCTGAGCCAAAAGCCCAAGTGTGCGCAAGCGATAGAGCATAGACAAACCTGAAAACCCGGCCCCGATCACAACTGCATCGAACATATGAGAATGTTGGTGGCCGTTGAACATTGCTTGATCCTCCTTTTTGGCTGTGGCTTCGTAGCCACTCTGAAACGAGTAATGTGTGTTTCTTCATGAGCAATCGTTTTGAAAAGATCACGAACCTGTTTGATCCTGGGCGGATTGTTCTGCGAGTGCGGTTGCCAGGATTGCGACGACCTCTTCAAGCGTTTGGCCGTATTGACGATGTTCACATGTCTCGATTATACGCTATTGTATGCGATGTTTCTCATGAGGGAATGCGAACACTTCCATTCTGCTAGGGAGGTATGTTACACTCATCTCATGCATGAGATATCAACCAAGCAACGCACCATCTACCTACGTAGGCTGCTCCAGCGCTATGACACGCTGAGCTTGCCACTGGGATCTGGCTGGAACTTCTCACTGATCCAGGTCTTTCAGCCCTTGCGCCTGCGTTCAGCACACGCGACAAAGACCCAGCAACACGCCAATGACGTAATGCGGCGTACCAAGCCCCTTGAAGAGATCGAGGTTTCCAAAGAAACGGATGAGCACGAGGAAGCGCTGGATGTTCTGGCAAAGAACGGCCTGGAGGCGCTCAACAAGAGTCCACGAGGGCGCATGGTGATTCTGGGTGGTCCCGGTACGGGCAAAACGACCGTGCTCAAACATCTCCTCTGTCACCATGCGCACCTCGCATTAGAGGAGAGCGCCGCGCCGTTGCCCATCTTTCTCTCGTTGCCGGACCTAGCTCGCGCTGGACAGTCTCTGGACACCTATCTCGCGCACATTTCCAGAGACTTTGGTCTGGAAGCGGACGATGAGCAGGCTCTTTCTTCTGCCCTCCAACACAACCAAGCGTTTGTATGTCTGGACAGCCTGGACGAAGTACTCCCACGCCTACGCGCCGACATCATTCACCAGATCAACGCACTGGCTCAGGGCAGCGGCAATACCTGGATCGTTGGTTCACGCTTCACCGACTACAAGGGCGGCCAGTTCCAGCAAGGGCAGTTTCAAGAGTGGGAACTGCAAACGCTGGATGAACCACGTCGCCAGCAGCTTGCCGCGCAACTGCTGCCCGAACTGCAGCGCCAGCTTCCAGTACCAGCCCAACCCGCACGCACCCTCAACGCGCCTGATTACGTCCAGGCGCTCAACGAGCATCGGCAGGCCGCCACTTGGGGTGAGAATCCCCTGCTTTTCAGTTTGGGCGCGGTGGTCTACCTGCGACAGGGAAACCTCTCTGGGAGCCGAGCGATGCTCTATCGCGAAGTCATCAACGCCCTGCTAGAAACCCGCGAGTCTGATGCACAGAGACGCGAGCAGTTGCGTGGTATCCTCGCTAGCGTTGCGCTGGAACTCTACCAAACCAAAGGGCGCACTTTTAGCTTGGACGAATTGCGCTCTACTCTGGCACAACTGTGCAGAGAGCAACAAGCCACCTGGAACATTGAAGAGATACTTCAGCGGCTCCTCAACGCGGGCCTGCTTGATGTCGTTGCCTACGAAACGTATAGTTTTCGTCATCAGACCTTTCAGGAGTATCTCGTAGCCTCAGCCCTGGCCCAACACCTCGTCAGTGAAGACTTCTCCGCAAGGGAGGTTGCCCACGATTTTGTCTGGAGCAAGCGTATGTATAGCCGATGGAGCGACATATTATGTTTCCTGGTGGGCATTCTGGGACAAGAATGCGGTGAGACGGGTCGTGAGGTAGCCAGGCGCTGGTTACAAGCTCTAGCTGCGATACGTACACAACCCGCCGGAGACGTGGGACACCTGGGCTTGCTCCTGGCGCTGCGATCTTTGCCCGAACTGCCATTTCCTGTCCAGGAAACAGCGCTCACAGAGATCGCAAGCGAGTTAGTGGTACACTGGGCAGAGATCCTGATTGCAACAGCCCGTGCAACTGGTCATAGCTATCAAGAAAATCCACGTCTCACCCGCCTGCGCCTGCTCGCTTGCGACATACGTCTGCTGAATCAACGCATTGTACAAGCGGGAGTTGACTTGCTCACCTCAGTGTTCCTTGATCCTGGTGAGGACGAACGGGTACGCGATCCTATCATCCATACCATAGGAGCATTGGGAGGCCATGCGCCTCTCCAAGCCTTATTTGCCTGCTTACGCGAGCATCATATACCACTTGTCATGACAACTGAATGTGCATTACAAGCGTTGGCCAACCAATTCGCGCTGGAACCGGTCATGACCGCATTGCTTGATCCTCATGAAGACTGGAAAGTCCGCGAGCAGGCCGCACAGATGCTTGGAAGATCGCACAAACCAGAAGTGGTGCAAGCGCTGGTACAAGTGGCGAGGGAAGATGATTCTCTTGCCTGTCATGCTATTGACGCACTGGCTCTGCTAGGAAAAGCCGCGCCAATGGATGTTTTGATCGATATATTGCGCAATGACAATGGTTGGAGTGGTTGGAAAAGGGTACACGCGGCGCGTGCGTTGGGAGAACTGGGCCAGGAGAGCGCAATCGAAGCGCTGATCGATGTGCTGAATATTGCGCAAGACCAGGCGGATGCAGAGATTGTCGAAGCTTTGATCAAATTGCAGGCAACGTTTCCCTTTGAGCAACTGGTCGCGTGGCTCGCAAGTAAAAAGAGGCATCTTCAGTGGCTCGCTATAGAAAAGCTGATCCTGCTCGATGAGCCTGTTCCCGCTAGGCCGCTGCTGATTATTCTCCGCAAACGAGTGAAACATGATGACTACGATCAACACAAATTACGCGCCAGTGCCCTGCGCTTACTCAATAAGCAGGCTTCGCTTGTGCCTTTGCAAGATCTGCGCCGACTCCTCAAGGAGAACCATTGGTCGCTTCAGGACGGGCTGAGACAAGCCTTTTGTCTGCACGGCACCGCAGCACCTGTCAATGCGTTGCTTGAGACGCTTGCCAGCGATGACCACGGAAGAGCCGTGCAATCTCTGCTGATTCTCGAAATACTTCAGCAGGATGTACCTGTTGATCTCTTGCTCACGCAATATGCTCATGATGGAACAGGTGTCGGTTCTCTGGAGGCTACGTGGGGACGTGCGCTGCTCCAGTATGGGACGCGTCTTCCAGCGGAGACCTTGATTACCATTGCCTGCGAGTGTGCTGGTCATCGAGAAGATGATGAGGATGAAGATATGGTGGAATCGCTGGGCAAGCTGGGTGATTATACTGTCGATGCGCTCCTTGCGAAGCTCCCTGATTACTCAGTCATCGACTTTGGTTTCTTGCCCAAGGTGGCGCACGCTGTCTACGCATCTATCCCAGAGGAGCAACTGCTTGCCGCGCTCCACACAAGCGAAGGGGATATCTACACGGCAGCGGGCATCCTGGCCGTGACAGGCGAGGATCGGTATGTGCCTCTCTTGCTTTCCTTGTTAGAAAAGCTGACAGCACATCCTGTGGGATACTGCAAAATCCTGTCCGCACTCGCCACATTCAGAGAGCACATCCCACTCGCTGCCTTACTCACGGCTTTGCAACACGAATACAAAGGCGTTCGTGAAACAGCCATGACTATTCTGCGAGACGTGAACGCGGTGATTGATGTAAGCCAACTGGTCGCCCCTTTGCAAACCTGGATTATCACCCATCAGCATGATCCTGAGCGATACACTGCTTGGTATGCAGGTGATCTGGTAGAAGCATTGGGCCTATGCAGAGAATATGCTCCCATTGCGTTCCTCATCACCTTACTAGAAGATGATAAACTGTACAATGAGGCAGGTGAGGCATTGGCTGCTGTAGGTCAGTATGTTCCTTTTGAGGTTTTCTTCACCATGTTACGCTTTCCAAAGGGATTCTCACATGAATATGCAATTATAGGTATTGGGAAACAAAAGGAGCGTGTACCTGTTGACAGGCTTCTGACATTGCTCTCCTTGAACCGTGAGAATGATGAGAGAGTTGAGCATGGGAATGGAGAAAAGAGCCATGATGAAGGTGAGAACAATGAGGATAGGGATGAGGATGAGGAATACCAGTACATTGCCGAACATGCGATCAACGCATTACTAGAATTGGATGAATATGCATCAGTTGACGTGTTGAACAGGTTCCTTCAACACGAGGATGAGCGTGTACGCGAAGGGGCGCGAAAAGCACTCGCAGAGCTAGAAACAAAAGACTTTCGGGATCACGTTATAAGACACTGGTTGAGTTATTATGATGAGCATGTGGTACGCCAATCGGTTGTAGAATCCCAGGTTGCGCTGGGAGAGCGGGCACCTTTTACTTTCTGGATAGAGGCGTTGAGTGAGGACTCTAGCGATTCGCTGGCAGTCGGGGCTGCTTGTGTATTGGAGAGGCTAGCCAGGGTTGTCCCCGCAAAAATAGTCGCTCTCACTCCCGAATGCACAATGCCAGGGATACGTCTCGCACGTTTGAGTGCGTGGAACGTGCTGGGTCAGGTTGACGAGATTATCCTGGCTGCCCAGTCCGATACGAACAGTAAGGTTCGTCAGCGAGCCATCGAAATACTGGGCGAACTGAGAGACCCAGCAGCAATCGAGCCACTGACGCAACTCTTGCGCGATGAAGATAATTCTCGTTTGCTTCTAGCGATTGTTGATGCTCTCAGCACATTGGGGAGCGCGGTGCCGCTTGAGCCATTGCTGGAGAGTTGTGGGTATCGGGAGTATGAGAGCCGCGATTGGTGTGGCTTTGATCGTGAGCCTGGGATCGCAGCCGCTGAGGCACTCAAGCAGACGCATCCCGAAGCTTTCCATGCCATTGTTCCGTTGGCAGAAGCGCTCGTGCAGGGAGAGCCGCCAAGCGGCATCTTCGCCTCGCGTACCCAGAGTCGGATAGCTGATGCCATGGGAACTATTGGTTGTGCAGGTCCAGTAGCGCTCGCCACGCTCACAGAATTATTGGATTGGCCGTACTGGCAGGTACGCATGAAAGCTACCCAGGCATGTGGCAAGATTCGGCGCAATATTCCCGATGCGGCCATTCAACGCTTGCTCAACCTTCGCCATGATCCACAATCGCGTGCTGTGCGCGAAGCTGCTGACGAGGCGCTGGCGGAGATTCTCTCGCTGGAGACGGGGATCGAGGATGATTGACCGGTTCTCCGCCATTGGCAACAGAGGAAGAGAACAGGCGAATGGGTTCGTTTCTCACTGGTCGGAAGAAGGCACGTATATCTTCGACCAGTGCCTATAGCTGTTCCAATGCTGCGAAGTGACTCCCAACTGGCATCTCTGTCCAACGCTGAATATCGTAGAAGCGTTGGGCAAAGAAGCGAGGAGGAACCGGGATTTCTGCCGGGAACACAGCAACACCCGTCGGCACCTCGACTCGCCCAGAAACGGTTTCACTCTGGTGAGTCGTCTCGTAGTAGAGACGTGTGGAGGAGTTGATGGTTTGGGTGATCCAATAGATCATGATATTTGTGAGCAGTTCATCTTTTGTGAAGACGCTCTCGATCTCCCCATGACAATCACCACAGAAAAGTACCGCAGCACCGGCATTTCCGGAAACTATGCGGATCTGGCACGCGCTCTTGGTGGCTACGGCGAACGCGTCACCGAGCCTGGAGAGATTACCCCAGCCATCCAACGAGCCATTCGGCAGACACAGGAAGGTACGCCCGCGCTGCTTGAGTTTCTCACGCAAAAAGAGCAAACCGTTTCTACCTTCAGGTAAACCTGGAATGCACACGCTTCAGCTTTTTGAGGAACTGGTGATCACCTGCGCAAGAATGCGTATGCCCGCGTCAATCTCGCTGAGTGCCGCACAACTGTACGCGAGGCGTAGGTAGTGTGCTCCATCTGCAGGATGCACGAAAAACCCGTCACCTGCTGCCAGTAAGACCCCTTGCTGGAATGCCAGATGCTTGACCTGTTGCGCAAAGACCTGCTCTGGCAAACGGAGCCAGATAAAAAAGCCGCCTGCAGGATGCGTCCATGCTACATCGGCGGGCATGAAGCGCTCCAGAGCGGAGAGTGCCCGGTCACGACGCATTGTGTAGAGCGACTGTAGGTGCACAATATGCTGCTCCCAGGCACCGCTGCGGCAGTATTCCGCTATCATGTGGGCGATGAACGGGTTTGCACCACCGCCCATTTGGGTTGTTCCGCAGGTGGCACAGTGTTGAATAGCTTCCTCGGAACCAAGCAGCCATCCCAGACGCAAGCCAGGTGCGAGCGTTTTCGAGAAACTGCCGATGCTAAAGACCTGTTGGCCATGCGCCAGCGTATAGAAACTGGCAGGCACCGCACCCTCAAAAGAGAGGTCGCGATAGACATCATCCTCCACAATCAGGAAGTGATAGCGGCGAGCCAGGCGGATAATCTCGCTGCGCCGTGCTTCAGAGAGTGTTCTGCCTGTTGGATTATGAAAGTTTGGTATGGTATACAGCATGCTCGGAAAGGTGCCTCGCGCGTGGAGATGTGCGATCTGTTCTTCTAAGGCCGCTGGAATGAGGCCATCTTCGTCCATCGGAATGGCACAGACCTCGATGTGATGATCGCGAAACACATGGAGCGCGTCCACATACGTTGGGGCTTCAACCAGCACAACACCTCCTGTTTTGGCGTAGAGACGCGCGAGCATATCCACGGCATGCGTTGAACCAGCTACAACCATCAGGTTGGCCGCTTCAAGCGTGCAGCCCTGTTCACGGTGGATCTTTGCTCTGAAGACATCGATCAAGCTCTGCGTTCCCTGCTCTGGCCCGTACTGGAGCAGGGTAGAGGCTTGCGGGGAGCTGAGAACACGTTGCATGACCTCGCGCAGTTCAGGCATCAGCAGCGTCGCCGGGTCTGGATGACCGAGTGCCAGAGAGATCATATTCGGTGCTGTTCCTTGGGGAAAGTTGGGTGCAGTCATAGGCCATTCCTTTTCCTTCTACCGCTTGTGTCTGTTTCTTCTCTTCATACCATTTCTCATACGAAAGTCTGAGAGGTCCGCTCGCCCAAATGGTCTTCCAACAGATCACGAATCTGTTTGATCCTGGGCGGATTGTTCTGCGAGTGCGGTTGCCAGGATTGCGACGACCTCTTCAAGCGTTTGGCCGTGCTGACGATGTTCAGAGATTTCAGCACCTAAGATTGTTCCCTCGATGAAGCGATAGAGGGATGCAGCCCCTTCTGGCATCTGAGGAGGAAGCCCCAGATCGGCGAATGTTTGGGCAATCTCTTGCATCTCGCCGACCCAGCGATAGGCCTTTGGGGGCATCCCAGGAACCGCACGCGAAATCATCTGGAAGAGGGGCAGTTCCTGCAATTCGCTAGTAAGGGCTTCCTGCACACCTATCACTCGTCCTGCCACCAGCGCCTCGGTTGCCAGGGCCGTTAATCCTTTGGTCAAGGAAGCATAGCACATCTTCAAACCGGATGCCTGGCCACTCTGCAGGCCAAGCACGCGAATATCCAGACCAGCAGCTCGCAGTTGTGCGACCTCTGCTGCACGAGGACCGGAGGCATACAGGCGTGGCCCTGGTTCTCCCGGTCGAGGCGGCCCCCCGATGATGCCCACATCGACAAATGTCGCTCCTACCTCGGTGAGCTGCTGCTCAAGCGTACGTACGGTGCGAGGAGCAATGGCGTTACAATCGACAAATAACAGTGTCGCGCCAGTAGTGCGTAGTGCCGTTGCGATGCGCTCTGCTAACGCAGGAGCCTGGTCGGGAGGAAGAATCGAAAGCAGCACATCAGCCTCACGCACGAGTGTCTCATCATCGGGCACCTCGATGAAGCCTGCGGCATACGCACGAGCGATGGTCCTTGTGCTACGGCCTCGCAGATGTGTAATGACGCGCATCTGATGCTGGTGCAGCACCGCACCAATTGCCTGTCCCATCTCACCAGGGCTAAGAATGCCTATGGTCTCAATGCTCACAGCTCACCTCTTTCTGTTGGACTATGCCTAGCCCTTTGTTTCATCGTGTCTCGATTATACGCTATTGTACGCGGTGTTCCTCATGAGGGAATGCGTACATTGACTCTACAGGAACAGTCTAATTGGCTCTCGACAAGACCCTGCGCGTACTCTCTAGTCTCTGAGAGACCGTTGTTTCTGCGAGTTCTCGGCGTTTTCCAGATGGAGAGAGGCAGCATGCGCCTGAGCTTCTCCAATGTCAACCAGGAGCAAATCGAAGAGCGCGAGCGCATTCGCCAGCTCGGCACATTGTTGCACGCTCGCATGATTGAGGATCGCGCTCATCAATGAACGCTTAGGCCGCCGTCATCTCCAGGCGACGCTGATTCAGGCTTTTTTTCTTGAACAAGTGAACCAATCAGCGAGCGCCACTATAGCTATCTCGCAGAGGCGCTGGGCACTACAGAGACCCTTTTTACAACGACCGGGCCATCGAACTGCGCCTGCGTGTCCTTCTCCAACTGCATGCTATGAACAGCCAGGAATTTTCCACCACTGAGCTGTGCTATTGCGACAAAGAGACGCACACTATCCAGTTTACATTCGCGGGTATGCACTCGTTTCTGCATTTTCCCCTCCTTGTTGGTTTTCAGTGTACCATTTTTCGGAGAAGTTGACTTCGATCTTTGTCCGGTCCCTTGGGTTCACTCCAGTGCTTGTTCTTTTGACGAGGGTGAGCATCATCAAGCTGACCTCCTTGGCAAGGGTACGAGCCTTGTCAAGAGTCAGCTTACCTTACTCGTCAAATACGAAGAGCTTCGGCTCTCCATTGAAGAGCTTTTTTGAGTTACAAAACACCCTCTCCATTGTAAAAAACTTGACAAATATGCTTTCATTCTGTAAACTCTGAGTAACTACTCCGGTCGCCTTGATGCCTTGTAAAACTGCCTCCAATGCGGGGTAAGGCTGCCATGATAATGGCTGTTTCCAGGCAAAAATGGCCCGCGATGTATTCATTTGGGACTGAATTATATCGGGGTGCCCTGAACTCGCTATTTAACTGACCTAAGTAGTTGCAATTCTTAATACATTTTTTTGTTTTTTGCATTCCTTAGATCTATCCACCCTATCCTAGCATAACATTGCTGTCCAGTACCTGTTTATACAAGCTGATGTTCTTTTTCTACCGAAACGTCAGCTTGTATAAACAGGTATAGATTCCTTCACTTAAAGGGAGAAGGAGTTGTGGGAACGGAAGGAAAAATGATGGGCTGAGGAAAAGTGAACAGAGAGAAGTAGGCATGGAAATCTGGCAAGAAGACTGCCTCCCTTTTATGTCTGATGAAAACCCATCAAACCAAGAATTGTTTTATATCACTATATGTACCTATTGCAGTTGAGTTGATTTGAATCATGTCCTTATGAGGAGGGCGAATGACCACAGATCGGATACAACACAAAATCCAGACACCCACACTTCCTGTACCTATTCTTCATCGGGAGGAAGTAGTACACCTTCTCGCTGAAGCTATGGGATCATCTCAGACTAACCAGGTTGCTCCATACAAGCTTATTCTCCTGTGTGCTCCAGCTGGATATGGGAAAACGACGCTGCTTGCTAGTACAATTCAGCGTCTTTCCATTACCTGTTGCTGGTATATACTGGAGCACACCGATACTCCTGCTCTCTTTTTCAAGGTCTTACTTGTCAGTATTCGCTCTGGTTTTCCTAACTTTGGCCGCCACCTCGACGCACTTTTCTCAATCCCAGATGACGCCAGAGAATGTTGGGATGATCTGATAGAGGTTTTCATTGAAGCTTTGGATAACGAGATCTCGCAGCAATTTGTGCTGGTCTTCTGCAATTACCACAGGATACGGCAGAACGGCACCATCAATCATCTTGTGAATCAGCTGTTGGAGCGTTTTCCTCAACAAGGCATACTGGTTATCGAAAGCCGATCCTTGCCGAATCTAGAACTTGCTCCTTTAATTGCGCGGCGTCAGATGTTTGGCTTGGGCAGCAACAGACTCTGCTTTAATGCTGAGGAGATCTGTGATCTAGCGCATATGCAGGGCTTTAGCAGCTTTTCGCTTCAAGAGGCTGAACATCTTACACGTTCGTTTGAAGGATGGATCACTGGGGTCTTGCTTGGTTCAGATTTGGGATATACTCAACTGCACCCTCTCACTCCTTCCCGCAAGGGCACCTGGGGAACCCCCGCTCTCCTGGCTGATCGCAAGTCACTTGCCACTTACATTACCAAAGAGATTTTTTGGCAGGAAAGAGCCACATTGGAGTTTCTCGAAGCCGTTTCGATCCTTGATCAGTTGACACCTGAACACTGTAATGCGCTTCTAGAAATTGCCAATGCCGCTGAACAGTTGGTTTACGCGGAACAACAAGGGCTTTTTGTGGTGCGCACAGATGAGTCCTCTGGAAAGGGTGAGATTGGTGTGTATCGCTGCCATCCTATCTTGCGCGAACTATTTAGAGAGCAACTGCGTCGCTCCTCGTTTGAGCGCTATCTGACACTTCAGCGGCGAGCCGCTCAGATTTTCCAACAAGACAAAGCATATTCGCAAGCCTTGATGCACGCACTGCTGGCTCAAGAGTATGACCAAGCTATCAGGATGATGATCCCATTAGCCTCAGATCTTATTGAACAAGGACAGGACGAAATGGTCGCGGGTTGGCTCAGATCCGTGCCAGAATCTCTGGCCCAGCAACACCCCTGGCTCTCCCTGATCCACGCCAATCTTCACTTGATACGGAATGAATACGCGCATGTAGCACCCTTACTCAACGTGGTAGAAGCCTCTTTAGAGAAGCCTTCCTTAGAGCAAGACTCATCTTCCCGTGCGTTATTACAAGCAGAACTCAAGCTGGCACGTAGCAAACTGGTCTTTTATCAGGGGAAATTCCAAGCGGCGCAAGAACTCTGTCAGCAGGTTCTCGATCTTTTGCCTATGAACGAGCGCTGCCTGCGCACACGAGCACACCAACGGCTGGGGGTGTGCTTGATTGTAGGTCAGGGGCGTATTCATGAAGGCCTTGTACAACTTCAGCAAGCGCTTCACTTGAGCGGCCCGCAAAAAGAAGAGCGGCAGACAGCGACGCTCCACCGTCTACTCGCCAGTGCCTATGGCTGGGTTGGCAACTACATCCTGGCTGATTACCACCAGACACGCACGCTCCAGATCTGCGAGAAGCTGAACGACTCTTGGGGTGTTACCAGCAGCCTAACCAGTATGGGATTATTGCAGCTACGTCAGGGTCTAACCCAAGAAGCAGAAAAGACGCTAACCAAAGCGTTGCACTGGGCGCGGGATGTCTGTCACTTCAAAAGCGGCGAAGCCTACGCACTTGTAGCTCTGGGCGAATTTTATTGCACACTAGCAAACCCTGCACAGGCATTACCGTATCTTGAAGAGGGTTTGCGCCTAGCTCGTCAGTGCGAAGATAGTTATCTGGCGCATTGTAGTCTCTGTAGCTTGGCAACCACCTACCTCTTTCTGGGGGAGACCCAGATGGGGCAATTTTTTCTGGACCAGATTTTTTTGAAAGAACAAAAAGAACAGAGTTACGAGGGGCTCCTCTACCACCTGACGCAGGGCATGATTTGGCTAGCTCAACAGACCTACAACCAGGCTCAGCAAGAGATCGAACGGGCCGTCGCCCTTGGCAAGAGCACGAATATCCAGTTTTTGTATATGCAGGCGCTCCTCCTCCAGTCTGTGTGTTTTTCTAGGCAAAAAAAAACTGAAAAGGCATTACAGGCTATTGGTCAGGCTATCGAACTGAATAAAAAAGGCGACTTTGATTATGTGATGCAGGTTACGATACGTCGCTATCCCGACCTGCCAGCACTGTTCAATCACGAACAGCTAGAGCAACGAGCCGCAGTTCCCACAATTCCTTTCAAACAGCCTTTGCCCCCTTCCACGCCTGAGATACAATCAGTCATAGAGCATTTGGGAGAGGCGCAGAGCTTGTATATCCAGGCATTTGGCGAACCAAAAGTGCTAGTGGACGCAACCCCTATCACACGTTGGCACCTGACACGCTCGCTGGAACTCTTTTTTTTGCTTTTAGAAAAAGCTCACCCTGTGCAAAAAGATCTGTTGATCGATGCTCTTTGGCCCAATACAGCGAACCATCAGATCGACACAACACTACGGACAGCTATTTATTACGCGCGTCAAGCCCTTGGGAAAAACTGCATTACCTACCGTTTGGGGCTGTATAGCCTTGACCTCCCGACAACATATAAAAAGCAGATCCAGTATGATGTCGCCCTTTTTGAGGACTACTACAGTCAAGCAAAACAATTACTAGAGGATGAAGACGATGATGCTGCTAATAAGGCATTCAGTAACATGGTTGCACTCTATACAGGTGACTACCTGCAATCCTTCTACAACGACTGGTGTAGTTCTCGCAGAGATCAATTACGCCAAGCATATCTGAATGCTCGTCAGCAACTGGCCTTCATTGCTTGGCGAGGCGAACGGTGGGAAGAAAGCTTGCACCATTGGCACTGTGTGCTCATCGTAGATGCCTGTTCGCAGAAAGCCCACTATGGTTTGATGCGCTGCTATTTGCGGCAAGGTAAGAGAGAGCTTGCCTTACGGCAATATCAGATCTGCGCTCAGAATCTCCAAGAAGAATTACATATCTTGCCTGAAAAATCATTGCAAAAACTGTACCAGCGCATTATACAAGCAAATGAGTCAGTGGATATTTCGTAGATTAGCCTGAACACTCGCATTGTTGACAATAATGACTTTTGTTTGACTCTTCGCTCCTCTGCACAAAACATATTATTGACAGGGGATGAGTATCCTTTGCTTAGTGATTAAAAAAGAGCAAAGGAAAAGAGAACAATGGCAACGTCTATTGACCGTCTATACTCGCTGGGTCTGGATATTTACACGAACTGGACATACCGCAAACAGACTCTCCTGGGCATAGTTCTGGTATGCTTACTTGTATCATTGCTGCTGGGATCTACACATCTTTGGACTTCCCTACATACGCAAATCCACGGAAGCAGTTTCATGAGCCATCAGTTGGATGATCATGACCCCTGGGGCTAAGTACAAACAAGAAGGATATCCTCATGTCTCGGCAAGCTATCAACAAACTATTAGCTCGTGCGATGATCGATTCACAGTTCGCGGATAAGCTATTGGCGAAACCACTTCAGACTCTACAAGAGTCTGGCTTCGAGCTAACGTTAGAGGAACAACAAGTCTTCCGTGAAGCGTATGTCAGGGATATGTGCGAGTTGAGCCAACTCTTGCTAGCTCAACTCGCCTATGAGGAACTCTAAATCTGAAATTGTTTCCCACAAGCAATCCATTCAAGAGAGGATGAAGGATATGCAGCAGGTAGATACCCGCGCCTATTTTAGCTCAGAGATGTCTTCGATCATGCAGGAAGCTTTGAGTAAACGAGAACTAGAAGTGCTGCACTATATAGCGATTGGCATGTCCAACCAGGAGATCGCGCAAGCCATTGTGATCACCGTGGGAACTGTCAAAAGGCATACAAATCATATTTACAGTAAGCTCAATGTGCGTAATCGTCTCCAGGCGGTGATGTATGCTCAGAGACATAATATATTGCCATCACTCTGTAGAGGGTAGTGACGAAGGAAGAGCTTTGCTATTATGAGTGATACGATCAAAAGAACCCTGAATCTTTCAGCAAAAAAGAAAGAACTTTTAAAGAAGCTGACACAGCAGCAAGGTCTTTCCTCAACCGTACCTGTCGCTCCTCTTGTACCTATTTTGCGACAGGATGGGGAGCTTTTCCCTCTGTCCTTTGCGCAACAGCGACTCTGGATTCTAGAGCAGATCAATCCCAATACCCCGCTCTACAATGTGCCGCTTGCTTTGCGCCTCTCAGGAAACATTGACCTAGCGGCCCTGAACTATGCTCTCTCTGAAGTTGTGCGACGCCACGAAGCCTTACGCACAGCTTTTGTAGAGAGAGCAGGAGTGCCCTTTCAAAAGATTGCGCAGGTGACAAACCTGCCACTGCCTCTGATTGATCTACGGAGTCTGCATGCTGAGCAGCGAGAACAAGAGGTATTGCGTTACGCCGCAGAAGAGGCAGAGCGGCCATTTGATCTGACTGAAGGTTTGCTGCTACGTACATTATTGCTGCAACTGGCTGAAAATGAGTATGTCTTCCTGTTGACGATGCATCATATTGCGTCTGACGCCTGGTCTGTAGAAGTGTTGTACGAAGAGATTTTGGTACACTATCAAGCGTATGAAGAGGGACGACCATCTCCCTTGCCAGAGTTGACTGTGCAATATGTTGATTACGCTCTCTGGCAGCGCCAGTGGTTGCAAGGAGAACTGTTAGAGCACCAGTTGGGTTATTGGAAAAAACAACTGGCGGCCTTACCAGCCTTCCTTCCCTTGCCTACGAATCGACCCCGTCCCGCCGT
This sequence comes from Ktedonobacteraceae bacterium, assembly GCA_039923935.1. GTDB lineage: Bacteria > Chloroflexota > Ktedonobacteria > Ktedonobacterales > Ktedonobacteraceae > Paraktedonobacter. The sequence goes on along the minus strand of JBDTBU010000277.1, from coordinate 14,300 downwards.
TCAGACCTTTCGTGGGGCAAGTTATGCCTTTTGCCTTTCGCCTAGGCTGACCATCAACCTTAAAACACTGAGCCAGCGCGAGGGAAGTACGCTGTTTATGACAGTCCTGGCTGCTTTTCAGGTCTGGTTATGCCGTCATACGGCGCAAGATGATATCTCGGTGGGGACACCCATTGCGAATCGCTCGCATGCTGAACTTGAGCCTTTGATCGGCTTCTTTCTCAATACGCTGGTCTTGCGAACCGATCTCTCTGGAAATCCCAGCTTTCGTGATCTCCTTCAACGTGTAAGAGAGGTAACGTTGGATGCTTTCAACTATCGAGATGTTCCGTTTGAACTGGTAGTAGAAGCTCTCCAGCCGGAGCGAAATTTAAGCTATGCTCCCCTCTTTCAGGTGCTCTTTACGTTACAAAATATGTCAGCTCCTTCATCAAACCAGTCCGCAGACTTTCTCAGTCAGCCGCTAGAGGTTGAAAATACGGTTGCCAAATGCGATCTCTCCCTGGGTATGACCGAAAGAGAACAAGATGGAGAGCCTGTGTTAACGGGTGAGTTCGAGTACAACTGCGATCTCTTTGATGCTGCGACTATTGCACGCTTTGCCCAGCGTTTTATCACTTTGTTAGAAGAGATTGTAAGACAGCCAGAGCAGTGTATCCAGGATCTGAACTTGCTTCCTGTGTCTGAGCGCGAGCAAGTGATGGAGGCATGGCAGACGCTCACCGCCGAACCACTTCAGGAAATCTGCCTGCACCAGTTATTTGAAGCACAGGTCGCACGCACCCCTAAGATACCAGCACTGGTCTTCGAGGACGAGCAACTCAACTATGAAGAACTCAATAGCAAAGCCAATCAACTGGCTTCTTATTTGCAACAGTTGGGGGTTAGGCCGGAGGTCTGCGTAGGAGTATGCATGGAGCGTAGCCTGGAGATGCTTATCGCGCTCTTGGGTATTCTCAAGGCTGGGGGAGCCTATGTACCTCTCGATCCGACAGTTCCACAGAAACGGCGCGACTTTATATTGGCAGAGGTACAGGCTCCGGTACTTCTGACACAACAACATCTGTTTCCAACACTTGCTGAGACTTCCATAACTGTTATTTGCCTGGATACTGGCTGGGAACCTATCTCGCACGAACCTACAAATAACTTGGCGTGTGCTGCCTCAGCCCAACATATGGCGTATGTGATCTATACCTCTGGCTCTACAGGACAACCAAAGGGCGTTGTGATTCGCCATAGCTCTGTGGTCAATCTTGCTGCAGGACTCAATCAGACGGTCTACACGCATGCTCAAGAGGGTCCCTTGCGCGTGAGCCTGAACGCAGCGCTGACTTTCGATGCCTCAGTTCAGCAGATCACCCAGCTTGCATATGGTCACACGCTCTATATTATTCCCCAGGAGATCAGGTCTGACACCATTGCGCTCTTAGCATATCTAAAACGTCATGCCTTGCAGGTGTTAGACTGTACCCCTGGCCAGCTTCACCAGTTGTTGTTGGATGAGTTACGAGAGAATGCTGCCCCTGCGTTGAGCCATGTCCTCATCGGTGGAGAGGCCATAGACGCGGCTCTGTGGCAAACACTTGCCCAGGATAGCACCCGCGCCTACTATAATTTGTATGGTCCAACCGAATGCACAGTAGATGCTACTGTCTGTGGCATCCATACAGTGTTAGATGAACCAACAATTGGCCGCCCGCTTGCTCATGTTGAGGTGTATGTACTGGATGCTTTTTTGCAACCAACTCCTATTGGCGTTCCCGGTGAACTCTACATTGGTGGGGATGGCCTGGCTCGCGGCTACCTTAACAGACCAGACTTCACGGCTGAGCGCTTTGTACCCCATCCTTACAGCTACCAGGCCGGAGCACGTTTGTATCGGACTGGAGATCGCGTCTGTTGGTTGGCAGATGGGAACCTGGAGTATCTCGGTCGCCTCGATCATCAGGTCAAAATTCGTGGGTTTCGTATTGAGTTAGGAGAAATCGAACAGCGACTCTTGCAGCATCCTGATGTCGATGCATGTGTGGTGGTGGCGCGTCAAGATCTGGTGGGGGCAGGCCAGTCTCTCGTCGCATATCTCGTCCCCACGGGGGAGGCAGATCTGCTCAGCAAGGATCTGCGGGTGTTTCTGCAACAGCACTTGCCTGACTATATGGTACCAACTTTTTTTGAAATTCTGGCAGCACTTCCACGCACGTCCAATGGCAAGGTAGATCGCCAAGCTCTCCCTGCGCCCCACATGGAACGTTCAAAGATGTACCAACACGGACCTTTGCCGCGTAATCCATTGGAAGAGGCGGTGGCTGAAATCTGGCAACAGGTGTTGGGACAGGTGCAGTTGGGGATACGCGAGCAGTTCTTTGAGATCGGCGGTCATTCGCTCCTAGCGATGCAGGTCATCTCACGTATTCGTGCAGTCTTTCAGATTGAACTCCCTCTACGCCGCTTGTTTGAGACACCGACTATCGAGGGACTGGCCCAAGTCATTGCACAGGTTCGCCAAGAGGAACCGCCTCTGCTTGAGCCGCCGATCCTGCCAGCGCCACGAGATTCCTCTGGCGCAATACCCATCTCCTTCGCGCAGCAACGCCTCTGGATTCTGGATAGGTTGAACCCAGGCAGCACCACTTATCATATACCGCTCACTCTGCGCTTCTCTGGTTCACTTCACCGCGAAGCACTGGAACGCAGCCTATGTGAGATTGTCACGCGCCATGCTGTTCTGCGAACGTCGTTCCCTATTTTGCATGATACCCCTGTCCAGGCGATCTCGCCAGCGGTTGAAGCAGCGGCCTTGCCATTTACCGACCTTAAACACCTGCTCATAGATGAACGTCTGCCCACATTGCTAGACCTCATTGCTGAGGAGAGACAGAAACCGTTTGATCTGGCAAATGGCCCATTATTTCGCACACATTTGATAGGTGTAGCTGAAGATGAACATGTGTTGTTGCTCACCATGCATCATATTGTCTCAGACGGTTGGTCTATGGGTATTCTGATACGCGAATTATCCGCGCTCTACCTAGCCTTCTCGACTGGGCAAACATCCCCATTGCCTGCGCTCTCTCTGCAATATGCGGACTATGCTATCTGGCAACGCGCGTGGTTACAAGGTGCTGTTTTGGATCGCCAGTTGAGCTATTGGCGTACACAACTGGCAGGGGTTCCTGCACTCCTGTCTTTGCCGACAGATCGGCCTAGAAGCGCCATCCAAAGCGCTCGCGGAGCCAGCTATAGCTTTGTGATTGCGCCGACCCTGACCTCAGAATTGCAACAATTAGGGCAACACGCCGGAGCTACCCTCTTCATGACGCTACTCGCAGCCTTTCAGGTCTTCCTGAGCCGTTATTGCAACCAGGAGGATATTGTCGTAGGCACTCCCATTGCCAATCGGACACATCAGGAAATCGAAAATCTGATCGGCTTCTTTGTGAATACACTGGTGCTACGTACCGATCTCTCGCGCAATCCTACCTTTCTAGAGGTTATGCAGCGGGTGCGGCATGTGGTGTTGGATGCCATCACCTACCAGGATATCCCCTTTGAGCAGATTGTCGAGGCACTCCAACCAGAACGCGATCTAGGGCGCTCCCCTTTCTTCCAGGTGATGTTTCTGCTCCAGAACGCATCGCAGGAACAGTTCGATCTCACTTCACTTACTGTCTCCGAGGTAGAGATAGAGCAGAGTAGCGCCAAATTTGATCTCACGCTGGCCCTGACACAGAGCGAACAGGGTCTGGAGGGCGAGTTTGAGTACAACACTGATCTTTTTGAAGTAGAAACGATTGCGCGTATGGCGGAGCATTTCCAGGTGCTCCTGACAGCACTCGTACAGGCTCCTACTCAGCCAATTACGACCCTCCCACTCCTCTCACAAGAGCAGTACCAACAGATCGTGCTGGATTGGAATGCTACTGAGAGGGCATACACGCATGAGCACCTCGTATATGAATTGATCGAGGAGCAGGCTCTGCTCCGTCCAGAGGCTCCAGCTCTCTCCTCACGAGGTCTCAAGCTGACTTATGGCGAGTTGAATAGCAAGGCCAATCGATTGGCTCACTATTTGCAGGCGCAGGGAGTTGGGCCGGGGAGTGTTGTGGGGATCTATCTCCCTCGCAATCTAGAGATGGTGATCGCACTTTATGCAACGCTCAAAACTGGCGCGGCCTATCTACAACTCGATCCTGCGACTCCTCCAAGCCGCACAGCCTTGATCCTGCAAGAGGCTCAGGTAGTCTTGCTCGTTACGCAAGAGAGCCTTGTGACACGTCTTGCTCAATGTGAGGTACCTCTGCTCAATCTCGATCAAATGGGAGAGCACCTGAGCACTCAGCCAGATGAGAATCTTCCAAGAAGCATCACGCCTGAGTATCCCGTCTATATCATCTATACCTCTGGCTCAACAGGGAAACCGAAAGGTGTGGTCGTTCAGCATAAATCTCTCGTGCAGATGATCTTCTGGTACCACGAGACTTTCGAGGTTACGGCGGACGATAAAGCCACTCAGTTGGCAAGCCTGAGCTTTGATGCGACTGTCTTTGAGATCTGGCCCTGTCTGACAAAGGGAGTAGAACTGTACCTAGTGGAAGAAGAGGTGCGGATCTCCCCAACGGCATTGATTCCCTGGCTCGTGAAACACGGTATCACGATTTGTTACCTGCCAACTGCACTGGTTGATCTGATGGTGAATCGCGCATGGCCCGCTCAGGGACAATTGCGTCTGATGCTTACAGGCGGCGATCAACTCCATCACCTCCCCACCAAGGAGGCGAAATTCACGCTTATCAATATGTACGGTCCAACTGAGAATACGGTCGTGGCGACCTGGGCGGCCATTCCGCCGGGACAGGAAGAGGAACGTTTACCAGTCATTGGGCGGGCCATTGCGAACACACAGGTTTATGTGCTGAATCAGGCTGGAGAGCCTCAGCCAATCGGCGTACCAGGAGAACTCTTTCTCGGTGGTCAGAGTCTCGCTCAGGGCTACTTAGACCGTCCCGATCTGACGGCAGCCAGCTTTATGCCAGATCCATTTAGCGGGCGCTCAGGAGCGCGTCTCTACAAAACTGGCGATATTGCACGCTATCAGGCCGATGGTAATCTTGAGTTTCTAGGACGGCGCGATCATCAAGTCAAGATCCGGGGTTTTCGCATTGAGTTAGGAGAGATTGAGACGCTTTTAATGGGCTATCCTGGAGTGCATGAGGCAATTGTGGTGGTAAGCGAAAACATCCCTGGAGAGAAGCGCCTGGGAGCATATGTGGTTCCACAGGCAGGTGTAACCCTGACCAAAGAGAAACTTCAACGCTTTCTGAAAGAACGTTTGCCTGACTATATGGTACCCACAGCGCTTTCATTGTTAGAGGAGCTGCCACAAACATCCCATGGGAAGGTTGACCGCCAGGCTCTAGCGTCGCGTCGTCTCATCACCCATTCCTCCTCGGAGCAATACATTGCTCCTCGTGACGCTATTGAATTGCAACTGGCGCATCTCTGGGAGAAGTTGTTGGGGATCAATCCGATTAGCGTCACTGAGAACTTTTTTCAGCTTGGTGGGCATTCTCTCACAGGGGTACGTTTGATGTCACAGATCCAACGGCTCTTTGGCTTGGAGTTGCCACTCTCTATGCTTTTCCAAGAGGCAACTATCGCTTCCCTCGCGACCGTGTTACGCCAACAAGAAGCCCAAATGATCTTTACACCGCTGGTTGCAATTCAACCTGACGGCAGTCGCCCACCACTCTTTTGTGTGCATCCTTCCGGTGGTGAGGTGCTCTGTTATATGAACCTGGCACGCCATCTAGGCTCGGATCAGCCTGTCTATGGATTGCGTGCTTCAGACCTACAACTCCAGGAAGCAGGCACCTCCCTCATAGAGATGGCTTCGGCGTACAGAGAAGCTCTTTGCACGATACAACCGTATGGACCTTACTTTCTTGGCGGCTGGTCTATGGGCGGCGTTATTGCCTTTGAGATGGCTCGGCAATTGGAGGCACAGGGCCAGCATGTTGCTTTCCTGGGATTGTTTGATAGCTACCTCCCGCCAGAGCAAACTGACGACGATGAGCACACATGGCTACGCAAATTTGTCGGAGACCTAGCAGATTTTTCCGGTATGACGTTCTCCTACACTGAGGCAGGGATACCCGTTGCTGAAACCGAGGAAGCCTTACAGTATCTCTTGCTAGAGGTCCAGCAGGCACATTTGCTGCCTACCGATGTCGATGTCAACTATATCAAGCGCCTCTTCTCAACGTTCAAAAGGAACGTAGACGCGCTCTGCCGCTATCAGCCAGAGTTCTATGCTGGTGAGATCAGTTTGTTCCAGGCCAGTGCTTTTACTGGTGGAGATCAGGTAGAGCTTACCTATGGGTGGCACCAGTTTGCGGCCCAAGTGACGCAACAAGCAGTACCAGGCAATCACTATACAATGTTGCGCGATCCCCAAGTAGAGGTACTCGCTAGACTGATCAACGCTTGCCTGGCAAAGCACAATGAGCGAGATTTTTCCGGATACATTCTATGAGAAAATGTATCCTAGGGTACATGTAAATGTTTCTCGTAGATGTTAAGCTTTGCAAAAGGGAATGAGAGAGATAGCGTGAATACCTACTATCTCTCTGCTACATTCAGTTGCTCTAAAGGAGGAAAACTCTATCATGGCTGTCGATCTTTCTTATCCTGCCGTAAAAACATTGACATTTGTGGATATTCTTACCCAACGAGCTATCCAACAACCTGAGCAAATAGCTTACACATTCTTACATTTTGGCAAAGAAGCTGACACCAGCGTGACTTATGGAGAGCTGGATCGACAGGCCCGCACCATCGCCATTCAGCTTCAGCATCTTGGATATGAAGGCAAAGTGGCTTTGTTGCTCTATCCATCAGGACTGGAATATATTGCTGCGTTCCTCGGTTGTTTGTATGCTGGTACGATTGCTGTGCCTGTGTACCCTCCCCATACTGCTCGCTTACTTCCGCGTATCCAGAGTATTATCAAGGATGCACAGACGGATCTTGTCCTCACAACTGCTGAGACGCAAGCGAATATCTCTCACAAGTTCATGCATATCCCTGAATTACGGCAGTTGCACTGGATAACCACGGATATGCTTCCTTCTGTTGGGGAAAGGCGCTGGCAGAGGCCAGAACTGGCTGGAGATCAGCTAGCCTTTCTCCAATATACTTCGGGATCTACCTCAATGCCAAAAGGGGTTATGGTTAGCCATGGAAACCTGTTCCATAACTCAGAGACGCTCAAAACCCAATGGGGACTGAGTGAGAAAGATCAAGGTGTCTCCTGGTTACCGATGTTTCATGATCTGGGACTCATCCTAGGCATTCTTCAGCCTCTCTATACAGGATATCATACAGTGCTCATGGCTCCTACAGCCTTCCTACAGCACCCATTGCGCTGGCTCCAAGCCTTGTCAGCGTACAAAGCTACCATTACTGCCGCTCCTAATTTTGCTTATGAACTCTGTTTGCACAAAACCAGCCCTGCGGATCGTGCAAAACTCGACTTGAGTCACTGGCAGTTGGCGATCAATGGCGCAGAACCCGTACGTAGTGAGACGCTCAAACAATTTAGCGCCACCTTTGCATCCTGCGGGTTTCAGTCAAACACCTTTCGGCCTAGCTATGGCTTGGCTGAAGCAACCTTGTTGGTGACGAGTGCGCCCCGTCACGCAGCACACCTAGTCAAACACATCAATAAAACGTTGCTGGAGCAACACATCGCTATGAACCTTTCTCCAGACGACCAGCATGCCCAGGCTATGGTTGGCTGTGGAAAAACAGTTCTGGGACAGTATGTGATTGCTGTCCATCCTGAAACATGCACACGCTGCTTGTCTGAAGAAATTGGCGAGATATGGATAACAGGAGAAAGTGTTGCTAAGGGTTACTTTGGGAAGGAAGAAGAGACTGAAAATACGTTTCATGCCCATTTGGTAGATACAGATGAAGGCTCTTTCTTGCGGACAGGAGACTTGGGTTTTGTTCGGAATGGAGAAGTCTTTATTACCGGACGTTTGAAGGATCTCATTCTGATCAAAGGACGGAACCACTATCCTCAGGATCTCGAATACACCGTTGAGCAGAGTTCACCTATCATTCGCCCTGGGTGCACCATCGCGTTTTCAGTTGATCTCGCACAAGAAGAACGCCTAGTGATCGTTGCTGAGATCAGACTTCCTCAGAGTGGGCTGGCACCAAGTGAAGTAACTCAAAGGATTGACGAAGCAGTCAAAGCTATCCGCAGAAATATTGCAGCAACACATGAGATAGCAGTCTACCAGATAAAGCTGGTGGACGTAGGGGCAGTGCCTAAAACCTCCAGCGGTAAACTGCAACGGCGGGCTTGTCGGGCTACATTCCTGGCTGGAGAACTGAAAGAGTGGAATCGCTAACATTCGGAAGAAAAGTTTCACTCAATGGAACATGTATTTGCTGTATATCATTCAACACGTTCCAGTAATGACGCATAAAGGATGGAAAACATATGCCTGAGACCGAAATGGTGCAGAATTGGTTGAGGAAAAAAGTAGCCGATCTGCTATTTGTTGAGCTAGAGGAGATAGACATCAACGAACCATTCGCAAATTACGGCCTGGGTTCGGCAGATGCAGTAGGGCTATCAGGAGAGATGGAAGAATGGCTCGAACAAAGACTCTCCCCAACACTGTTTTTTGATTACCCGTGTATTGCTGCTGTTGCTAATTACTTGGTACACGGAACAAACCCAGCCGCTTGGAAAGAAGCAGAGCAGGCGCAGGCTGAAGCTATCGCGATTATCGGCATAGGTTGTCGTTTTCCTGGTGGGGCAAATACCCCCGAAAAATTCTGGGAACTCCTGAAAATGGGTTTTGATGCGATGGTAGATGTGCCAGCCAATCGCTGGGATGTCGATGCATTCTATAGTTCTGATCTGGATGCTCCTGGCAAGATGTATATCCGCTCTGGCGGTTTTTTGCCAGATCTCGATCAGTTTGATGCGACGTTCTTCGGGATTTCTCCGCACGAAGCGGTCCAGATGCACCCACAACAAAGGATGCTGCTGGAAGTGGCCTGGGAAGCCTTTGAAAATGCCGGCCAAAAGATCTCTACGCTAGGAGGGAGCAACACAGGCGTTTTTGTTGGCATCATAAATATGCAAGATTATGCCCAACTGCAAGTTCAGTCCGGGGATACCAGCTACCTGGATAATCCTTATTTTATGCTCGGTAATTCCTCAAATATTGCCGCAGGGCGGCTCTCCTATATTTTTGATTTTAAAGGACCAAACCTGACGATAGATACCGCTTGCTCCTCTTCGCTGGTAGCGGCTCACCTAGCCTGCCAGAGCTTGCGCCACAAAGAATGCAATCTCGCGTTGGTGGGGGGAGTCAGTACGTATCTGCTACCAGAGCACGTGGTGAACAGCTGTAAAATCCGTATGCTTTCCCCAACCGGACACTGCCGAACCTTTGACGCGGACGCTGATGGATCGAGTATTGGCGAAGGCTGTGGGATGGTCGTGCTCAAACGCCTCTCCGATGCGTTGGCGGATCAAGATACCATCCTGGCCGTGATTCGCGGCTCGGCTGTCAATCAGGATGGCCGCAGTAACGGAATCACAGCCCCTAATAAGCTGGCTCAAGAGGCAGTTATCCAGCAGGCGCTTGCGAATGCCGGAGTAGAGCCTCATCAGGTTGGTTACGTCGAAGCGCATGGTTCAGGCACTCCGCTGGGAGATCCCATCGAGGTAGAGGCTCTTGTCGCAACGCTTGGTCAGGCTCGCAGTACACATACACCTGAGCATCCTCTGGTCATCGGGTCAGTCAAGACCAATATTGGGCATCTCGCCGGAGCTGCTGGGATCGCTGGCCTAATCAAAACGGTGTTAGTTTTATCCCATAAAGAGATTCCGCCGCATCTCCATCTCAAAGAACGTAATCCATACATCCGCTGGGACGCATGTCCAATCACCATCCCTACGAATTGTCGCGCTTGGCCGGAAGAAGAAACTGCGAGGGTAGCTGGCGTAAATTCCTTTGGCTGGTCCGGGACCAATGTGCATATTTTGCTGGAAGAAGGCCCAGTTCCAATGGTTGCAGAGCCTTCCAGCCGCGCTGCGGCTCTGCTTCTGCTCTCCACAAAAACAGAGTCCGCGCTTGAACTCGCCACTGATAACTTGCTGGCTTATTTAAAGCGCCATCCAGAGGTCAACCTAGCTGATGTTGCCTATACTTCTCAAACAACGCGCACGGTATTTACGCATCGTCGGATGCTGGTGTGTGAGAGTGTTCAGGATGCAATTGCAACGTTGGAGCAACGCGACACAAGCAAAATCCTGACCTCGAAAGAAAACCAACGCTCCGTCACGTTTCTCTTTCCCGATGCCGCTGAGCATTTTGTGAACATGGCCAGGCCATTGTATCAGCAAGAGCCTGTCTTCCGCGAGTGGGTAGATACGTGTTGCCGCTTGTTGCAACGCCACCTGGGTCTCGATCTGAGAGAAAACCTCTATCCTTGCAGCCAGCCTCTCCCTTCTGATGAGAAAAGCAACGGTGCAGTGAGGTCTGAGCAGAATGGCTTCGCCCGGATCAACCACACGGTCCTGGCTCATGCCGCAACGTTTGTAACGAACTATGCACTCGCTCAATTACTTATCTCCTGGGGTATTGTGCCCGAAGCATTGCTTGGCTATAAGCTGGGGGAGTACGTTGCCGCCTGCGTAGCGGGTGTGTTCTCCCTGGAAGACGCACTCTTGCTCGTCACATGCCGAGCACAGGACATAGTGTCAGAGGAGAGCACAGGGATACCTGAGTGCGAAGCAGGTGCGACCTGGATAAGCACTATTACGCTGCACGAACCACAGATCGCCTGCCTCTCCGCAGTCACCGGCAGTTGGATAACCAGAGAGCAAAGTACAGACCCAGCCTACTGGGCAAAACATCTCTACCATCCGACTGCTCTTGCTCAGGGAGTTGCTTTGCTTCTGCAGAAATCAGAGCGGGTCTTTCTGGAAGTAGGTGTTGGGCAGGAACTGAGTTCCTTCGTGAAACAGCACCCCCTATGTGACCGAAAACATCTGCCACTGATCCTAGCCTGTTTGCCAGTTGTCGCTGATTCCCCCCCTAGGTCGGATGCACTGATAACGACTCTGGGCAAACTCTGGCTGGCAAGTATTTCCATCAACTGGCAGGGCTTTTCTGCCCACGAGCAGCGAGCGATTGTGCCACTGCCTACCTACCCTTTTGAGCGCCAGCGATACTGGATTCAGCAACAGAAGCCAGGTCGATCCGTCCCTGCTACGTTAGCCAGCCAGGAGATTACGCTCGACCAGATGAAGCGCGAAGAAATGGGCAATTGGTTCTCTTTGCCTGGCTGGAAGTCCTCCAGCCCCCGCACGCCTTTTGTCGCTCCGTCCAGTGTGCAGGCAACAACCAGCTGGATCTTTTTCCTGGATGACTATGAGATTGGCACAGCTCTGCTTGAGAAGTTGCTCCATCAGTCGGCAACATGCAGTGTCGTCACACCTGGCAAAGCCTTTAGCCGCAGTGGCAAGCAAGCATACACGGTGCATCCAACATCGGGGGCGGACTATGCAACTCTGTTTCAGTATATCTGCACACAGACATGTACAGATATACGCATCGTCCACTTATGGACGCTGACCGATCCGCAGTCCAACCCGGAACTTTCCGATTTGGCAAGTTTTGAAAGAGCGACCCAAAAAGGTTTTTCTAGTGTTCTGGCTATGGTACAAGCCCTCGAACATGTCTCTTTTGATACATGCCAGATTACACTTGTTTCCAATGGTATCCAGGATGTACTTGGCAATGAAATCATCTTTCCAGAAAAGGCGACATTACTGGGGCCTTGTCTGGTCATTCCCTTTGAATATCCCGATATTACCTGCCGTAGCGTCGATATTGCGCTCCCGGAAGCGGGAAGCTGGCAACGAGAAGCGCTACTCTCTCAGTTGCTAGGCGAAATTACCTCAGAGGCACATGAGCCATTGGTCGCTTTGCGTAGCGACCGGCGTTGGCTACCAGTGATGGAACGCCTTCAACTCGCAGAACAGAGCGCCCCAACCGATGTTTTGCGGGAAAAAGGCGTCTACCTCATCACTGGCGGACTAGGCGGAATTGGCCTAGCTATGGCTGAGTATCTTGCACGCACAGTCCATGCAAGACTGATCCTGGTTGGTCGTTCAGCGTTGCCTCCGCGTGAGGATTGGCCACAGTTGAGCGCTAGCCTCACAAAGAAGGACCGGCTAGGGCGGCAGTTGCAAGCGATCCAGCGCATCGAGGCGTTGGGAGGCCAAGTTTTGCTCTTGCAGGCAGATGTGACCAACCAAGCGCAGATGCAGGAAGTAATTCAGCAGACCTGCGCCACCTTTGGCACATTACACGGAGTATTGCATGCCGCTGGTGTGCCTGGTGTTGGCCTCATTCAGCTCAAAACGCCGGAACAAGCGGCCAGCGTTCTCGCGCCGAAAGTTTTGGGCACTCTGGTCCTTGAACAGGTGCTGGCCAATCTCTCGCTGGATTTCCTGGTTCTGTTCTCCTCGATTACGTCTTTTACAGGCGGAGGGCCAGGTCAGATGGACTATACCGCAGCCAATGCCTTTCTAGATGCCTATGCTCATCGGAACCATCAGCGCCATGGCAGAACCATTGCTCTCGACTGGGGTGAATGGGAGTGGAACGCTTGGGAAGAAGGTCTTAGTGGGTACAGCAAGGATGTCCAGCATTTCCTTAAGCAACATCGCCAACGTTTTGGAATTACGTTTGCCGAAGGCACCGAAGCATTGGGACGTCTCCTTACTTCCCGACAACCACGTGTCATCATCTCCACGCAGGAGATGCAAACATTCACCGATCTGCTCAAATCCTCTTTCTCCACCAGTCTGGGACACCAGGTTCAGCAGGGAAATCAGGAGAGGCCAAAGTATCCCAGACCAGCCCTTGCTAGTTCGTACACCCCGCCCAGAAATAGCTTGGAGCAAACCATTGTCGGTATCTGGGAAGAACTTTTAGGAGTTGAACCTGTCGGTATTTACGACAATTTCTTTGAACTGGGCGGCAACTCGCTAGTGGGCATCAACCTCCTGACGCGCATGAGAAAAACATTACACCTGGAAAATTTTCCAGCGCATGTCCTTTATGAAGCTCCATCCGTGAGCAATCTGGCTCAGTATATCAGACAGGGACAGGACAGCGGCACAATCAAAGAAAGGCAAGAACGCGGAGAAAAACGTAGAGCAGGTTTGACACAACGTTTAGAAACCACAAGACGCAGAAAGTAGAGAAAAAAAGTGACAGATAACCAGTACGATGATCCCAAGTATGATACAGCACTTGCCCTGATAGGCATGTCCGGACGTTTTCCCGGAGCGAATTCTGTTGAGCAGTTGTGGGAAAATGTCGCGGGGGGCGTCAGATCGATTCACTTCTTTACCGATGAGGAATTGCTGGAGTCCGGAGAATCTCCCGAAATCCTGAAAAATCCCATCTATGTGAAGGCAGGCTCACTGTTAGAAGGTGTTGATCTCTTTGATGCATCCTTTTTTGGCTTCACGCCACGCGAAATGGAAGTTATGGACCCGCAGCAGCGGCTTTTCCTGCAAAGCTCCTGGGAAGCTCTGGAAGCGTCAGGATATTTAACCGGAACCTACCCTGGGATGGTGGGCGTTTTTGGCGGCTCCGCCCTGAGTAGTTACCTCTTCAACAGCATATTTCACTCTCCCGACGCGGCCATGAGAGTCTCGCCCTTTCTGGCCTCGTTAGGCAACGACAAGGATTCGCTGGCATCACGAGTTTCATACAAACTCAATCTCAAAGGCCCCAGTATTGCGGTGCAAACCTACTGTTCGACCTCACTGGTAGCTGTTCATCTTGCCTGTCAGAGCCTTATTAACTACGAGTGCGATATCGCCCTGGCTGGTGGAGCTTGCATCAGTATTCCTCATGATCGTGGGTATGTCTATGAGGAAGGCAGTATTCTTTCGCCAGATGGCTATTGCCGCACCTTCGATGCCAACGCAAAAGGTAGTGTGCTCACTAATGGAGTTGGCGTCGTGGCAATTAAACGCTTCCGCGAAGCTCTGGAAGATGGTGATTCGATCTATGCGATCATTCGTGGTTCCGCCACCAACAATGATGGCTCGCAGCGTGTCAGCTATACTGCCCCTGGCCTAGATGGACAATCTGGCGTGATGGCGGAAGCGATGGCGAACGCGGGCGTCGAACCGGAAAGTATCTCCTACATCGAAGCACATGGCACCGCGACAGAACTGG
>JBDTBU010000276.1:0-10212 GCA_039923935.1 Ktedonobacteraceae bacterium | reverse complement strand
TCGTTGAGCGCTTCCAGGCAGAGCAGCGCTTCACTGGGGGTATAGCCCTGATTGGCATCGAGGGTCAAACCAACGCTAGGTGCGCCCTCGCGAATAGCCACGACTCGCGCTACATCCTCACGCAAATTGCCACCAACCTTTATTTTAATGCTATGGATACCCTTACTCACTGCGTCCTTGGCTAGCTCGTAACCATGTTCAGGCGTGACCATCGGGATGCTCAGATCTGTCTCGACTGAACTGCTGACTCCCCCTAAGAAAACGTACAGCGGGATGCCATAGGAGCGGGTCAACGCGTCGAGGATCGCCATTTCCAGACCCGCGCAAACCGTTGATTGGGCATAGTAGAGGCTATGGATAAGCTTTGAAAGCTGTCGCCAATGCGCTACATCCTGACCCTTCAAAAGATCGACACAGCCATGAGCCGCTGCCAGGGCCGTCTCTTGCGACTCGCCAGTGCTAGGCGCAAAGGGGGCGCATTCACCGTAACCAACGCTACCATCTTGCAATGTAATAGTAATCAGCACATTCCGGGCACCAGTCACGCTGCCAGTAGCAATGGTAAATTCTTCGAGCAGAGGAATATTCAGAGGTTCAACCGCGATACTCTGAATGGTGGTGGAAGCCATAGTGTAAAAAACCTTTCCTTGAAAATACAATGGTGTCATTCAGCCTAACGAACATTCTCGCATTCACAGCGCCATTGTAGCAAATTGTAACAGACAACAGCAATCACTGGCGCGTGGAGATAGAGGCAGGATGGGCGTCAGGTATGTGAATCGCTGGCTCTATACGGGTGTAGCTCAAGCTACACTCTATTCGTACTACGCACTATACGCACACCCTGCGCTCTCATTCGTGCCAATTCTGCTTCTGCTAGAGTGTCAAAATCGATGGTGGGATGTTGAACTGAGCTGGTGCAGTCGCTCAGGAAGTGCAGGAGCTTGAGCAAAGCTGGTTGGTTGCCAATGTGCTCGATCAATTGGCGCTCGGTTTCAAGCACACAATGCGACTTGGCCTCACCGGCAATATAGACCTTATCGTGCTGCATCACAGCGTCCAGGAGGGTCGTGTTTAGGCTGCTCGTGGGATCATTGGGATCGGGTACTTCCGCGCCAAAGCTGCCGTAGAATTCGGTGCGTGTGGTCAGCCCCTTCACAATATAGACGGGCTGTGTATCTCGTGCGGCGCTGTGCCAGGCGATGGCCTCGCTAAGTGGCGCGACGAGCATGTGTCCCTGTGTCCCCTGCATGGTGTGGTGCGGCCAGATCATCAGGTCTTTCCTGGCCTGCTCGCCCAACAAACGCACGTAGTGTTGCGACCACTCAGGCTCGTTCAGCGGTTCCCAGCGGCCACTGTCGAGATCGGCCACACTGATCGGCGTGAAGGGTTGGGGATGCTCGCCTGTGCGCGGATCGTGCCACCACGCGCTGAAGAAGATTTGGAACGGCAGATGTGTGTCCAGCGAGGCGTAGATCGTGGTAATTCTGTGCGCGTTAGCATAGAACCAGCCCAGGAAACGCACCACATCCTCTTGTGCGCCCGGCACAGAGAGCGTGCCCGTTGGATCAACAAAGTCATGCTGATAATCCACCAACACCACAGCGATTTTCTCAGCGTCGCTCTGTGCGGGCGTCAAGCCTGCCTGCTGTCCCGCCTCAGTAAACTCCTGAAAACGTGCCGCGTATGCTCCCTTGAAGACATCCTGCTCATCCGCTAGGGACGGCGCTCCTGCGAAACTGGCCATTGGTTGGTACTCCTCTCACTTGGTATGATAGTGTATTATATACACCATCATACTCGATAAAAAAGCTGCCGTCAAGGACTTGAGGGAGCATTGCGGTATTCTCGAAAAATGACAGTGGCCCTTGTTATTTTGGGTTTCTGGGTAGTAAATTGGTGTGAATTGTTGTTAATATTTCGCGTTGCCGAACGATAGTTATGGTGAGTACTCGAACAAGACGAGGGAATGAAAGCAAGCGGATATGTATAGAACACAGGCAGAGCCGGAAATAGCGCTCTTATACAGGCAATACGCTCCAGGGATTCTGACCTACGTGCGTAATCATATCACCTCGCAAGAAGACGCGGAGGATCTGGTCGTGGAAGTGTTTTTGGCGGCTATTGAGAGTGAAACGTTCGCCCCGTTATCGGAAAAGGCCAAACAGTCATGGCTGTGGCGAGTGACGCGCAACAAAGTGATTGATGCATATCGACGCTCTAAAACGCGCCAGAGTGTGGACCTCGATCACGCGGCTGAATATCTCTTTGAGGATGATCTATTCAGCCCCGAAAATGCCGCCTTACGACAAGAAGATTACAGGGATTTGTATGCGCATCTTCAATGTTTACCGGCGCATCAACAGGAGATTTTGCGCTTACGTTTTGGTCAAGATTTGTCCTGCCGCGAGATTGCGACTGCGTTGAGCAAGCATGAAAACGTTGTACGCGTCACTCTTTCACGGAGTCTCAATCTTTTGCGGAAAATATATCGAAGCAGAAGGGAGGAAGAGTGAAGTGAGCAACCAGGATGATTTTTTTACACCTGAAGAGGTCGATAAGCAGATAGATCATGTGAGCCGACTCAACGAAGGTGAACGGACGGATGCCGAAGCAATGACGTATCTTCGAAGCTTCTACGGGACGGATGCCCAACAGGAGCGCGAGATGCTTGATCGTGTCTGGAACCGCATCGTGGATGCAGCTCCTCCTTTTACAGTACCATTACAGCTCAATGTCCAACAGAAACACGAGAGAGAAGAAGTGAGAGCTATGCAAAATCAACCAACGCTATTCAGCAACCGAGCTACAGACAAACGACATACAACACTCTTGCATCGACTAGGTATGCTGGCGGCTGCCCTTGTCCTGGTGGCGCTGGTAGGCAGTATGACGATACTGTTCTCCTCCATGCGCCATAACGCTGGTGGCCCTGGCTCCGGCAACCCAAAACCACCTACGATCATCACGACTGTACCTCCGTCGCCGACGCCGACTGCCAACCTGGTGCCATTCAAGGTCACTTCTACTGATATGTCGGTCATGCCAGGATCAATTGCGGGCATATCCTGTGGTGCGCACTTGACCGTGACATACAAGGCGATAATTCATGTAGCAGCAAATAGCCCTGGCGGTACGGTCCAATTCGGTTATACGGTCAATAATGGTCGTAGCCAAAACACGGCCAGTGTCACGTTTTATCCAGGAGAAACGATTAAAACGTATACCTTTACGTGGAGCGGTGCGCTGCCTGCGGATCATACGTACCCAGGGCCAGGCGGTATCAATGTGACCAGCCCTAATCAATTGATCTCCCCTCTGGTAGGGCCAAGCGGCACATGTGTATCACAAGCAGCATTTGCTGTTACTCGTATTGATATGGCCGTGAGTCCCACCTCCGTGCAAGGATTGACCTGTGGTAGCTCCATTGTTGTCACCTATACAGCCACAATTCACGTAGCAGCAAATAGTCCTGGTGGTGTGGTCCAGTTCGGTTACACGGTCAATAATGGTCGTAGCCAGAACATAGCCAGTCTCACGTTTTATCCAGGAGAAACGATTAAAACGTATACCTTTACGTGGAGCGGTGCGTTGCCTGCGGATCATACGTACCCAGGGCCAGGCGGTATCAATGTGAACAGCCCTCATCAATTGATCTCCCCTCTGGTAGGGCCAAGCGGCATGTGTAAATAACCCGTCACACCACGATGAGGATCATACCATTTTTATGTACGAAAAATGGTATGATCCTCATCGTGGGATTTTTATTCACTCGGTCGGTAAAACGCCCTTCTGCATTGAAATGTGCGTTAGCTCAATTAGTACTGCACCCCATCATCGCTGTTAAACGGTGGTTGCAACTCTGCTGGCAGAGAGAATGATTGGCTGGGTTCTACGAGCAGCGCATGGTCGGTGTCGATGGGTCGCGTTTTGGGCATCGTGGGCATACCCGCTAGGATCGAGGGCGATTCGTACTGTTCGCCTTCGATGGGTTGGTTGAAGAGCGCCTCGAAGACTGGACCTTCCAACGTCTCCTCTTTGATTAGACGCTCACTAATCATAATCAGGCGCGTCTTGCTTTGTAGGAGTACGCTGTGGGCTTTATCAAACGCTTCCTGGATGATACGTCGCACCTCTTCGTCGATCTCACGGGCAGTTTGCTCGCTGTAGTTACGCTGCTCGTTGAAGTCGCGGCCCAGGAAGACCAGTTCTTCTTTTTTACCCAGGGCCATAGGACCGATGCGGTTGCTCATGCCGTACTCTGTGACCATCGAACGGGCGATTTTGGTGACGCGCTCGATATCGTTCGAGGCACCTGTGGTGACATCGCCAAAGATAATCAGCTCGGCTACATGTCCACCTAGAGCGTAGGCCAGCATATCCTCGAATTGCGGCTTGCTCCACAAGTAGCGGTCCTCTGTCGGCAGCAGCATGGTAAAGCCGCCAGCCTGACCACGAGCGATGATTGAGACTTTGTGTACAGGATCGGTGTTGGGCATCATGCGTGCCACGAGAGCATGACCAACCTCGTGATAGGCTGTGATAGCCTTTTCGCGCTCGCTGATAATACGGCTCTTGCGTGCTGGTCCCGCTACCACACGATCTACAGCTTCCTCTAACTCGCTCATGCCAATTTTGCGTTTATCGCGGCGTGCGGCCAGGATCGCCGCTTCGTTGAGCATATTGGAAAGGTCCGCGCCAGAGAAGCCCGGTGTCTGTCTAGCCAGCGTTTCTAAGGTGACATCCGCCTCCAACGGTTTGCCTTTGGCATGGACCTGGAGAATAGCGACGCGTCCACGGATATCAGGGCGATCCAGCACAACCTGACGATCAAAGCGGCCAGGGCGCAACAGCGCGGGATCGAGCACATCGGGCCGATTGGTTGCGGCAATAACAATCACGTTGGTATTGGTATCGAAGCCATCCATCTCGACAAGAATCTGGTTGAGGGTCTGTTCGCGTTCATCGTGCGAGCCGCCCAGGCCGGAGCCACGCTGGCGTCCCACTGCGTCGATTTCATCCACAAAGACAATACAAGGGCTGTTGCGTTTGGCCTGCTCGAAGAGATCGCGCACCCGACTGGCACCCACACCTACGAACATCTCGACAAACTCGGAGCCGCTAATACTAAAGAAGGGTACGCTAGCCTCACCAGCTACCGCTCGCGAGATCAGCGTCTTGCCCGTACCAGGCGGTCCCACCAGTAGCAGACCCTTGGGGATACGTGCACCCAGAGCCGCGAATTTATCGGGAAATTTGAGAAATTCAACGATTTCCTGAAGTTCCTGTTTAGCCTCTTCTACCCCCGCTACATCGGTAAAGGTTGTTGTCGATTTATTGCTCATAAACATGCGTGCTCGGCTTTTGCCAAAGGACATCGCTTGGTTATTGCTGCCCTGAGCCTGACGGAGTATAAAGAATAGCAGAGCTGCGATGAGCAGAAAGGGGCTCAGGCCCGCTAGGACGTTGATCCAAGCATTCAGTGAGCTAGGCGGATCATAATGTATATCCAGCGTAGAATCTGTATAAGCGATCCCATTGTCTTTGAGAACCATGGGAACATCAAATGAATCATTTACATTGGCGACTTCTTTGGTCGCGCTTGTACCCCGCATTAATGTTAATGTATTGTTTGCAACATCCAACTTGTCGGTTTGTCCGTGCTGGATATCGGTTTTGATATGGGCCAGCATCGTGGAAACGGTTATTTGTTGGGTATCGGATGGTTGGCGAAAAAAGAGGAGAACGGCCATAGCGATAGCCAGGATGACCACTAGCCAGATCAAGCTAGTACGCATCCGTTTCCAGCTACTGAACATCAAAAATATCCTTTGTGTGTAAGAGATAAGCGACGCATTCTCGCTACCAGCAGAGGGGTCACTGCAACATGTTACTTGTTTTCGGCATATTATAGCATATCTTTCGATGCATCCCGGCTTGTCTCACCTGGCCGGGCTAGGACCAGCCCCCAGATTTCCTTGGCTCCGGCAGCATAGAGAGGGGCTGCACAAGCTTCCAGGGTCGCACCAGTGGTACATACGTCGTCAATTATCACGAAGGTTGCGTGCGCGAGCGTGGTTGTGGGCGTGCCAGGGGCGAGAGCGAAGGCTCCCCTGACATTATGCTGGCGTTGTTGGGCATTTAAACCCACCTGAGCACGCGTGGCATGTGCACGAATAACCAGATTTTCCAGGCATGGTACTTTCAGGTGTGCAGCACAGCATCTAGTAAGAAGTGTCGCCTGATTATAGCCCCGCTGCTCTTCACGTTGCGTGTGCAGAGGCAGAGGGATCAGGCCATCGGCGTGCATCCCGTGGCGCGTAAAGGTCTGGGCTAGCAGCAGCCCCAGCGGCTCAGCCAGCCGTGGTTGTCCCGTGTATTTCAGTTCGCGAATCGCGTTGTGCAGTGCACCCTGATAGAGATGCGTACAGCGCATCCCATGTAATTGCAACGAATGCTGACGACAAGAGGGGCAACTGTCAGTAGCAGTAGCGAGCGGCAGCCCGCAATACTGGCAGAGTGGCGGCGGCAATGGTTGCATACTGTGCAGGCAGGTTGGACAGAGTAGATGCCCGACCTGCTGGCAGCCCGCGCAGCGTGGCGGAAAGAGCAGGTCCATTCCTTGTTGGAGCAGTTTTTGTGCGCGTTTGAATTGTATCGTGTACATCGTATCGCTTCTTTTTTCCACCTATCCACTATTCGTCAGTTTATGATGTTGAGAAAAGGGCCGTCAAGCAATGACGGCCCTCTTACCTGATTTTCGATCTCACCGTGTAGACTAGTCCTCAGTGCAAGGATTGTGCTTGAGCACCTGACGGAAATCGTTGAAGCGCATGAATGGTACTCCACCTACACCGATGTAGGTCAGGGGGAGCAGTGTTCCATATTGAGCGTTTCTGCCGAAATCGCTGATGCTGCCTGGGATATGGTTCCCTTCCTGCCAGACGCAACTTTCGCCCCGATTGGCAATGCTGAAGAAGGGATAGAAGGCAGCAGGTGTGCCAGTGTCGGTTGTTGGGATTATCGTACAGCCGACGCCGGTGCTGCGATTGCACGTTCCCTCGATCCTGGGCAGATCCGCTTCAAAGGCCGTGCGACTATAGTTCGTGTCATAGTCGTCACCCGTTTGAGGACTGGTGAAGCGGATCGGCGTGGGATGGAGTTTGGTATTGCCATCAGGCCAGACTGTCTGATAGGGTGTACCATCGAAGCCGGTGTTCGTGCCAGCACAGCCCGCAATCTTCACCAGCAAGGATTCGCTGGCAGCGTGGCAACCGTTATCATCGCCATCGGCGGCTTTTGTGTTGGAACCGCTGCCCTCATTCCCAATACAGGTGCCGTTGGTAGTATCGACGTTAGAGCAGGTATCGAAATGCCCGGTCTCATCGGAGAAGGCAATGTTGTAAGAGTGAGCCGCCCACGGCACACGGGTCTTCTCAGATGAGGTGCTGTACATCGGATGGAAGTCGTACGGGATATTGGTGCACTCGGTCGATGGTGCGGGAGCGAACTTGACTTGGCCAAAGCCGTTAGCGGCACTGGTTGTCATCGAGCCGTGCTGGCCCGTCGTGCGATCATTGAGTGCAATCTCCAGCCCATGCTGCGTATCATGCATCGTGACTGCGATCTTATCGCCCGAATTCATGAAAAGATCGGCAGCCGGATTGGGTGTGAAGGTTGTCAGCGTGGAATTCACCGGATTGGGCGGAGAATTAGGCTGAGGTGTGCCATTCTTCGTAATGAAGGCAAAATTGACATACTCCAAGCCAGCAATTCCCTGACAGGTGGTGTTCAACGCTTGCCCGCTGACCGGGTTCTGTGACAGGCTGTCGATATTGAGAGCCGCGCACCACTGTGTGGGGGCGCAACTATTGCCAGCAGGCCAGGAGACCCAACCGGGCGGATAGAACTGCATTTCCATGAAGGCCGTGCCGGGATGAGCGGCGCTGACCGCTGGATCAACGATGTTTTTGTCACTATCCGGCGTGCAGGTGCTGACCTGTAAGGGGAAAGATTGGGTGTCACACAGGGCCATACCGAAGAAGAAGGCCGGGTGTAACTGGAAGTTGAACGATTTCCCCGTGGTGAGCGGCGTTGGTGCCGGATCTTTTGGCAGGGTCAATTCATAGCGCATACGATTGCCTGACCCTGGGCGATTGGAGTAGAAAAGGACCGATGGCTCATCGTGTCCAACATATTGATCCGCTCCAAAAACCTTTTGAGAGTCGTACACTTCCGAGCAGAAACGCGAATTTAGCACACAACTCATGCTGGTGTGCTGTGAAGACGCGCTGGCTGTCTGAACGAGCGGAGTTTGCATCGCCAGAGGCAGAGAGATCGCTATGATTGAGACTAGCGACATCAAGAGAACGCGTAGCTTGGACCTTATAGATTCTCTCATACAGTGTTCTCCTTAACAGAGAGTAAGGGCAAATACCTACGAAGATCGTAAAAGGTTGCTCTCGAACGAGTCACAAGAATACCCGTTCGCTAAGAGCATAGTCGGCATGAGATCGAAATCAATGGCACTACATATATTTAACCATATAAATAGAAATATTACTAGGGTGACAGGTGTAGATTTATGAGGACTTCGATGTACAAATGGTGTTTGTGTTTGGGGATAGCACATCCAATGACAAATGCATGCAACATATTGCATGCATTTGTCATTGGATGTGCTTTTCATCATGAAATGCGCATTTTACATCCGCTCGCAACTCCACACAGTCTCCTTCCCATTTTCATAGGGCAGACAACCATAAAACAGGCGCGGGTCACTATCAAAGACCATTGGGATAAAGTGATGGTCGCTGGGCCAGAGGGGCAGGGTCAGGATTGCATCTCGTGGTACCCATTCGAGCGTGCCCTCATGGTTGCCTGTGTGGGCTTCTCCATGCCACTCATCGATCAGGAAGACAAAGCCAAACCAGTTCTCGCCATGCTTGCCGAAGCCGGGCCAGGAGACGGTTCCGCGCAGTACGAGGTGGTCAGCGATAAGTCCCGATTCCTCTAGGATTTCGCGGCGCATGCCCGTGATAATATCTTCGCCTGCTTCTAAGCGCCCTCCCAGGCCGTTGTATTTCCCAAAATGGAGGTCGTCTGGCCGCGTATTGCGGTGGATCATCAAAACCTGGCTTTTGTCAGGCGATACAATATATCCTAATGTTGCAATGATAGAGGTAAACATTATTATTCCACCTTATTCACTCTTTACGGTTCCAACGCGAACATTACATTTGCTACACTAGCTAACGCAGCCGTCTCAGCTCGCATAATACGCGGCCCTAGCGTGACTATCTGGGCACCGTGTTTGCGGGCCAGTGCGACCTCTTCGGATGTCAGGCCGCCTTCGGGGCCGATGAAAAGTAGGATGCTCTGGGGAATCACCACGCCTGCTACACGCATACGCACGCCAGCGAGTACATCGCGCAGGGATTTGCCGTCGGCCTCTTCCCAGGCCATGATTGCCAGCGATCCGACTGGAATCTCCTGTAGTGCCTGTTCCAGCGAGCGAATTGGTAGCAGTTCAGGCAGCGTGGCGCGTCCACACTGCTCAGTTGCTTCCTGGAGAATGCGCCGCCAGCGCTGGATTTTCGCGGCCCCGGCCTCTTCCAGGCCAGCGGTTGAGCGTTGGCTGTGGATAGGCGCGAAGGCCGAGACGCCCATCTCGGTGCCTTTTTCCAATATCCACTCGAAACGTGCGGACTTAATCAAGCTCTGGCAAAGGATGATATGGATGGGCGAGGCTGATTTGCCGGGATGGCGCTCCAATAATTGCACGATCACGCCAGCGCGACTGCTGCTCTCCACAGTAGCCAGGATCTCGTTGCCCTGATTATCCAGCAGGGTTAGCTTCTCGCCAAGGTTCAGGCGCAATACGTCGCGTACCTGGTGGGCCAAATCTTTGGGCAGCGAGAGATAGACCCCCATCTCTTTGAGCAGTTCAGGAGCAATGAAGAAACGATGCATGTGCTTCCTCTAAAAATATGTATTCGTGAATTATTTCATATATGCTGCTTATTCTGTCAAAAATGGAATGAGCAGCATATATGAAATAATTCACTTACTTTGTCATCACCAGCGTGATCCAGTCGTCGGTCATCACACGTTTAACCAGCCTCAGACCAGCGTCCAGCAAGGGCTGTTCAGCTTCGTGGCAGCGTTCCTCGATGATTCCGCTGGCAATGAGTAACGCGCCTGGGGCCATGA
>JBDTBU010000275.1:0-21149 GCA_039923935.1 Ktedonobacteraceae bacterium | reverse complement strand
ATGTCAAACCCTGGTAAGGTTCTTCGCGTCGCATCGAATTAAACCACACGCTCCGCTGCTTGTGCGGGTCCCCGTCAATTCCTTTGAGTTTTAATCTTGCGACCGTACTCCCCAGGCGGACCACTTAAAACGTTAGCTCCGACACGCAAGGGGTCGATACCTCGCACATCTAGTGGTCATCGTTTACGGCTAGGACTACCAGGGTATCTAATCCTGTTCGCTCCCCTAGCTTTCGCACATGAGCGTCAGTTACCAGCCAGGACACTGCCTTCGCCTTTGGTATTCCTCCGGATATCTACGCATTTCACCACTCCACCCGGAATTCTATGTCCCTCTCTGGTCCTCAAGTCAAGCAGTTTTCAGAGGCCTTGCTCAGTTAAGCCGAGCACTGTCACTCCAAACTTACCCAACCGCCTGCGTGCGCTTTACGCCCAATAAATCCGGACAACGCTCGCCCCCTACGTATTACCGCGGCTGCTGGCACGTAGTTAGCCGGGGCTTCTTCCTGTGGTACCGTCCGTTCTCTTCCCACAGAAAAGCAGTTTACGATCCGAAAACCTTCTTCCTGCACGCGGCGTTGCTCGTTCAGGGTTTCCCCCATTGACGAAAATTCCTCACTGCTGCCCCCCGTAGGAGTCTGGGCCGTTCTCAATCCCAGTGTGGCTGATCGTCCTCTCAGACCAGCTACCGATTGCAGTCTTGGTAGGCTTTTACCCCACCAACTAACTAATCGGGCGCAGGCTCATCTCCCGGCGTCTTGCGACTTTCGTTCTTCCTCTCGAAAGAACCGTATGCGGTATTGTCAGCGATTTCTCGCTGGTATTCCTCACCGAAAGGCAGATAACCCACGTGTTCCTCACCCGTCCGCCACTCCCTACTTGCGTAGGGCGTTCGACTTGCATGTGTTAGGCACGCCGCCAGCGTTTATCCTGAGCCAGGATCAAACTCGCCATTCAGTTGTATATCGAATCTCTCAACGAGACTCAAAATGCTGTTTTACGAGTTGTCCCCAAATTGACAGGTTATTACTTGCGTTATTCTTTGTTCCTTACCACTCTTCAGTTGTTCTGGTGCATCAATGCTTTACGCATTCGTTGCGTCTTTGATTACTCTTGGACGCAAGAGTGATAATATCATGGTCTGGTGAATTCTGTCAAGGGGTTTTCTCGGCAGTTTTCTCCGTTTTTGTAAAACTCCAAAAATTCAAACGCATTCATGGTTTTAATCTTTGGGTTTCGGCTCCTCAGAAGGCACGTCAGGTGGCGACACGTCCTGCACCAGATAATAGCTACTAATCAGGGCGACGCCAACACCCAGGGGAATCAGGCCGGGCAAAAGCCAAGGGCCAGCGTGAAAAGGCACTGATAAAAGCGGGGGAATGATATACCCGATGGGGTAGAGGCCCACAGTAAGAGCCAAGCCCACCATAAACGTAATCAGGCCAGCACGCAGCACACCCGTCCCTCGGCGTTTCAAACGCAAACGGTTGGGGTCGAGACCGCGACTAATCATCGCCATGCGCTCGCGGTGAGCGATATAGCGCAACAACACAATAAATCCCAGGAAAATCACTAGGGCCAATGCCCAGGCCAATAAGGCCGCCAGAATACTTGAAGACATAGGGTTCCACCTTTGTAAAAGAGACTGTGTATATGGTAAGATAGTCTTAGACTGAAGGATGTTTCAAAACATCTGTGACTGAAACTTTTTTCTATTTTATAACCTCTAAAGGACATGATGAGAGAGCATTCATGGGCATCATCGCATAGTCTAGGCCTTTCCCTTCCCGGAACGGTTTCGACGCAACTTGAACAGGACGACGTTCAGTTGGTGACAGCCAGCAAGAACGGCGATCAGGATGCCTTTTCCCTGCTTGTTCAACACTATCAGCGGCGCGTTTTTAATCTAGTTCTGCGCATGCTCCAGGACTACGAAGAGGCCAGCGAAATTACACAGGAGGCGTTTCTAGCTGCCTGGCAGGGACTCCCGTCTTTTCGCGGTGAGGCCCGCTTCTCAACCTGGCTGTACCGCATTGCCTATAATTGCGCCTTAAAGCAACTGGACCTACGTAAACGTGAGAGAAGCTTGCAACAGGCTCTTCAGGCTGAACACATGTTGGCGAGTACAGGCGATGAACAGAAAACAGCTCACCTGGAGGCGCTGGATAGCCAGGAACTGGTCCAGGAGCATCTCTCTCAACTACCTGCGAAATACCGCATTGTGCTGGTTCTTCGTCATTTACAGGATATGACCTATGAAGAGATGGCTGAAGTCTTGACTATGCCTATTGGGACTATTAAAACACATTTATTTCGTGCACGCAATTTACTAAAAGAACGCTTACAGGCCTTCGAGCATGGTCAGCGCCAAACAAGAACGAGAGGGTAATTTATGCACTGTACACAGGCGACCGAACAACTCCAACTCTATCTTGACCATCAGCTCACTCTGCGCCAAACGCGTGTCCTAGAGGCACATGTGACTACCTGCACACTATGCCGCGCAGAGTTGCATGTACTGGAAGAGATTGCCACTGGCTTAAATACGCTCAAATTCGTTGCAGAACCCACCGACATGCACGCGATGATTATGCATAAGGTAGCCCTGAATGCTGTCCGTAAACACCAGCATCAATATCGCAAGCAGACCCAGCCAGTTCGCTTCTCGCTCTTCCGTCCCTCGCTGACAGAGATGCTAGTCGCGATCCTGCTGGCGACAGTGGCCACGCTCTCAATTCTCTTACAACAGCCATCGCTGCACGCGCTTCTTCCCCTAGCTAACGGCCACGATCTCTTTTCGCGCATCATTCTACAGATGGTACATACGTTGACAAGTGTCGATGCCAATGCGCTGATCCTGGCCCTTTGGATCGTAGGCACAATTCTGGGGGTGTGCATTACGTTGGCGGTAGCTGGCAATGAAATGCGCTCCCAATGGTTCAAGGCTGTGGTGGAACGTTTGCCTGTGCGTTAAGAGCTTTTGTCGTAGTATACACAAAAAAAGTGGTGATGCCGTGTGCTCACTACTTTTTTTGTGTATACTACGGGAAAGCAATAGTATGGCGTCATATTTAGAAAAACGCAAAGCAGCGAGGAGCAACCAACATATGCACAACATCAACACACGCCGGGATGATACCGTCGAAAATTATCATGGCACACAAGTTGCCGACCCCTATCGTTGGCTGGAGGAGGCCCGTTCGGAGGAGACACGTGCCTGGGTTGCGGCCCAGAATGAGGTGAGTGTAGCCTATTTTCAGGCGGCAAGCGAGCGTCGGGCCATCCTTGCACGATTGACGGAGCTGATTGATTTTCCCCGCTATTCTGCACCGGTATACAAGGGTGGGCGCTACTTTTTCTCGCACAATACTGGCTTGCAAAACCAGTCAGTGCTTTATACTCAGCAGAATCTTGAATCCCTGCCTGCCACGCTGCTCGATCCCAATACGTTGAGCGCGGATGGCACAATTGCGCTGATTACCCAAGCATATAGCCACGATGGCGCGTTGCTGGCGTATGGCGTCTCGGCCAGTGGTAGCGACTGGCAGGAGGTGAAGGTTCGCCGCATAGATAGTGGCGAGGATTACCCGGATGTGATTCGCTGGAGCAAGTTCACCAGCGTGGCTTGGAAACACGATAACTCTGGTTTTTACTATGACCGCTTCCCGCAGCCTGGCAGTGTACCAGAGGCGGACCAAAGCTGTTATAACCGTATCTACTGGCATAAGCTGGGCACGTCTCAGGAGGAGGATCAGCTCATCTACGAGCGACCAGATGCCAAAGAGTTGGGCTTCTCAGCATCTATTAGCGACGACGGAAAATACCTGCTGTTGCACGTCTGGTTGGGGACTGATCCCAAAAATCGCTTCTACTATCGTGAGGTGGAGAGTTCCGGTCCGTTTGTGCGCCTGCTCGATGACTTCGACGCTGCTTACAGTTTTGCGCATAATATTGGTCCACGCTTCTACTTTCACACAAATCTCGACGCGCCACGCGGGCGCATTATCGCCATTGATATCGAGCATCCTGAACGGGCACACTGGCGCGAGGTGCTGCCAGAGCAGGAGGACGTGATCGCTTCGGTGCAGGTAGTGCACCAGCAGTTCGTGATAACCTGGAAACATGACGCACACCATCTACTCAAACGTTACACTCTGGAAGGCCAGCTTTTAGGCGAGATCGCCCTGCCCGCGCTTGGCTCTATCGCCGAGGTGACGGGCGAGCCTAGCGATAGCGAGGTCTTTCTCAATTTCATGTCCTTTCTCTACCCACCAAGCATTCTGCGTTACGATTTTCTAACGGAAACACTGAGCCTCTGGCGCGGCCCACACCTGAATTTCGACGCTGAGCAGTACGAGACAACACAGGTCTTCTATAGCTCGAAGGATAGTACACGCGTGCCAATGTTCCTGACGCACAAGAAGGGTCTGGTACTTGATGGCACTAATCCCACGCTACTCTACGGCTATGGCGGCTTCAATATCAGCCTGACCCCAACGTTCTCATCCCATAACCTGCTCTGGCTGGAGCAAGGCGGCGTCTTTGCTCTGCCCAATCTGCGCGGCGGTGATGAATATGGAGAAGAGTGGCATCTGGCCGGGATGTTGGAGAAAAAGCAGAATGTCTTTGACGATTTTATCGCGGCTGCTGAATGGCTGATCGCCAACAATTACACCAACAGTTCGCGTCTGGCCATCAATGGCGGCAGCAACGGCGGTTTGCTGGTAGCCGCCTGCATGGTGCAACGTCCCGATCTCTACGGCGCGGTGCTCTGCGAGGTGCCAGTCATCGACATGTTGCGCTACCACACATTCACCGTTGGGCGCTACTGGGTATCCGAATACGGCAACGCGGAGCAAGATCCCGTGCACTTCGCGTTTCTCTACGCTTACTCACCCTTGCACAATGTCCGGTCAGGCGTGGCCTACCCCGCGACCCTGATTATGGCTGCAGACAGCGATGACCGCGTGGTACCAAGCCACGCGAAAAAGTTTGCCGCAACCCTGCAAGCCGCCACAAGCGGCCCGGAACCCATCCTGCTACGCATCGAAACGAAAGCCGGCCACGGCCTGGGCAAACCCACCGCGAAGATCATCGAGGCACGCGGCGATGTCTTTGCATTCTTGTTTCAGCAATTCGGCATGCGCATGAAGTAGCGTTTGAGCCTCTATTGCGCATATATTTCATGTGGGGAACTCTCAGTGATAGTACTATCTGCTGATAGAAGCAAGCCAGTGGTTGTAACCCCATGCCTGCCGTGCTCATGGGATTTTCACGCCAGTATCGCTCTGGTAATGTTACTAAAGTGGTGCTACACTGTTGCTATGGAACGAAACGAACAGATTGTTTCCACCAACACTCGCTATCCGAAAGAATTGCACGATGCGTTACAGCGTTTAGCACGCGAGCATCGGCGCTCGTTCAACGCGGAAGTGATGTGGGCTTTGCAGCACTATGTGCAGCAAGAGGAAACGGGTCAAAAGAGTGTACAAGAGACTGGCCCACCGGGTAACGCACTGAGTTAGTTTCTATTGCCATTGCCGGGCGTTCTGTACATCTGCTATACTTGCATCAATAGAAATAGTGCTTGCTGAAATATTGGACGGTATCTCATTTTGCAGCCGTCAAAAAGGAGCGTTTCGTGAGTTTAACCATAGACGTTGCACGTAGGGTTCTCGAAGCTTGTAAACAGCGTGCGAGTGAGTTGCGCAGTCCGGTGAGTATCGCGATTGTCGATGCTGGTGGTCATCTGGTCCTCTTTGAAAGAATGATGAGTCCGTATGGATGGGCTACTGGTAATATTAGTTTAGCCAAGGCCACGACTGCCGTGATGTTTAATCAGTCCACAGATGCGGTGGCTCAATGGGGGGCTGCAATTCCTGGCTTTGCCTCAAGCATGGCCGAGATGAGCCAGGGCAAGTTTATTATGGCTGCCGGTGGCTGGCCGTTGCGCATGAATGGTGCGACGATTGGCGGGATCGGAGTCAGCGGTGGCAATGCTCCGGGTCGCGATGACGATGTGGCACGTGCGGGCCTGGCAGCGTTGGAGGGTATGTTCGCTGCTGTGCCGATGATACCGCCCACGCGCCATCCCGCTCAACAGATACCCGCGTCGTATGTGCAACCGATACCAACGGGAATGCAGCCCTCGCCTGCCTATCCCTCACAGCCTTATCGGCCACAAGAGCCACTTGCCGCGAGCACTGCTAATCTGGATATGGCGCGAGAACTGGCCAGCCAGGAAAATCCGTATGGTGAAGAGCCTTCACAAAACAATCAGTACAATGAGAGCAGCGAATCGTCAGGAACTTAAACCTAAACACGGAAACAAACCTCTTTCAAGGGAGTCTTGTTTCTCCCTCTGTGTGCAAGCCAGAGGTATCTACAAAGGGGACATACCATGAATTCAGAGTCCAATTCAAAAACACCAAGGACTCAGGCCAGCAAACCTGCGTCATATAAACGCGTGCATCGCGCTAATAGTCCCAGTCTGGTGACGGTAGAGGCCGATGCGCCAACTATGCAGCCGATGGAAGAGGCGATGCAGCCCGTGACACAGATTGCGGTCGAGGAGCGTCCCAGCGAGTCCCAGATCCCACGTCGGCGCATACCAGCGTTCTTTACAAGCATTGGCAGAGGGTCCAAAGGTGCGTCAGAGGCCGATCCCAATACTGCACGCATGGCCCGCGCTCTCCGTAGCAAATCGGTGGATCACGCCCAAGAAGAGAAAGTGTCAACCAAGAAGCCAGCAGTCAGTGCGTCAAAAGCGGGTGCTGTCTCTAACCGTCCGCCTTCGCGCTTTAAGATGCGCTACCTCTGGGGCATGATGATCTACGTCTTGGTCGCTGAGTATCTGGGCGGTTTCGTGACCAATTACATGCAGGCGAAGCATTGGGATGCAGTACTCTTCCAGTGGAACGCTCCTTGGGGACCATTCCAACTGACACGTTCCATCCTGATTTTCCTGGCGATCCTCGTCGTTGTACTGATCGTCATGGCACGCTTTGATCTCATTCCGAGCAGCCTGGGCAAGATGGTCAACGGTAATGTCGCATCGGGCAGAAACGCGAAGCAGGCTGCACCAACATTTGAAACAAAAGCGTCCCAGCCAGTTACGAAACAGGGCGTCAAAGGGTCAAACGACAACCTCTACCAGGAGTATCGCTCAAACCAGCGCTACTTCCAGAAACGGGATCGTAAGCGCTAGGCCAGTTCCTGATTCGACAATGGTATGGTATACTTGCGACATCCGGCACGCATAGCGTTTTTGTCTGGCAATCGCACGTATACCATTGTCATATTGAAACGTGGTGTTGGGGGAAAACTACCGAGAGGGAGCACTATGCCTACACGCATCATTATTGCTGACGATGAAACAATCCAACGCATGGATTTGAAAGATGTTCTGACTCGCCAGGGATATCTGGTGATTGGCGAGGCCGGTGATGGAGTGAGCGCGGTCAATCAGGCCCGCGAACTGCGCCCGGACTTGGTGATTATGGATATTCGTATGCCCGATATGGATGGTATTGCCGCCGCTGAGATTCTCACCCAGGAGAAGATCGCCCCAGTCCTGCTGTTGACTGCCTTTGGCGACCTACCCTTGGTTGAACGGGCCAAAGAAGCTGGCGTGGTCAACTATATTGTGAAACCACTACGTGAGAGCGAGGTCACACCTGCAATTGAGGTAGCCCTAGCTCGTTACAACGAGTTTCGCGCTTTGGAAGAGAAGACACGCAGCCTGACCGACCAACTGGAGACACGCAAAATTGTCGAACGCGCCAAGGGTCTGCTCATGGAGAAGCAGGGCTTGAGTGAGCAGGAGGCTTTTCGCAAAATCCAGAAGGCCAGCATGAACAATCGCAAATCGATGCGCGAGGTAGCAGAGGCTATCTTGCTAACCAACGAGATGTAGATTGCACCAGACACGTCAAGGTAAGTTGTGACGACCTGACTATAGTCACTCTGCTCAGCGTAGGGAATGTCTCACCTACCCAGGGGGTTAGCAAGGATCGGTACGTATGTCGCTAGCGATAGAGAATAGTGTCATCATTGTAGGTATTCGATTTCGTCCAGCCGGGCGAATCTATTACTTTGATCCCCAAGGGGCGTCCTATACCACAGGCCAGTACGTCATTGTAGAGACCGTGCGCGGCATAGAAGCCGGTCGGGTGGTGCTTGCCTCAAAGAAAATGGCGGAAAGCGATCTCAGTGATCCGCTTAAACCTGTCCTGCACGTAGCCAGCGAAGATGAGCTACGCATGATGCTCTCCTTCAAAAGCAAGGAAAAAGAGGCGCTAGTTCAATGCGCCCATCACGTTGGGCAGCATAAACTGCCGATGAAGCTGGTGGAGGCAGAGTATACGTTTGATGGCAGTCGCTTGACCTTCTATTTTACCGCCGACGAACGGGTGGATTTTCGCGCCCTGGTACGCGATCTGGCGGCGACTTTTCGCACACGCATAGAACTGCGCCAGATTGGCGCACGCGATCAGGCCAAGTTACAAGGCGGTGTTGGACCCTGTGGCAAGACTCTCTGTTGTAGTTCGTGGATCAGCGATTTTGGCGTGGTTTCTATTAAGATGGCCAAAGAGCAGGATCTCCCTCTCAATCCAACCAAGATCTCCGGGGTCTGTGGCCGCCTGCTGTGCTGTCTCTCCTACGAGAATGACAATTATATCCAGGCAAAACGAGAGATGCCTGCGATAGGTACTTTGCTAGAAACGCCTAGTGGGCCGGGCAAAGTCGTCTCTGTCAGCGTTCCTCGCTCATCCGTTGCGGTAATGCTGGAGAGTGGCGAGACGATTCAGATGCCTATGAATCAACCAGAACAGTCTGCAATAGGCGGCTGCGGTACCTGTAGCTCACAAGGGAGTTGCTGTAGTAGTGGCGCTGACAAAAGCACCAGCGAAAAGAAGAACAGCGGCGGGGGATGTAGCACATGTGGCTCTACTGGTGGCTGTAGTGGCGGTTGCTCGACTAAAAAGGGCGGCGGAGGATGTGGGGCGAAACGGAAATAACTCCTCAGACCAATGCAGAGATAGGAAGGAACAGCGTTCGCGTTCAGAATCGCGGATGAGAGGGGAGCATATATGTCGTTTGAGCAAGATGAACATCGCGCACAGGATGCAAACGCGCTAGAATTTGAATTTTTCGTGGATGCAGATACACACGTTGTGGAAGCAGATCAGTTTGAAGATGCACATGTTGTAGAAGCAGATCAGTTTGAAGATGCACACGTTGTGGAAGCAGATCAGTTTGAAGATGCACACATCGACACAGAAGATCATCTCTCACCTGATACCGAGAGCGATGTGCTCCACTGGAGCAGGCCATCCCTCATCAGCAAGGAGACGCTGGGAACCATCGCTCGTCAGTTCTCTCCGCTGCTTGTTCCGCTACCCTTCGCTATCCTGGTCTTCTTATTTACGCTGCCCGCGACTCTCCTGGGGCCACCTGATCATCCTGCCCTGCCAGTCATGGGCATCCTGCTGTTAGCTCTGGCGATTCTCCAGGGGACGTTGTTATACTTTGCTGGGGATAGCGATACCCTCTGGCTGCTCTATACGGTGTGTGGGTACGCGCTGTTTGTCACACTCGGCGTTGGCGCGGCCTTTGGCTGGATGCCTGCGCTGGTGACGCTGGGATTCCTGGCTGCCTTGGGCTTTATCCCACTACGGCGTGGCATTCATCCAACCAAAGAAGGGTATGTTGATATTGTTGAGTCATTTGGCAAATATACGCATACGCTCTATCCAGGACTCAACCTGCTCATGCCCTGGGAAAAGGTTACACGGCGCTTAAATATCCAAGAGACGACCTGGACCTGTGAGGAGCAAAGGGTCTTGATCTCACGCGAGCAGTTTGTGCGCCTGAACGCGACAATTTCCTATCATCTGTGGCCCGATGACGCACATCTCGCGGCCCTGATGGCGAAAGATTGGGAGAATAGCTTGCGGATCTTGTTTGTGGGCACGTTGCAAAGCATGATTAATTCGCTAACGCCGGCTGATTTTGTGACCTGGTCGCAAAGTCTCTATATGCACGCGAGCAACGATACCACTTCGTTCAATCCCGCCGACGCCACGCGTTGGGACCGCATCAATGACGCGCTGAGTAGGCGTATTCAGGATCAGGTCGCGACCTGGGGTGTTGAGGTGAACTGGGTGCGCATCCAGGAGCCGACAATCCTGCCCAACACGTCGGGCGGGCAGATAGTGTTGAGAGAGAGCGTATCTCCACAAGTGAGCACACCCGATCCCGCCGTCGTGCAGTCTTCCCAAACAGCGCAGGCCGCTCCGCAGGTTACGGGTACTTCCCCTAAGGGCAAAGCGCTCAAGGTTGAGACACTCGTGGATGCCTATAACGCCGTCCGTGACGGAAGGATTACTGATCCTAGCACGATCCTGGGTATTGCGCAGCGTTTTGAGCATCTCGCCAGCGACCCAGCGGCCAGCACAATGCTTGATTTCGATGCTGCACGCGCCGCTAGTACCCTGCGTCAGCGTGCGCAAAAGTTCCAGGAGCGCACGAATACCTCAGCAGTCAATACGCGGAACGAATAGCAGTGCAAGAGACAGCCGGAGGCTGCCTGCTTGCTACCCTGCCCGTCTATCCCTGCAAGCTTTTCACTTCATCGCCGAGACGTTGCGTCTCGCTCTCCATGTGCGAGATATGAGTGAGGGCGCTCTCGGTGCGATCTTGCTCGCCACGCACGAAACGCGTATAGGGTGCAATAGCATCTATGACGCGCCGACTAGAATTGGTGAGTTCCTTCTGGAATTGCTCTCCCATGGCTTGGTGCAGGCGGGCGCGGAGTTCATCCATCTTGAGATTAAAGTCACGTTTGGCGCTCTTGCGTTTGGCAGGCACAATATAGAAACCCACGCCAAGTAGCAGGATACCCGCCAGCACGCCGGTGATATCGAGTGCGGCCACAGTCGTCGCGGCCACAATCGCTGCTCCCAGACCAATGCCGCCGCCGCCAACGACAACGGCTTGAACAACCGAGTTGCGCAGGCCGCTGGAAAGTTCGGATGCTTCGGTATCCCGATCATAGGTGCTTACAACGCTGTGGGCTGTACGCGCAACCTCTTGTAGCAGAGTACGTCGGTTATAGTCAAATTGCCGGTCAACTGAACCCATCATCGCGGTTTCGCGGCGGGCACTGACCTCTTTGCGGCGATCCAGATATTCCATAACATCCTGCCAGAAACGCTGCTCCTGCTCCACTAGCCAGTCGATCAGGTTTTGCACCGTCGCATCAATACGCCGCTCGCTATCTCCGGCAACCTTCGCCTGAAATTCGTTTTTGATGCGTTCAGGGTGTAGCAGGTCGAAGATGCGGCCCAGACGTATCGTCTCGTCAAAGAAGCGATCACCGCGCTCACGCATCTCAAGGATAATGTTCTCGATCTCGCCAAGCCGATGCTCAAAATTGATCTCCATATCTTCGCGGTGCAGTTGAAGTTGGTTCTCAATCGTCGTAATCGTGCGTGCATCTTCTGCTAACAAGTTGGCCCGCTGGCCCACAACACCACGTGTCTCCGTCAATAAACGCTGCATAACACCCAGAGGCGTGAGTAGTTTGAGGCGGATGCGCTCAACCTCGTCGAGTGTGTAAAAGAGGAAGTGCTCTAAGGGGGCAAAACCGCTCTGTTCCCAAAGACTCGTGGCTTCCGGGCCAGAACTTTGCTGCGCTTGTTGGGCATTCTGTGCCGAAACTGGGAAAATTTGCGGTGTAAAGCCCAGCAGAGATTTGCAATTGTTGCTGACAAAGCCCAGTACTTCCTGGAGCGCTTGGGGAGTACGCAAAAGGTCGGTCTTGTTGAGCACAATCACGATTTTTTTGCCCCAAGTGCGCATCCGTTCGAGAAATGCCCGTTCACTCTCGGTAAAGGGCCGATCAACGGAAGCGATGAAGAGTACAAGGTCGCTGCGTGGGATAAAATCTTCTGTCAGTTGTTGGTGTTCGCGCAAAACAGCATTCACACCAGGTGTATCCACAATCGTGATATCTCGCAAAAAGGTGGCTGGATAGCCAATGTCGAGTGTGCCATCTCCACGCTGCTTGTGAGCTTCCTGTGTGCTATAGCGGAGCATCGTAATCGCGTGCGTAGTGGGGATCACACCTTCTTGCATGACCTGAGCACGCAATAACGCGTTAATGGTTGCTGATTTGCCCGCGTTAAACTCGCCCACGATTACCAGCAGGAAAAGCTCGTCCAGGGCTGTCATCACCTGTTGCAACGTTTTGACGCGGGCGGGATCTATCTCCACAAACTGAGCCAGATGCGTGTGCAGTTCGCTGACCAACGCACGCTCCTGTTGCAATAGGTCTCGCTGTTGTTCTTGTAGCACGGAGCCAGTCATCAACATTGATCGCTTCCTCATTTCTCAAAAAAACACAGCCTCGATAGGATTCCTCTCCAGTATTTCTATATTACAGGACAGCTCATAAGTCATCCCAGAGCGAGCAAATGTGTTGTTTCAGATGACGTGTTCGCTCCAAATGGTAGCGCTTTTTTGACAATACAATCCTGATGAGTTATCATTAGATCTGCGGTTTCTCTAGCAAAGTGTCCATGAAAAACATGTTTTTTACTCAGATTGCTGTTGTTCATTTTAAGAGGATACAGACAAAAAGTGCAACACTCATTGATGACCCTGTTCTGCGATGAATGCGGGCTGGCTAACGCTGCAAGCGCGACCCACTGCGTCGCTTGTCAGCAACCACTTGTCCAAACGGCGGCCACATCTTCCGCCATGTTTCAGGTTGTGCCCGTCAACAGTGTGCCACCAGTAGTGCAGGAAGTCAGCGCTGGGAATCCGCCAGCGTCCAATCAGCAGAGTGAGCCGATCACATTTTTGCCAGGAACCATCCTAGCTGAGCATTACCGGATTGAGCAGGAAATTGGGCGAGGTGGCTTCTCGATAGTCTATCGCGCCGTGGACCTGAACCAGAAGAAGCTGATGGTAGCCATTAAGCGCATCCAGCTTAGCACGCTCACCCCACGCCAGTCCATTGATGCGACAGAAACGTTCAATCGTGAAGTAGCGATGCTCTCGCGTTTTGAGGGCATGCACGGGGTGCCCATATTTTATGAGCATCTCACCGATGCCGAGAACTGGTATCTGGTTATGGAGTATATCCAGGGTTCGACGCTGGAGGAACACCTGCAAAAGATGCCCGGCGGTTATTTTGACGAGAAAGAAGCCATTCACGTCGGCCTCAAACTTGCGCAAATCTTACAGGAACTTCATACAGACAATCCTCCGGTCATTTTTCGCGATGTAAAACCGGCCAACATTATGTTCACACCTTGGCAGGAGCTTTTCTTGATCGATTTCGGGATTGCACGCAACTTTACTTTTGGGAAGGCCAGGGATACCACCCCACTCGGCTCGCCAGGCTACGCCTCACCAGAGCAATATGGCCGCGCCCAGACCGACAGAAGAGCAGACATCTATGGCCTGGGCGCGACCCTGCAAACCCTCTTCACAGGTCGTGACCCGCTCGAATTGGCAGCAGGTGAACCCTCACGCAATCCCAAACCACCTTCACCCGCGCTACGTACGCTCCTCGACGAAATGCTTTCACCCGATACGACGCAACGCCCGATTGATATGCGCTATGTCCAAACGCGCCTGGAGAATATTCTCCAGCCTAAGGAGAGCCAATATGCTTTTAACTCAGACGCAAACAAAGAGGTGCTCCGCCGGACAATCATTTGCCTTGTATATCTCTCTCTAATTTCATCAATATTAAGATGGTCACTCCTGCTTGAAGTTGCTTTATTCGGCACAGTAGGAATTGCATTCATTATGAACTTGAAGTGGTTCAAAGGGAAGAAGTTTTTTGGACAACCAATAGGTCGATTAACCCTCATTTTCTTCTGGGTGCTGATTATCGTACTATGGCTACTGTATGGATTAGGGGGAGCATTACCGTTTTAATGCGTATACAGTTGCGCATTTTGCACGAGAAGCGACGTATTATTAGCCAGAGGAGCCAGATGGTGTTGTGGAACTTGCCTGGGGGGAGGTGGACTCAAGGTCTGACTCACTCTCTCGCAACAATGGGAGGGAAATAGTAAAGATACTGCCTTCACCGGGCACGCTGGTGGCGGTGATACTCCCCTCGTGGCGTTCGATGATCTTTTGCGCAATGTAGAGTCCCAGACCAACGCCGGAACTGGAACCTGTCTGGATATCGATTTCAGGCACGCGATAAAAACGTTCAAAAATATGCACGAGTTTTTCTGGCGGAATGCCCACACCACAATCTTTCACCGAGATGATCGCTTGCTCATTCTGGCGTTCAATTCTCACCGTAATGCGCGAGTCTTTGGGTGCATATTTACGAGCATTTGAGAGCAAGTTCAGGATCACTTGACCGATGCGCTCGCGGTCCATATCGATTTCCAGGGTTGGAGCGAGCATCTCGATATGGAAAGAGGCACCCGTGGCTGCACTGTACTCGGCGAGTAGCTCCTGGCAGGCCGCAACGAGATCGTAAGGCTGACGGTACAGCGAGAACATACCAGTGTCAACGAGAGAGGTGTTGAGGAGATCGTTCACCAGCAGTTCCATACGGCGGACAGAACTCTCCAACAGGGTCAGATTTTTCAACTCAACCGAATCACCGCGTTCGACGCGCCGACAGAGCATTTGGGTGATACCCTTGAGCGTCGTCAAAGGAGTTTTCAGTTCGTGTGAGACCATGCTCATAAAGACATCTTTCGCGGCATTCGCTTCAACCAACTCACTCGTACGCTCAGCTACCGTTTGCTCAAGCTGGTGGGTGTATTGTTCCAGGGCTTGTTGCTGGTTCGCGATCAGGCGGCGCATCTGGCGAGCTTGGATAGCGCGTTGCAGAGCAGTGATAAAGTAACTGCGATCAATGGGTTTCTGGATAAAGTCGTAGGCACCCAGGCGCAAGGCTTGGATAGCAAGATCGCGCTCGCCATGGCCGGTGATCAGGAGTGTTGGCGTATCGGGACATAGGACTTGGAGTTGCTCAATCAGGGCAAGACCGTCCATGCCTGGCATCTTGATATCACTGACAATGGTATCATATTCATGCTCCTGAATTTTTTGGAGTGCGCCCAAAGCTGAGTCGGCGATATCCACACAAACATCTTTCATACGCAAGGCGATTGCCTGGGGTAGCGCCTGAAGGAGAGCAGTATCGTCATCAACAATGAGTATATGTACCTTATCCATGAGAAATATCCCTTTCCGGTATATCACGTGTGAGTGGTAATTGGATCAAGAAAAGGGCACCCTCACCAGCATGGTTTTCAACAGTAATAGTACCCTGATGCTCCTGAATAATGCTATAGGTGATGGAGAGGCCCAGACCAGTGCCCGCTCCCACTTCTTTGGTGGTAAAAAACGGATCAAAGATACGTTGCTCGATTTCGGCTGGAATACCTGGGCCGCTATCATGCACACGAATTTCAATACTATCTGCATCGACTGAGCAGGTGATTGTAATACGTTTCTCTGGCCTATCAACCAGAGCATCACGCGCATTGGTCAGTAAATTCAGGAAAACCTGCTCCAGTTGAATAGCGTTGCCGATGAGGATAATCTCCTCGACAGGTAGGTAAGTCTGAATCTCGATCTGGCGCTGGCGTAACTGTTCCTGGATGAGCGAGATAGAACTGGCAATAACTTGTGAGATAGCTACGTGCTCGTAGCTCACGGGCGCAGCCCGTCCAAAAGTGCGCAGGTGACTGATAATTTCTGTCGCCTTGAACACCTGTTGCATCGCACCAGCGAGTTCGTGTAAAAGAATTTCAGGGTTGGTATCAGCGGAGCCGAGTTCGATGAGATCGATGACATTGCCAACAAAGAGGCCAATGTTGTTTAAAGGATTATTGAGTTCATGGGCGATGCCAGTCGTTAGTTCGCCCAATGTCGCCAGTTTGCCCGCCTGAACCAGTTGCTCTTGCTTCTCACGCAACTCCTGCTCACGGTGCCTCACTTCTTCTGTAGTTTCGCGCAGGTCGCTCATAATATGGATCATAGCCTTGCGACTGTTTTCTAGGCGCAGATTGGATTGATAGGAATCTTGCAAGATATGCATCAGTGCCCGTCGTGAATTATCGAGACGTTCTGTCTGTTTCTCCAGACGTCGGCGATCTTGTTCGTAGTCGGCTAGGATATGAATCATAGCTTTGCGCTGATCGTTCAGTTTGTGGTTCATCGTGTTCAAGTCAGTCAAAATGTGCATCAGTGCTCGCCTGCGCTCCTCGCCTTTGCGCACCCTGCTTTCGAGCGCCTGTGTCTGCCGTTGCAATTCTCTATATTCCGCTTGCAGTTGCTCTGGATCGATGATAGGGGAAGAGGACGCTTTTTCGAAGAAGGCGGGCGCTTCACTCATAGTTTCGATCCTCGGTTGACCGAATTTGGAGAAAACTTGGCTAGTTCGCGTTTGAGATTTTCCACTTCTTTTTCGAGTGCGATCATCTTTAGCTCGCGTCCAACCACAACTTCCTCAAATTTCTCCAGATCCAGAATTTTCTCCTGTAGCTCAGCTTTAGATTCCTGAAGATCCTGCACCACTTTCTCATAGGCACGCATATCGCGTAAGATGCCGATAGCACCAATCACCCTCCCATCAGCATCACGCAGAGCAGAGGCATTGAGCGTCGTGGGAATGACCTCGCCGGAAGCGCTGCGGGGATTGAGGCGGGCATTGCGCGTAGCACCACGCTCGATGACTTCACGCAAAGCAGCGGTGAACTCGCGGGTCTCCTCAGGACTAATGAAACGCGACAGCGATTGTTCTAGCACTTCGTCGGGGCGGAAGCCAAGCAACTCATAAACGGCGTCATTGGCCGAGAGAATTTTGCTTTCCAGGTCAGAGACAAAAATGGGGTCTGGGGCATTCTTAATCAGGCTATCGGAGTAGGCCAAAGCTTTATCAAGCTCCCGCATATCGCGCAGGATGCCGATAGCACCGATGACCTTGCCATCAGCGTCGCGCAAAGCGGAGGCATTGAGCGTCGTAGCAATGACCTCACCAGAGGCACTACGAGGATTGAGGCGGGCATTGCGGGTAACGCCGCGCTCGATGACCTCACGCAGAACGGCAGTGAACTCGCGGGTCTCCTCAGGACTGATGAAACGCGACAATGATTGTTCTAGCACCTCATCAGTGCGGAAGCCAAGCAGTTCATAAACGGCATCATTGGCCGAGAGGATCTTACTTTCCAGATCAGAGACAAAAATGGGGTCTGGGGCATTCTTCACCAGGCTATCCGAATAGGCCAGGGCTTCATCAAGCTCGCGCATATCACGCAGGATACCGATAGCACCAATGACATTCCCGTCAGTATCGCGTAGGGCAGAGGCGTTCAGAATGGTGGAGATAATCTCGCCAGAGGCGCTGCGAGGATTAAGGCGAGCATTGCGAGTGACACCGCGTTCGATAACCTCGCGCAAAGCAGCAGTGAACTCGCGAGTTTCCTCAACACTGATAAAACGCGACAATGATTGTTCTAATACCTCATCAGTGCGGAAGCCAAGCAACTCATAAACGGCGTCATTGGCGGAGAGAATCTTACCATCGAGATCAGCTACAAAAACGGGGTCCGGGGCGTTCTTAATAATACTATCCGCATCAAGCGCTCCATGCTCCCTTGTACCTTGGAGTGAGCGCTGAGAAGGTGAAGCAGATAGAGATGATGAGGCTGGCAAAATATTCTCTGACATGTAAAATCTCCTATACATGTGTGAATGGCACTTAAAATAAAATACCGCTGAAATGTAGCCAGAAATACTGCTCTGATTGGCTTACAGATAGCACGTTTGAATGGATCAGGTGGATGCAAAGCAGTACTTTTTAGCAAAGTTTGTTCCAGATGGCTTCTCTGTTATCACGCCAAGGGATCAACAGTTGAATAAGAGCATTGTACCATATATTCGTGATGGAAAAAATACGAGTTAGACTAAGATGGTGAGTAGAGCAACAAAAGTCAGCAGGGCCATGGTTGGGCGTCAGCTTTGCTCACTTTTGACCTTAGCTATCGCTTCTTTCAACTGCCGATACACGTTATCCAGATGTTCGGGCATAACCTTGATATCAGCGATGACCGGCATGAAGTTTGTATCACCGT
This sequence comes from Ktedonobacteraceae bacterium, assembly GCA_039923935.1. Taxonomy (GTDB): domain Bacteria; phylum Chloroflexota; class Ktedonobacteria; order Ktedonobacterales; family Ktedonobacteraceae; genus Paraktedonobacter. The sequence goes on along the minus strand of JBDTBU010000275.1, from coordinate 3,022 downwards.
TCCAGCGCGGCACAATGTGGAAATGTGTATGCTCGGCGAAGCCCGCGCCCGCGACTTTGCCCTCGTTGATGCCCATGTTGAAACCGTCGGGGTTCATGACCAGACGTAGCACACTGAGGGCCAGTTGGACCTGAGCCATCAGTTCAGCTAGCATCACGGAATCAAGCTGCGAGATGCTGCCCACATGCCGATAGGGCGCGACCATCAGGTGTCCATTATTGTAGGGGTAGAGGTTGAGCATGATATAGCATAGATCACCGCGATAGATGATATGATGCTCATCATCGCGTTGAGCGGCTGGTTGGGTGCAAAAAATGCATTCATCGGATTTCGGTGTTTTTGGCGCGATAAAGGCCATACGCCAGGGTGCCCATAAATTTTCCATAACTCAGCGTCACATCCTCATCTTATTGTAATTTAGCAGATCGATTCTTTTCATCGGTGCTTGTTCCGTTTGGACACTCTGATGGCAGCGTAATCCAGGTCTCGGCCCATTGGTGGATCGCTTCGACGACTGGTAGGAGCGCGTGCCCTTTGGCGGTGAGACGATACTCGACGCGCACGGGGATCTGCGGATAGACAAGACGCTCGACGATGCCTTCTAGCTCCAGTTCGCGTAAACGATCACTTAACACGCGGTCAGACAGACCTTCTACGGTTGCAGTCATCTCGCAAAAGCGCTGTGGACCCTTTAGCAGAGCATCGAGAATCAAACCTGTCCAGCGTTTGCCGAGAAGCTGAATGGCGTGTTCATAGCGCGGGCACATGGCATGATGCGTTGTGGTTATTTCTGTTGACTTCATGACCGCTTAAGCCTACCTTACTGCGCTGGCACAAAGCGCCAACGAAAGCCTCTGTGTATCTTCACTGCTCAAGTATACCATGTTTTCTATTCTAAGACAACCACTGTTACTATACTAAAGTAAGCATTTCAGAAACGGGCTGGACAACCTTCAATGAAGTATAAGCAGAACAATTCTGAGTTGTGCACGAATTACTCGTGAACCTTCTCGCTTATCCACACACATGTGTCAGGGATAACTTCGCGCAACGCCTCAGCTAGCCCATCAAGGTCGGTCACATCGTCGCGGTAAACGGCCCAGGCTTTGGGTTTCTCCTGGGGCGTGGCAGGCTTGCGGAAGGCCGTAACACTGATACGCTTGCCGCTAGGAAAGAACTCCTCTTTGACGTGCGTTAGGTCTTCCCAGCGCACCTCAATCGCCTCGCCATTTTCACTGCGTTTAGCGAGAGTTGCTTCTTCCAGATTGATCGTAAAGGGCACGGGAGCCATCAAACGCAAATAATAGATGAAGCCCAGGATAAAGAGGACCGCGACAATTGTACTGCCCACAGCCGAACCACCCTGAAACAAGCCTTGATAGAAGCCAATCCAGAGGACCAGGGCGCTAATAAAAATCACGCCAAAGATCGTGACGATGTGTTTAAAGGGACTGAGACCAGGGCCAATGAAGACCTTTGTGGGTATGGTCGCAGATGATGTCATAGCAAAGCTCCACAGATAGATTGGTCGATAGATTCGTGAATTCCAAGAGCTATTGTACCACAGCCTTGTGCTTTGCTGAAAGACTGTTTTGATAATTGCTCAGTTTATTTTTCTGAGCCTCAGCGCTTGCGGTAGATTTTTGTGTGTAGTATATTCACCACACACAAAAATCTACCGCAACAAAGTACCCGACGAAGAGACTCACATCTCAGATGTTGCTTGCCAGGCCAGTAATTCTTTGAGTCTGTCATTATTGAATTGCGCGTCAACAGGGTTGGACCCACCTCCTGCTGTATGGCCCCAAATCGATTCAATGGGGCAAAAGGTCGCATTAGGCATCAGGCTGGTTTCATATTCGCTATCTTCAGGCGTAAAATACAGATCCGTCCGACTTGGCATAATGACTGCGCGTGCCTTAATGCTCCTCAAGGCTTGCTCAAAATCCCCATTGTAGGTGGAATTCGCGCTGATATCTGCATACTGCCACGTCCAGAGCATAGCCAACAGGTTATTTGCATCTTTGGTTAGGAAATCATTCTCCCATTCGTTGACCAGAAAATCTTCCAGCGTCGGGCATTCCACTGTCTGGTACAGTTTTTGGCGATAGAATGCCTGGGAGAGCGCCCAGCCGGCGTAGACACGGCTCATAGCTCGTAAACCAATGGCTGGCGCTTCGGTATACCAACCGTGGTTCCACGCGGCATCGGCCTGGAGTGTCGCTTTCACACCTTCCAGAAACACAAAATTATGCGGCCACGTCTTGGCTGTCCCAGCAAGTGGAGCAAGCCGCTCAACCATGTCAGGATAGCTGGCTCCCCATTGGAAAGTTTGCAGGGCACCCATTGAGAAGCCAGTCACCAGCGCGATTTTTTCGATGCCGAACTGCTGGGTGATAAACTGATGTTGCAAGCGCACATTGTCGTAGATCGTGATATGCGGGAAGTTGGCTTTATCAAAAGGCGCGGGCGTGTTATCAGGCGATGAGGAGAGGCCATTCCCGAACATATTCGGCACAATGATAAAATACTTTTGCGGATCAAGCGCCATTCCCTCACCGATCATGCGCTCATTGTCGGTGTGCTCACCTGCATACCAAGTTGGATTGACGATGACATTGCTCTTCTTGGCGTCCAATGTGCCGTAGGTCTTATAAGCAATGAAGGCATCAGGCAATGTGACACCCGATTGCAAGGTGACATCGCCCAGTTTAAAGATTTCGTAATCGCGCATGAAAGCTCCTTCTGAACCGCGTTCTTGAATAGTTGTCGAGTCGAACAGGTCGGTGTTGTGCTAAAATTATACTCAACCTTCAACAAAAAAGCAAGATTTTACACGAATAACATGTTTTAAATAAATATCTTTGTTTCTATTTTTCGGGGTGCAAAAATATTTTTGCACCCCGAAAAATAGAAACAAAAGACAGTAAACATCTAGGAGGCAAAACCTTTATCCAGTATATCTCTTGCATCAATAAAGAGCTGATGCTCGGAGGGAGCTTGCATCTCGGCACCAATCAGC
>JBDTBU010000274.1:0-3780 GCA_039923935.1 Ktedonobacteraceae bacterium | reverse complement strand
AAGGGTTGGCTAAGACATCCCTGAAGAGTAGGGTAAGCCAACTGACCATTACCACTCTCAGAGAGGAAATATGAACCATTGTAGCATAATTGGAAATAGAGAGAAAATAGCGTTGCTGGCAATATAGACAGAAATCTCTTTTCACTTTATAATAGCCTCGTTCGATATTCCTATAAATTCAGAAAGGCGGGTACAGATATGGGATACAATAGCCAGCAGCCAACAAACATCAGGGACTTTTCCCGCTTTTGAACAGACCAGTAAACGCCGACGCGGTTATCCTTCCGAGACTTCCGTCAAACGCGGTGTGCGTGTAGTACATGGAGACAAGGATCTCTACGAGAAGCTTGGTAAAGAAGATCTCTGCCCATGCGGTTCGGGACACCGCTTTCAAACAGTGCTGTCGCATAAGCGGCAGATATGACGGAAGCCTACGCGATGACTACTTTTAGGTAGTTTTCGGCTATACAGGAGATGAGTCGAAAGATTGCTTTGCTCATCTCCTGTATGGAAAACTCACACCTCTACGAAACAAACGTAAACTGCGCTGCCTCCGCCACCATCGGCGAAGGATCATCTCTATATCTTTCTAAACGTGCGACACGCTCATCGCTCCAACCACCAACCTGCTTTGATTGCGCAACCAAAGTGACCAGGGCCAGACGACGCAGATCTTCGTTATCACTGGCTGCCAGCGCCATTTCAAAATCAAACAGTTGAGCATCTGGACGCGTGGCAGCTTGTTGAATCGCTCTCCATGCTGTGTTTATTGCACCAACATGGAGTCTCTCTGCTAGCTTCATCAACGCTGGCATAATCTCCTCCCAGGGTAAACCTGCAAAGAGAAGCCCAATGCGCAAAGTGAGCGTCAATTGGTCTTCTGCGAGTGCTGCCAGGATAGTACGCGTGGTAGGCAAAAGCAACTGTCTATTGGAGCGCAATGCGGATGAGAAATTGTTACACACAATTTGCAGAGCGCGGCGATTGCCCAATACATCACGTACAGCCTCACTCACAAGTGCCGCGTCGTTTCCCGTATAGATTGCAAAAACTGTCTGGGCAGCTTTAGCACATTCATCCGGTAAACTCGAATTCAGCAAGGCCAGCAAACGCGCGAATAGCACATGTCCATCATCTGTGAGTGGGTGCTGGCTGCATCGTTGCAACGCGTTGATACGTACCTCTGGTTCAGGGTGTGCCAGCAAGGTTGCTACCAGGGCGACCAAACGCTTCTGCGCAGTTGGCGACAGACCATCAGCCGGGATGTATATCACACCGCGAGCTATGGCTGTATCAGGGGATTGAGCAGCACGAGTGAAAATGTCCCAAGTTTCTGCTCGCTCTCCATGAGGCCACAGGGCACGCAACAAGGCCACACGCACATCGCGATGCAAATCACGAGCGTCCAACGTCAGTAATTCACGGTATGCGGCCTCCGAAGAGAGCTCACCAATCAGGCGCACGACCTCTTTTGCCACCGTTACCTGTGTCAACGGGGCTTTACGCAAGAGGTTCAGTGCTTCCTCCACAGGCATAACAAGTAGTGCACCACGTAACGCGTAAATCGCGATACGCGCACGCTCATCATTTAGCGCATCTAACAGGGTTGGTATGCCCTGGCCCGCGTCCAGCCTGCCAAGTACCCGCAATGTGGCCTCACGTACCGGCTGGCGCTCATCGTTGGCAAACTGAATCAGCAATGCGGGATCGATAAATGGCATGGCTGCCAGACGGCGAATGGTGGCAAGCAGCACGGAGGTTGCGTGATGCTGGTCTTGCTCGTGGACGATCTCCAGAAGTGTGGACGCAAAGATCTCTTGTTGTGTTGGTGTCCAACGATGGAAACCATCGCTTAGGGGCAGGACAAAGCGCGTGCGACCCGTATCAAAACGACCTTTATAAGCATGCTGACCCAGGAAGGGGGTGAGCAGATCCTGACGATAGCGGTGGAGATAGGTAGAGACAGACCAGAGGGTAATCGCACTTTTATCCTGCCTCAATAACTTGGGAATAAGCAAATAAACGCGGGTGTGCTGATGCTCCAGAAAAAGATTCAAAATCGTACTCGCAACGCCAGATAACAACGTCTGATTGAGCGTGGCTTCGAGGAGATCGGCCAATGCATCGAACACGCGTAACCGCCTCCCCAGGGCAACTGCCAATGCAACCAATAATTCCTCGCTCTCACGCCGCTGCCAGGCTTGCAGAATAGGCATGAGGATAGGAGCAAGATTTCGGATATCGGTGTCAGAGAGATAGTTGTCGAGGCGATAGATGCTAACGTTCCCACGCTTACTATACACAATAGCCATCTGACCAGCAGACCATTCTGGATGGAACGGGAAGAGGTGCACAACGAGACGTTCCATAGACTGTGCGGTAGCATTCGAGAGGTCCGTAGCGTTGAGCGCGTCCTGAATGATCTGAGCTAGATCGTCCAGGTGCTCAGCCCGCCAGATGCCATGCGGCAACGCTGCCAGGGCGGTGAGTATTTCGCGCCGCACGGGATCTTGTTCATTACGACGATTGCGCACAAGCTGGAGAACATCCGCGAGATGGGTCCGTTGATAGCGAGTCGCGGCAATCAACGCCTTGAGTGCGGCGCTACGTAAATCGGCGTCAGGGGAGCGCAACGGCGTATTGAGCAGGGCAAGAGCTTCCTCCCAGGGCAGAAATGCAGCGTAGGGAAAACGCTCCTGTGGGCGTGTTATCAAAGCAGGCAGAGCCAGATGACGGCGTCCCTCCTGGAGACGTTGCATAGTTGGCAAGGCTGCAACAATGTGATACGGCAAAACACCTTCTGAGGTGCGCCAGCCACGTTCGCAAGCAGTGTAGACCGCAAGCCGCTGCTGCGGCCTGAGTTTGGCAAAACAGCCATAGTTTATCGCACCTGGATAACGTGTGAACAGAGCGAGCAAATGCTCACTAGTGAGGCAGTGTGCGATAGGGTTAAAATTGAGGCGGTGACTCTGCTCATCTGTCTGCAAGAACACTTCGGCCATCTCGTTCGGGCGTTGGTACACCAATACTTGCAAATCCAGGCGTTCTAATGGGACGTACATACTGCGTGCTCTCACCAAATCAAGCGCTTGGTCTGGCACGCGACGAACCAGCAAGGGCAGCACCGCATTAATCTGAAGCACAAGTTGCGGATCAAGCGTTTGAGCAGCGGCAGCTTGGGTACGCAAATGTGCCACCACAAGATCAGGATAGTGACGAGCCAGACGTTTCCAGCCAACAAGATCAAGCTGCCCAACAACCTGCCCAAGATGGCGCACGACCACTTCGCGTGAACCAAACGACAATACATACTGCAATGTATCATCTTGGCGTGTTGCCAAAGCCTCAAGATACACATCTACCGCGTCCTGCTTGTGCCGCTTATACAGGTAGCGCAAGAGCACTTCTTTCGTATCCAATGGTACCATATTCAGTGCAACTTGCAGTTCGTCATTGCTACAAATCAATGCAACGAGATGAAGCGCAAGTGAGCGCACACTATGCGATGGATCTGCAAGTGCCCGCAATACCTGAGCAGTATTACGGCTCCCATAGCAGGATTGTGTTGCCAGCAAGCGTTGATAGACATCACCCTGGGCAAACACAGCAATGGTGTCGTGCACACTGGCATCGCTCGCTGCCAGGCTCCCAAGTTCAACCATATGATGCAAACGGCCAGCGTGCGTTAATTTCTCACAGTGTTGCAATAATTGTTCTGGTGTCATCTTATGTTCTCCATAACAGTCTGGTATGCTCTATGCGTGTATAGTCGAGGGACGC
>JBDTBU010000273.1:0-27571 GCA_039923935.1 Ktedonobacteraceae bacterium | reverse complement strand
ACCCATCTCAGCTCCATGCCGGCTATGCTGGTTTATCACTTGCGCAATTTATGGACGCCTATTACGCCTGAAGCAGATCTGCCCATGTATCGCTTTCCTCAACAAACCTCAGCGCAATTTGTGCTGGTGATGTCTGCAACCTTCCCTATTCCCATCTTCATCCTGGCTGCGCTCGGTTTGTTGGTGGCCCTGAAAAGCTACTGGTGCGAGTTGCTCTTTCCTTGTGCCATTCTCCTACTCACGCTAGCTGAGGCGCTGGCCTATTATGGCAGTGCCCGTTTTCGCGCACCCATCGAGCCAATCCTCGTGTTATTTGCAGCAGGTGCGCTCTGGTGGCTAACCCAGGATGTGCCTAGCACACTACGCTGGCAGATGCGCAAGCGTAGACGGAAAGGCTAGTGTTTATTCTCACAGACTTTGTCTGATTGATAATTTCTTGTCGCAAAGTGGTGCAAGGGAAACGCTTGTGGCAGCTTGCCTTGCTAGTCAGGCAGTACGAGTACACTTATGAAGTTATCAATCTTGTTATACTAAATAGCCTCATTGAGCATCGCAAAAGCTCTTCTTTCCTGGCGTCAATTTGTGGTGTCATTAAAAATCCTCAGTTCAGTTTGTAGAGGATCCCTATAGTAAAGCCATAGACATGGAAAGTCTAAATGAACAGATAGACAACGCTAGACACTTTTTTGTCTATCTTCCTTCTTCTCCCACAAGCAAATGGAATGTTGTCATTGCTTGTGAACTGACGGCTTACAGAAACGAAAGGGAACCTCGATGGTGAAATTAGGAAAACTGGGTGTTGCCTGCGCCCTCTGCCTGACACTGAGCCTGTCGCTGTTTACCTCAGGTGCTTTTGCCCAAAGCGCAAATTCGAGCACAGCAAACCAAACAGCGCAGATCGTGACAGCACAGATGCTACAAGGAGCACAGAGTGCTCTTCAGAACCACGCGGGTTTGCGTTCCAACGATTGGGGCGACGAATCGGGCGATAGCTGTGGAAATAGTTGTGGTGGTGGTTGGGGCAATAGCTGCGGCAATGGCTGCGGCAATAATGGCTGTGGCAATGGCTGTGGCAATAATGGTTGGGGCAATGGCTGCAACAGTTGTGGCAATAATGGTTGGGGCAGATCTAGCCGCAGTAGGTTTACTAGGATCGTTCGTATCGTGCGCATTACCAAGTTCTTCTCGTATGAGCGCTCCAGTCGCAGCAGACGGAGTGGCTGTGGTAGTTGCGGTGGTGGCGGCTGGGGCGGTGGTGGCTGGGTTGGCGGTGGTGGTGGCGGATGGTAAAACACCCAACCTTTCTTGATAGCTAAACGTTAAAACGGTTTGTGCCTGGAGCATGTATGTAGTAAGTATGCTCCAGGCGCAGGCCGTTTATTGCGATAAGAGTGCTTTCCCTAAAGGAAGTATCAGCAAGGAACATCCTCACTTGCCAGCCACTTCTCGACCTCGGCAGTTCGATAATGGCCAATGGCCGTGAAGATAGCTAGGCTGGCCTGTCCTTGCTTGTGGGCCTCCGAGCAATTGTGGTGGGCAGTAGCCAGACGTGCTAGACCGTAGAGGCTCATAGCTCGCAGTTCGCGCTGACCCATCGGTACCGTCGCATACATCTCTCGAAAGCTCAGCTCAGCCTCGTCGAGACGTTGGCACTGCATATGCAGTTCACCCCAAGAAAAGAGGGTTGAACAGATCAGGCATTTTAACCCTAGATCGCGCCCAATCTGCAACGCATCGCGGAAATAGTGTTCTGCTTGCTGATAGTTTCCACGCCGGACCTCTAGCTTTCCACGCTCATCAAACAACACACCCATCGTCTCGCGATCACTCGTGCGTTGCGCACTCTCTAAACACTGCTGGAAATACACCTCCGCCTGTTGATCATCGCCCTCGATAGCAGCAAGTGTTCCAAGCTCAAACAATGCTTGACCAATCCAGAGGTGATTGCCTACTTTGCGTAACAGGGCTAAGGCTCTCTGCAAAACATCCAGGCTTTGGACAAAATGTCCCTGACGCATCATGAGCGCACCCAGATAGATCAGGGAAACTCCGTGTATTACTGGATAGCCAAAACGCTCAGCTCGATCCCCTGCCTCTCTATAATTGACCTCGCTCTGACGATAGTTACCAAACTCATACTCCACCCGGCCAAGGTCAAGGATCAGTGCAGTAATCCGTTCGCGGAGTCCTAACTGGCGTGCGAGCGCCAGACCCTCGCGAAAATAGGACCGTGCTCGATCATGATCACCACGTTTGCCAGTCAACACGCCTAGACCAGTCAGCAAACGGCAAACCTGCTCTTGCTGACCAAGTTTGCGTGCAAGTGCCAGACTTTCGCTGAAATAGACCTCTGTCTGGGAAAAGTTTCCCTGTTCCTCTTCAACAAAAGCTAGATTTGCTAATAAACCGCTGATCTGCTCCTCGTTGTTCGCCTGACGCGCCAGTTGTAACCCTTCCAACAAATAGTCTCTGGCCTGAACGATATTGCCCCAGGCCAATTCTATTGGGCCAAGGTGGAGGAGTGTACTCACCATGCTGTGTGTATCACCCAGAATCCTGGCTGCCTTATGTGCGCGTTTGAGTTGTTTTTCAGCGACACGATACAAACCACGCGCCCACAGGAAATCAGCTATTGCGCATGCTCCACGCACCAGTGCCTCGCACTGATGGGTAGCATACGCGGTTTCGAGCGCAGCCAGAATATTGCTGGTTTCAGTTGCAAGTAGTTCGTGGTTGACGTGCTTCTCTTCCGCAAAATGCACATAATAATTCACCATGCGCTCAGAAACCGCTGGGTCTGCCAGAGAGGGCCGTGCATAATCAGCAATCGTCTGATGCAGCCAATAGCGATTGGGACCATTGCTCTCCATCAGGCCCGCATCACACAGCTTATCCAACGTTTCCACTGGCGCCTGGCATACCTCTAGCGCGGCTTCTTCAGAAAAACAATTGGGCTTGGCCGGAAAAACAGACAGGGCATGTAAGGCCGCACGCGTCTGCTCATCCAATGGTTGCTCACTGACAGCGATTACAGTCTGTAAGGAGAAGGTTGTACCACTCACAATACTTGGATGGCGTTCGGCCAGGGCACGTGTCTCGCTTAATTGCAAACGCGCCCGCGCATCGCGCAAATGCTCCACCGCTGCATGTAAGCGACGCGGCTGGCCGCTGTATGCCTGAATGCTCAAGTATTTGCCCATCAGCGTCAATGCGAGGGGTAACGCTCCCACCGAATGGACGAGTGTCTGGGCCGTTTCAGGTGCTTGCTGCACAAACTCGCCAGCATAACGGGAGAGCAGCGTGATCCCATCCTGCTCTGCCAGTTCTGGGATGGCGAACGCGCCATCCGCAGCCAGTTGCACAGCCAGATGAGGGTAGCGTGTTGTCACCAGATACGCGCAACGCGGTCCCCCCACCTGAAAGGCCAACGCCTCTTCGATTTGCCAAGCATCATCGATGACTAACAACATCTGGCGTTGCCCAATCGCCGCACGAATCGCCCGTGCCCACGCCTCGCCCGTGCCCAGTTTTCCAGCGGCAGCGGCAGGTATCTCTAGCAATACGCCCCAACGGCCCAGCAACTCCATCACATCGGGTTGCGGACCAAGGCCCGCCCAAAGAATCCCATCCGGGAAAGCGGTACGCACCTCAGAATCATAGGCCAGGTTTATTGCTAGCACGGTCTTGCCCACACCTGGCAGACCGTTGAGCGCTACTATCGCGGGTTGCGCCTCTCCGCACAAATGATGTTTCAGGTTCACTAACAACTCATCGCGCCCAACCAGACGCGCATTACCCGCAGACGGCACAGGAATCGCAGGATCATACAAAACGAAAGCAGGTAACGTGGCACCAGAAACTTTTACAGGTGAGGCAACTATGTCTCCGACTGGCTTGTCCTCAGCTTCGAGCAAACCAAGCGTTGCAGCATCTTTGCCAAAAAGCGTGCAAAGTTTCTCACGAAAATGGGGATACGGTAGCGACATCCCGCGCTCCCAACGCCCAACATTCAGCGCAGTCGTACCAACCTCTTCAGCCACTCGCGCTTGGGACCACCCACGCAATTCACGTTCACGCCTTAAAAGATTATTCGATTTCATTTTTCGTAGTCCTTCTCGCCAAAACACACTACCAGTTCTATCACTACTAAAAATATTGCTCTTATGAAAAAAAAGAACAGCATGCTCTTCTGAGTCTCTCCTGATGTTGTCTGTTGCCAGATGCTACCTAGTTGCTACTCAGTTGATAGATATATGTTATTGTAACACATCGATCATATGCTTATACTATAGCTAGGTAATGTGCCCGGAGCGTGTTGAACTCTTGTCAGATTTGGTATATAGGGAGTCTGGCTAGTATTCAGCAGGAAGCAAAACCTGAATAGCTTTTTTGGGGAAAAAATCTCTACACAAAGGGGAAAAACACTCATGGGACAGAGTGAAATTACTCGACTACTCCAACAGATTGATCTGGAGTATAGCGCGGCCAGGCAGGCGCTTACAGGGCCGGCGCTCGGTACCGCACAACACGAATTCATTACGGCACGTATGGAACGCTTAACCTTGTGTCACGAACAACTCTCTCAGCAGGTTGGCACCCACGAAGCCTCGCGTATGCTCGTGGAACGTCTAGATGCGATTGATTAAATAAAGGCATTATATTGAAATTAGTGGATATATTTGCCAGCAGTAGATTTTTTGGCGAGGATATGGTATACTACTGTCATTCGATCACGGAAATCTAGCGGACAGGAACTCATCATTCCAAAGAATTGAGCGATGGGACGCGAGATTTTTTGGAACTTGTTTCGATTACACGATTGCGGGTGGTGTCTATGGATTTAGCATCAATCACATCACGAGCAGCGTCACTTCACTCAGAGGTTGCGTCGCGCGAAATACATACAGCAAAACACTAGGAGCATGTTGTCTTCTGGTGTTTTTTTATTGCAGCATGTCTACGCACATCGTTGCAGGGCTCATCGATTTGTTTTCCATTCAGAGCCACACGCCTGCTAGGGGATATAGAAGAGATTGGAGGGAAAAGAGCAGAAGACCAGTTGCCACATCTGTTGGCAAATGTGGACGAATGTATGCGTCTCCATACAGCAGAGTATCGCGCACTCAGGGAAGTTGGCTAACCACGCAACACCAGCGCGACCATTACGGATTACGGAAAAACGCTCGCAGGAACGCGGACCCGGAGAGGGCGTCTCTGGGAGACTGAAGCGTTTCTCAACTTCAGTCCTTGACCCTTTAAAACAAGGTAACTCATCCCGTGGCGCGTGCGGACGTTTCTACCGCCATCTATACGTCGTTCTACTACGTCTGGAAAGGCAGTGCATCACCGTGAATTCAAGCATGATTAATAAGATCGCAAAAGCCAAACGTTACGCAGAGGAACCCGAACGCATTCAATTTACTCGTTTTGAAGCGACGTTTCGGGGTGAGAACGATGTTCACACCACCAACTATACGAATGGTGAGTGGAACTGCACCTGTCGTTTTTTTCATGACTGGGGTGACTGTAGCCACACTATGGCCATGCAGCGTGTCTTAGGGGTAACCATCCCAGCAGCTCATCGGCACGGCATACCAGCGGGCCTGGGTACAGGTCCGTTGGTGCACTAACAAAACCCCAGGCTTTTTTCCTGGCTGTGAGACCTATTCCAACCTCACTCCTGATTGTAAGCAGGAAAAGAAGAGAAGCTCTGTTCACCCTATCTGAATAAGAGCTTCTCTTCTTTAGACCAATTTCTCGGCTAGCCACCAATTGCAGGCACAAAATGCATGATGATAATAGCTGAAAACATAATAATGGCCAGGATGAGAATAAAGACCAGATCCTTGCGCACATAGCCATAATTTTCCGCAGCAATCGTATTGGCTGGTGTACGTGGAGCTTTCTGCACGGCCATGCGGCGGGCGGCCATGCGCGTTGCGACACTCCTGGGAGGGCCATCAGCGGACACCGTAGCGGCAACCGGGATTTTCTCTTGGATATTCTTTGTCTCAACCTCTCCCATCTCTACGACGCCAGAAGCAACAATCTCTGTTTCCTCGTTGCTTTCCACTGTCTCAAGCACATTTTCGTCAGAGACAGGGCGTACAAGCTCAAAGCTCTTCTGTCTCGGCCTACTGCGCTGCGCCCCACTTCGCGAATTTGCGGTCTTCTTTGGCATGATTCAAACTCCCTGCCCGGCGGCCTTTCTCAGAGAGTGCTGGCTGTTGCGGGCTGATTTTCTCAAATAGCGGCGATTTCTTCTAAGGTTAAAACGTTTATAACATCCGGCTTGTTTCGCCTATTGCTGACGAAACTTCAGGAACATGCGAACATATCCTTCAGTCGTGCCTATTATACACGAAAGAAAATCACCAGTCGAGCGAGTGGGAAAATTTGACAATGTGAAGCGGACTATGCTATCTTTGGCTTGATAAACTATTGCAGTATCCTCAAACGGATCGAAGCAATGCAGATAACCTGATGCCGCCTCACACACCTGGAGACTGGGACCATTCTACCAGGAACATCCCGCAGAGGTCAAGTGGTTTTCTACCAGGGCATTATTGAGAGAACTACATCTGTATTTTTTCCGAAGGCTAGCCTGCGGGGTTGGTCCTTTTTTTCTATCCAAGCGATTGTACACACCTATCCGACAAGAAATCAGAAGAGGAAAAACATGGCGAGAATTGTCGTCGCGATGAGCGGCGGCGTGGACAGTTCCGTGGCCGCCGCATTGCTGAAAGAGCAGGGGCACGAGGTGCTTGGCATTATGCTACGCCTGTGGTCCGAACCCGGTATGATCGAGGATGACGACTTGGAAAAGGTTGCCCAAAATAAGTGCTGTTCCCTAGAGGCAGTGGACGACGCGCGACGCGTGGCCCGCATGTTGGATATTCCCTTTTATCTGGTCAACGTCGAGCAGGAATTTAAAGAGCATGTGGTTGACGCGTTTTACCAGGAATATGTCGCGGGGCGCACGCCCAATCCTTGCCTGACCTGCAATCGCCATATCCGTTTTACCCTGCTGCTCAAGCGTGCCCTGGCTCTCAACGCCGACTATCTGGCAACGGGCCACTATGTGCGCGTGGACGACCATCCTCTGACGGGCAAGCGACGTTTGCGGCGTGGACTCGATCCCGACAAGGATCAGTCTTATGTGCTGCATGTGCTTAATCAAGAGCAATTGGCGCACGCCTGCTTCCCATTGGGAGAATATACTAAGCCGCAAGTACGTGCCCTGGCAGCCGAAAGAGGCATGAGCGTAGCCAGCAAGCCGGAAAGTCAGGAGATCTGTTTTGTAGCCCAAAACGATTATCGCGGCTTTATTGACCGTTATGCCGCGACATTAGATGAGGACCGCGCTCCCTTGGCCGTCGGTGCAACAGCCGAAGCGAATGGCATCATCCAGATTCCACGGCCCGGACCCATTTACAATCTGGAGGGCAAGACCTTGGGACGCCATCGCGGCTTGGCCTACTATACCATCGGGCAGCGTAAGGGCTTGGGCTTGACCTCGCTGGAGCCGCTGCATGTGTTGCAGATCGATGCTGAGCGTAACGCCCTGGTCGTCGGGGCTGCGGAGCACCTTTTGCGTTCCACCTGTATTGTAAAAAAGATGCACTATCTCAGCGGCGAGGTACCCACAGAGCCGTTCAACGCGCTGGTACGTATCCGCTACAAGGCAATCGAACAGGCAGCGCTTGTCACTCCCCTGGACGCCGAATCTGTCCAGGTCACATTTGCACGCCCACAGCGATCCATCACGCCGGGGCAGGCTGCTGTCTTTTACGACGGTACTGACGGCGATGAGGTGTTGTGCGGAGGAATTATTGATGACTGATCAAGCTCATATTCGCAATTTCTGTATTATCGCGCATATTGACCATGGCAAGTCCACGCTGGCAGATCGCTTACTGGAATTCACCGGCACCATTACGAAGCGCGAAATGATGGAGCAGACGCTTGACCAGATGGACCTGGAGCGCGAGAAGGGCATTACGATCAAGGCCCAGGCTGTGCGTATGCTCTACACCGCCCTCAATGGTGAACAGTACGAACTCAACCTGATCGACACGCCTGGTCATGTGGACTTCACCTACGAGGTTTCGCGCAGTCTGGCCGCCTGTGAAGGTGCGTTGCTAGTCATCGATTCCACACAAGGGGTCGAGGCCCAGACCTTAGCAAACCTCTACCTAGCAATTGAGGCCGACCTGAGTATTATCCCAGTTATCAACAAAATTGACCTGCCCAGCGCCGAACCTGAACGGGTGAAACAGGAGGTCGAGGATATTATTGGGTTGCCCCAAGAGGAGTGTATCCTGGCTTCGGCCAAAGAGGGCATCGGTACGCAGGATATTCTGGAGGCGGTCATCAAACACATTCCAGCGCCCAAGGGAGAGCCTCAGCAGCCCCCGCGTGCGTTGATCTTTGACTCGCACTACGACTCCTATAAGGGCGTGATCGCCTATGTGCGTATGATGGATGGGGAGTTGCGCGAGGGCGAAAAAATCGTGATGATGGCTACTGGCAGCACGACCGAGATCCTGGAGGCGGGCTACTTTCATCCACGCCTAATCTCCTCGAAAACGCTGACCGCAGGCGAGGTGGGCTATATCGCCACTGGCTTTAAAAATGTCAAGGATTGCCGCGTGGGCGATACGATTACCATCCCTTCCGCGCTAGACACGGTTGAGGCGCTGCATGGGTATAAGCCGTCCAAGCCGATGGTCTTTGCTGGTATCTACCCAGTTGAGGGCAGCGATTACCCCCTCTTGCGCGAGGCTCTGGATCGCCTAAAACTCAACGATGCCTCGCTGTTTTACGAGCCGGAAACCTCGAACGCGCTGGGCTTTGGCTTTCGCTGTGGCTTCCTAGGCTTGCTGCACATGGAGATTATCCAGGAACGCATCGAACGCGAATATAACCTGGACATTCTGGCGACAGCCCCTAGCGTCGAATACTATGTCACCAGGGATACTGGCGAACTGCTGAAAATCGATAATCCCTCGGAAATGCCCGATCCAGGCACAATTGAGAAGATTGAGGAGCCAGTGATGGATATCTCGCTGTTCACACCCTCGCGCTATATCGGCACGATCATGGACCTAGTGACAACGCGACGTGGCACCTTTAAGGAACTCAAATATATCGAATCCGAACGTGTGCTGATGACCTACAAAATTCCCCTGGCCGAGCTGATTACTGACTTCTACGATCAGCTCAAATCGCGCACTCAGGGCTATGCCTCGTTGGACTACACCTACGGCGGCTATCTGGAGGCTGATCTGGTCAAGCTGGACATCCTCGTTAACAGTGTGCCCGTTGATGCGCTCTCGCTGATCCTGCACCGCGATAAAGCCTACAACCTGGGTCGCGCCTTAACCGAAAAACTGCGCAAGCTGATTCCGCGCCAGCTCTTCGAGGTGCCCATCCAGGCAGCCATCGGCTCACGCGTTATCGCCCGCGAAACCGTCAAAGCCATGCGCAAAGACGTGCTGGCTAAGTGTTATGGCGGTGATATCTCGCGCAAACGCAAGCTGTTGGAGAAGCAGAAAGAGGGCAAGAAGCGCATGAAGATGGTGGGCAGTGTAGAGATTCCCCAGGAAGCGTTTATGGCGATTCTCTCGCTGGGCGATGAATAATTTTGCTGGTAATAAAGAGTAGGCCCAGGCTATAAAAGTCTGGGCCTACTCTTTTCTTTTTTTTTCTGCACAACTCCCGTGTTACGTTCAAAACGAGATCTACAGTCAGGAAAAAGGGGGACATCGCTTTACATGCCCCTGTGTATGGTCTTCCTCTAGTTCCCCACGCCAACCCGCGATACAGTCTATCGATAAAAACCGGCTATGCAATGTTACTGTCGATAGTCTCGGTTTACCAGGTACTGGCAGTAGGCTAGAGGCTCGGCGTGCCCGTCTTTACGGGCACTCTTGATCAATCTGAAATACAACCCCTAAAAGGCGTATTGGTTTCTTCATTGGTCTCATAAAAAGCTCCTTTCGGATTCCCAATGCGGGGCCTCTCGCCTGGTTGATGCCAGGGTCTCTTTCCTCCCTGGATCAGTCCTCTTGGGACATTCGAAGTATAACATGCTGCTTCAATATATGTCAAGGTGAACCGTAGATTTTCATCAGCAAGCGTGCACGTCACCTGGCCTGACAAGCGGGTAGAGGGTGCGTCTAGTTGTTTGTGTAGGCGTGTCTGGGGTGGTATCAGGGCTTTTTACTTTTCCCTTTTTGCCGCCTCTGGCGGCAGAGAGAAAGGGAAAAAGTGGGGAGACCTCGCACCTAGCAAAGGGCTGCCGCCCTCTTTATTCCCGCTTTTGGCGAGAATTAAAAAGCCTTGGGGGTGGTATCTCGCGTTCTTGCTCTTTCTTTCTCTGTATGCTATATTACTTGCATGAAAGTAACGGTTCCTCTTCCAATCACAAGAGGGGTAAAACTTGCGTGTTCTTTCATCTTATTCTCAGCGTCTCAGCTATCTGGGATAAGCATTTAGGAACCAATAGAAGAGGTTTGTGTAAAAATAGTTCCAAAGCCTTGGCAATGGGATAGAGGATGGTTGGTCAGATGACCTTGTAGTCCATCCCTGGTGGTTTCTCCAAAAGCGTAGGGAGGATACTGGTTCCCCTGTTTGAAAATTCCATCTAAAGCTGAGTCGCTAGCATTCGCTAGTTATTTCAGAACTATATACCGTATACCCAGATCTTGTCAGAAGCCTTTCAGGTGCCGTATAGTATATGGGGATAGAGAGTGGGTTGAGGATAAGGTATATTTCACACGAGATAACTTGAGAGGTTTTCGTATCATGGCAAAGAAACAACTGCGGGCACTAGCTCTGCTTTTGGCCGCGTTAGCATTTGGTAGCATTGTATTGATATCCTGTGCACGTCCTGGCACAGGCACAGCCAACACCACCCCTAGCGCACCTGCCGCGACACAGGCACCTGCCTGCCCAGCCGGCGACACCGTGAAGACAGGTGCCTCAACGTTTGAGCAACCCTGCATTGCGTTGAGTAAGGGCGGCACGCTGAAACTTGTTCCGGACACAGGCTCCGTCATCCACATTCTGGATTTTGGCCAATATGTCAACGGTAAGGCTCAGCCTGCAACTCCCACTGGTGCTCCTGCGCTTAAGGATGTGAACTTGACTAGCTCGGCTGTGAGCGTGGGTCCGTTCACAACTGCTGGCACGTACCACA
This sequence comes from Ktedonobacteraceae bacterium, assembly GCA_039923935.1. Lineage (GTDB taxonomy): Bacteria > Chloroflexota > Ktedonobacteria > Ktedonobacterales > Ktedonobacteraceae > Paraktedonobacter. The sequence goes on along the minus strand of JBDTBU010000273.1, from coordinate 16,368 downwards.
TCTATTGTACGATTCACCCCAACATGGATATGATAGTAATGGTTCAGTAGCGTCAGCTTATTGATAAACAAGGGGCGATACTCTCTGGTCGATAGGCAAACGGACTGGAGATATCGTCCTGTTCTCTGTTTGGGGGTAGGGAGAGAGCGAAGCGTCAAAGACCTATAACACTTTGTAGGACCGTTACACGAGGCAACGTGAGAGGTTTTCGTATCATGGCAAAGAAACAATTGCGAGTATTGGTTCTGCTTCTGGCCGCGCTCACATTTGGTAGCATTGTATTGATGTCCTGTGCATCTCCTGGCACAGCTAACAGCGCACCCACCGCGACACAGGCACCTGCTTGCCCAGGCGGCGACACCGTGAAGACAGGTGTCTCAACGTTTGAGCAATCCTGTATTATGCTGAGCAAGGGCGGCACGCTGACAATCTCCCAGGACGTGAGTTCCTACCATAGTTTTGATTATGGTCAGTGGAATGGTGCGACGCAGCAACCTGCGACGCCACCCAACGGTGCTCCTGCTCTGAGAGCTTTAATATTGAGCGGACCAAGCGTGAGCATTGGCCCATTCACAACTGCTGGCACATACAATATCTTTTGCACTGTTCACGCTGGCATGAATTTGACAGTCATAGTTAAGTAGCGTCGGTCTATTGGTAAACAAAGGATGGTATGTCTGATCGATAGGCAAACGGACTGGAGATATCGTCCTATTCTCTGTTTGGGGTAGGGAGAGAGCGAAGCGTCAAAGACCCATAGCACTTTGTAAGACAGTTATATAGGAAAATTGGTTAGACCTATTTGGCTTTTTTCACTGTCTCATGTATTATAGACGTAGATGTAAAGAGGTTGGGATCGGCGGTTACAAACTCAGCCAGCAAACAAGCGAGAGATGTAACCAAAGCTTGGCAACTATCGTATTAACTAGGAGAAGTCAAATGCGATAGATAATTCCAGGAAAGCGTTCACGTAACGAAAAATCCTTGCTTTCGGTTTGAGACTTTGGAATGTACTGAAGGGGTAGCACATCATGACAATCGCATATGCAACACCTGACACAAAACTCAATCGCGCCTTAGAGCTGGTTGGCTCAATCGATCCCGAAATCGCCGATTCCTACGCTTCGTTGGAAGAACGGATTCTGGCCCAAGCTCTAGAGAATGTTGAATTAGCGGAGCGCCGTCTGCGCGAAATTCAGGAGTTGGTAGGAGATCTTTCAGCCGTTCTGGTCTAGAACACTGCTGCTCTTACCCTTTGCTACTCTTTTCAAAGCCAAAACGAGAGAAGTAGGACACTTGGCAAAATTAGTTTTGCATATGCCCGCAATGAGGATTCTGCTCATTGCGGGCCTTTTTGTATCACAAAATGGAGTATGTTACGTTATCTATAGAGAGAGCTACAATGGCTCTTATTATAAGTCTAGGAGGACTACATGTTACAGCGAACGAACTCTGAGTGGAGTGCAAATCGCATCCTGGCCGTGGTGCTCGGAATCATCTTTGCTCTCCTCGGTATTATCGGCTTTTTTACCCCAGCCGAAAATAGCTTAGGAATACAAGCGATTCTCGGCATTTTCGATTCCAACCTGATTCTTCAAGTCATCTTCCTTATCACGGGTCTGCTGGGCATTGCTGCAGCTTTCCGTGGCCAATCGCATTACTTTAACCGCGTCTTTGGCGTCGTCTACTTCATCTGGGGCTTCCTGAGTTTCATTCCCGCGCTCTACTTTCCAGCAGGAACGTCAAATGGAACGGATGATGGTAAGTTCCTTGGGTTTGCCCACTTGAATCCAGGGGATGGCATTCTTTTCCTTGTTGCGGGCATCATCGCTCTGGTTGTGGCCTTCTTTGTGACGAAGAGGAGACGCACCGCGATCTAAACACGGCTGAAAGAGCAAGAACCGAACGATGCAGAAGGGCGTTTTGTACCAGAAAGAATTCTCACAAAACGCCCTTCTGCGTCGTTCCGCAGACTGGCTCTAACTGACGCCAATCGCTATTTCGACTTCTTGCCTCAGCAGATCCTCTTCATAGATGCGACGAATCACGTCTTCAATCTCTGGCTCCTGTTTCGCAAGGGTGAGGTGTTTGCGGTCCCAATGGGCAGCATTTCCAATAGAGGTCGCACTCTGCTGATTGCGCTTTTTGAGGTAGATAGGCAACACAGCAAACTCCAGGCCCGTGGTCAGGAAATGTTCCTGTACGCCTCTTCTTTCATTGTTTCCTGCGCTCGCGTAAAAATATCCTCAACCACCGCAGTTTTGGCATCAGCATAATTCTGCGTGTACTTCCAATTCCGGCATGCAAGTTCCCGCTTCGTCTGCTCGTACAACTGGCGATCTGCTGAGTGACTGCGCAACCAGTTGCGGAAGAGCAACATACGCTCGATCTCTGGGCAACCCAGTGAGAATGTATGCAGGTTGATGTCCGTGTCCGGCCCGTTGAACATACGATGCTGGTACCAATTTGGCTCGCGGATGCGCAGCATGTAGCCAGCCGCTTCCAGCGCCGGAACGTAAGCTGGTTCGTCTGCCGAGTTTGTTACAACAAGTAGTATATCAATTCTCGGCTTGGCAGCAAGCCCCGGCACTGAAGTTGAGCCGACGTGTTCAAGCAACAGAACTCCGTTGCCAAGTACAGCCAGGATTCGCTTGGCTTCGCGTTCAAAGAGCCGAGGCCATTCAGGGTCGTAGTCAGCAATGTAGATAAGTCCAGCCAGCGGCGTGAGTTTCCCTCCGACGTGTGCAGCCCGCATCTCCTCTTCGCGGATTTGCTCCTCAGTCAGTGGAATATGCGCCCTCTGCTCCGATAATGCTTTGTTTGCCTCTTGCGGCAAGTCTCCGGCTGTGTTTTCGATCCCAGACATGTGTCTATCCTTTTGAGCCTTCTCTGTTTCAAGCACGAAGTCTATCCTACAATTATCTCTTCAGCCAGCCACGTACGCGTAGCTTGTGGCGAACGATGGCGCACAATATGGAGATGAGCATATTCAGGCTGGCTCGTCAGTTCGGTATAGGTACGTTGGTTCTTTCGGTGGGTTTGTAGCGCCCACAGCAGGATGGAATTTTTAGTAAAAACGCCATTTCCCAATGTCTCTCGATTGCCATTCCAGAGTTCTTTGCATGAGAAAATACGAGTAAACGTGCGCCGCATAACACGCGTCATAACTATCCATAAACTGTAATCCAGCCATACCACAGTATCTGCACGACCCCAGGTGAGGTCACGTACGTGGCTATAGTTCCCATCGACAGTCCAAGCATCTCCGCTCAACGCTACATCGACGCGCTCATGTAACACTACAAGTGAGGCAGGGGTCCAATTTGGTTCCCAATAAAGGGCATCAAGCTCGACAGCTGGGATACTCAGCAACATACTGAGTTGACGCGTCAGAGTGGTTTTCCCGGACCCTGAAGTACCTACTACCACAATGCGCTGCATGGTACGCTGTACAGGTGGCTCAGAAGCTTTGACATTCATCGGATAACCCTTTTTTTGCAAAATCAGCAATACTATTCGTCAACGTATCTACAAGAGCAATCTCGCGTATCTTATGGTCAGCATAAAAATCCAGCAACCCGCTATAAGAGGGGTTCTGGTTTCACCGCGCCTTTTCGCGGGCATACAACTACGCGGGATAGCGCGTAACTACCCCGTATCAACCTTGTGCCCTGCGTGTGTTTCTCGCCGGAGCGCAAAAGGTTTGGCTATTCTACCATGCTTTTCTTGGTGCGGTCAATGGCTTGTGCGTCAATTTTGCGATTTTCGCCCAAAATCCGTTGTATTTGGAAAAGGGAGTGCGGAAAGAGTTTCGACGCCGATACTCCTACTCTTTTGAGCTTGGCTTGACTATTAGCTCTGTAGCATGTACAATTTAAGCGTTACGATTGTTTGCATGACATGGAACAGGCTGCTAGCCTATCCTGTTCCCCGATAAAGATGCTAAAGAGTTCTGAGCAATCCTCTGTAGAATACTCTCTTCCTGCACACAAATTTGTACTTGATATCAGCTAGCAGCATTGCTTCCGTATCCTACGGCCTGCTCCTGGTACTCCCTGGTGACATTGTGCCTTCAGGGATCTGTGCCGCGCCCGCTTTAAGAGGCGCACTGGCCGAAAGGATCTTTTTTGCATGCCATCTTTTAATGACTTTTCTTTGCTGCCCACAACGCGTGCCGTGCTAGCAAGTATGAAAATTACCGAGCCTACGCCTATTCAGGTTGAGGCCATTCCAGCACTCCTCGCCGGGAGCGACCTCGTGGGACAATCAGCTACCGGTTCTGGCAAGACGCTCGCCTATGGTATTCCCCTGGTGGAAAAAGTCGCCCAGAAAGAGCGCTCAGTCCAGGCGCTCGTCCTTGTGCCCACACGCGAACTGGCTGTCCAGGTCAGCGCTGTGTTGAGTCAGTTGGCAGCCAACAGACGGCTTTCGATGGCCCTGCTGGTGGGTGGACGGCCCTACGGCAATCAGCTTTCAGCACTACGCTATGGAGCACAAATCGTTGTAGGTACCCCTGGACGTGTGAAGGATCATCTCGAACGTGGCAGTTTAGTGCTGAGCCAGTTGCGTATATGCGTGCTGGATGAGGCAGATCAAATGCTGGATAGTGGTTTTGCGCCAGTCATCGAAGACATTCTGACAACCACGCCTGACACGCGCCAAATGGCGCTCTTTTCAGCGACCATCCCGGACTGGGTTGAGAAACTCCAGAAAAAATTCCTCAAGAATCCGGTCAACGTTGCCATTACCCTCGCTATGAGCGGGGAAAGCACCATTGAACAGATCGCGTATCAGGTACCACAGGATCAGAAAATAGCCGCGCTCTGTACCCTCTTGAATTCTGCTAAGGGAGAGAGTAGCCTGATTTTTGGCCGAACGAAATTTGGGGTTGAGCGCTTAGGGAAACAACTGAGCAATCTTGGATTTACGGTGGGAACATTGCACGGCAACAAGAGCCAGCGTGCTCGTGAAGATGTGCTTGCTGCGTTTCGCCGTGGACATGTGCAGACGCTACTCGCCACTAATGTGGCTGCACGCGGGCTGGACATTCAAGGGATCTATCAGGTCATCAATTACGAACTGCCAGAATCGAGCGAGCTGTTTACGCACCGCATTGGCCGTACAGGCAGAATGGGGCGTCAGGGCAAGGCGATTACGCTGCTGGCACCATCAGATCTCTCCAAATGGCGGCATATGGCGCGCAATTTAGGGCAGGCAGTTGTATTACAGCGGCTTGTGATCGACGTGGAAGCCATTAGTACCATCCAACTCGCACTACCACAAGCTTCGGTCACCCAAGAGTCGGAGCGCGAGCAGTATGGCAAGCGTCGGCTCGTCAGTAGTCGCAAGCAGTTTTTACCAGTGCAAGAGCAGGAACAGAACGGCGAGCGTAGTCGCAAGCCATTCTCATCTGCGCAAGATCAGGAACGCGAGCAGCATCTACCAGTACGTAGTCGCAAACCTTTCGCACCGGATCAGGAGAGCGAGCAGCAGCCTGTACGTAGCCGCAAACCGTTCTCATCTGCTCAGGAGCAAAGCAGACCTGCACAGCCAAGGCGTGATACGAGTTATCCAGTATCCGACTTGCCAAGGCCACAGCAAGAACAAGCTACGCGTAGAACATCTACATGGCAGCCCGAAGGCTCTACCTCATCCGAACGTCCCTATTCCAGCAGAGTAAGGGATAGCAGTGGTAGAGGCGCAGGCAAACCGTCACGATTCGCAAGAACCGCAGGGGATCGCAAAGCGCATCCCTTTACCGCTACAGAATCGCAGCCGCAGCCAGCCAGGCGGAAACCCGCAGCAGCCTCGGCAATGCGTCCACGACGGGCAAATCCTGCCAAGCGTGCCGCTCGCTACTAGTTTTTTTGCTTCGTACCTCTTCAACAATGGATAATGCCCTGGATATTTTTCACGCCGTCTACAGCGGCGTGAAAAATATCCAGGGCATTATCCATTGTTACCTATCTTCTTTTGCAGAATTCTGCGTGTCTATGGTAACAGGCACTTCTCAAATGTGAGTCTCTAGATCACTACGACGCGTGATATTGTTGAGAACTATTCTGACACAATTGGGACAAGATGCCCACTGCTACTTTCTGTAAAAGGATTCACATATGCGCACAGCACTCGTTCTTAATCCAGGTGCGGGAGCATCTGTCCTCGCTGAGCAAAAGATATACGAGGGAAGCCTCGAAACGGCTCTTGTAGAGATGATGCGCGGCCAGGGCATCGAGCCTGAGATCTACTATACAACTATCGAAGATTCAGGGCGTGGAATTGCCGCGCAATTGGCCGCCGAACATGTTGAATTGGTCATAGCCGTGGGTGGTGACGGCACCATTCATTCCGTCGCGCACGGCCTGATTGGCAGCGAGAGTGTGCTTGGTATTATCCCAGCAGGGACCATGAACAACCTGGCCCGTAGTCTGGGTATTCCTGAAAACTTGGAAGATGCGTGCGCACTCTTTACCAACGGTGAGGCGCGTGCTATTGACGTGGGAAGGATCAACCAGCATGTTTTTCTGGAAGTCGCAGGTGTGGGATTGGAAGCCGCGCTCTTCCCCTCTGCGGAAGCGGTAAAGAGCCGAGGTCTGCTCTCAACCTTTACAGGCATGCTGAACGGGTTGCGTGCTCTGCTCGCCTTCAAACCGCCGAAAATGAGCCTGACTTTCGATAGTCAGATGCCGCGTACTTACCGGGCCATGCAGGTAACAGTGTGCAACGCACCATACTACGGTCCGCACCTGAACGTGGCAGCAGAAATCTACATGAACGATGGCTGGTTAGATGTTGTGATCTATACGAGATTCAAAAAGATCGAGTATATCCGGCATGCTATTTCGATCACTAAAGGGCGACGCGTCCTCACGCCAAAAATTATCCGTCGCCGTGCCAAAACGCTGCGCATCAGCACAAGCCGCAGCGAAGCAGTAGAGATCCACGCTGACGGCACGGTCCATGGCAGTACACCAGTGGACATCACAATCATACCAGCCGCGCTCAAAGTACAGGTTCCCAAAGGACCGGTGATTGGTCTGCAAACAGAGATCAAGCAGCAACAGATGCGTGAAATATGGAAGAGGAGAAATGCCTATGTTTAAGCGAAAGCCACTCGGACAGCATACACCCGTTGCGCCTATCTCACCAGTGGAAAATGTGCCACAGATCGCTATCACCCTGGAACAGAGTGTCAAACCAGTTGTCAACGAAGCGCAACACATCGCCGCTGCCAGCTCGTTTTCGGGGCGTAAGGCGGTTTCGCGCGGAAAAATCTTCCTGGCCTTCTATTTCTGGCTACTCTCAGGTGCCATACTCTTTTCCTGGATCGCCCGCCGGACGCAATTCTTTCCGGGTGATCGCGGGATTACGCACATTTTACAGAAACAGAAGAATCCCTGGTTGCGACGTTTTATGCTTGCGATCTCCGAACCGGGCTTCTTAAAGCTCAGCGTTCCACTTACCGCTGGCATTGCAAGCGCTTTCTGGTTGCTGCGCTTCCGCCTGGAGGCAATCTTCTTGGTTTTGAGCACCACTTCAAATCTACTCAATGCTCTGATCAAGCGGATCATCAAGCGCCCGCGTCCCACGCAAGATTTGGTAACTATCGCACGCGTCATCGACGAGCCGAGCTTTCCCAGCGGCCATGTTATGCACTATCTGAACCTCTTCGGGATGCTTGCCTACTTTCTGGCTACGAACTGGCGCTCAGGACGCCTGCGCAACGCCCTGATTGCTACCTGCGTCTCGCTGATCGCCCTGGTCGGTCCCTCGCGTGTCTACTTGGGAGCGCACTGGCCGAGCGATGTCATGGCTGGTTATGTCTATGGTGGCCTCTGGTTTGGCGGCCTGATGGCGCTCTATCTGCGCGTCAAAGCTTGGGTTCATCCCCCTAAGGGCGAGACGCCAGAAGCCATGAAACCACTGCAACAGCCCAGCGAGGAGGAAGAAGAAAAATAGCTGGTATGGGGCATGTGGTGGACGCAGCCCGCCACATGCCCCATACCATCTATTCAAGCTCTGGTTCACGCTAGCCTGTCATAACCTCGCAAACACTTTTTAGCCTAGCACACGTTTCTGCTCCGCAACCAGATCAGCGGGCGCATTGACGAGAGGATTGGTACTCGTAATGCTCGACGGTTTGCCCAACGTGTGCCCGATCTGCTGAATGGCTGAGGAGTTGCAGACGTTGCTGGGCTGCTGGTTGGTCAGGTTACAGATGGCTGCGGTCATATAGTTGGCTGTACCTAGAATAGCCTTGCTGGTTGGCGATTGCGTGTTGGAAAGCGAACTCGCGATATCTTGCCAGGAAAGAGGATTCGATGAACTGTCCAGTAGGATTGTTTGGTCGTAACTGGCCCCCACAGCAATATACTGGTTGCCGACATTAACAAACGGGAAATCCTGAGCACTGTTATATTTGGTAAAGATCTGCTGTTGGTCAGCGGTCAGTGTCTCCAGACTCACAGGCTGACCCGTTTTATCTGGCACATTGCCATCGACCTCAACCGGAACAAAGTCTACATACTGGCTGCTATAGCTGCTCTGGTAGAAGCTGAATGTTGGGATATTCTGCTCAGAGGACTGGATTTGGCTCAGCTTGCTGAATGTGCCAAAGCGGCTCAGCGCGTTAATCATAGCCCAACGTTCTGCGGCGCAATAGGGGCAGAATTCAGCGCCGACATAGAAGAACTGGGGATGACCATTCGGCCCTTTCAAAAGCGGCTGGCTCTTATTCGTTGTAAAGGGATTTTTCACGTCGCCTGTGCCAACTGCTTCCCAGGCATGTTGGCTGACCCCGGTAAGCAACTGCACAACCGTGGCATCGGCGGCAACGCGCTTTAAGTGTACATTCGGACTTGGAGGTGCTGGTTGGTGTGTATTGTTGTAAATCATAAGGGCTGCGATAAGTGCGCTAACCACTACTAACGCACCGATGACTAAATACAACGAGCTTCTATCCTTCTTGCGCACTAGTGGCCCTCTGATTGGCCCTTTATTGCTGCGCGTCGAAACACGAACTTCTTCGCGTTGTTGTCTTTGCCGACGCTCCTGCTCGCGTCTTTGTGCGGCGGAGCCTGTTTGTTTTTCATTTGGCATACGTGTAACTCGTTTTCTGTTATACTGAGGATGAATTTGCCTCTCATTCTATCATAGTATAGCAAAGCGAGAACAATTCACACGCATATACAAAAACGTGTCCAGAAAAGTGCTTGACAGCCTCTACCGAAAGATGCTACAATCCTATTGCTCGTAAGAAGTCATGTCACTAATTATCGAGCGCGTAGGCCCCGTTCGTCTAGCGGCCTAGGACGCCGCCCTTTCAAGGCGGAGACCACGGGTTCGAATCCCGTACGGGGTATGTATTTTTTTGAGGGAAGTCTGCTATGCTTACTTATTTTTGGCATGGCGGACTTCCCTCTTTTTGATGTTAGAAAAACCTATTTTTTAGGGGACAATGCTATGATTAGTGTTGAAGAGGCTCTGGCACGCATTCTGGACAAGATCCAACCCTTACCAGTCACACACGTTTTGTTGTCTGAAGCTCTGGGTCTGGTGCTGGCCGAAGATGTGGTTGCACGCGAGGATATGCCGCCGTTCGCGAACTCAGCAATGGATGGCTTCGCGTTGCGCAGTGTGGATAGCCAGCCGCATGAGGGACAACCGCCGCGCTTACCTGTGACAGGTAGCGTGGCAGCGGGCTATCTTGCAGATCACGCGGTGGAAGCGGGTACGGCCATGCGTATCATGACTGGGGCACCAGTGCCGCCAGGAGCAGACACGGTGATCCAGATCGAGTTGACGAACTACGATGGTCCGCAGAGCACCTGGGTCGAGATACTGCACGCGGTTGCGCCTGGCAACAATATCCGCCCGGCTGGTGAGGATATGCGTAGCGGCCAAACTATTCTCCAGTGCGGCAGCGAGATTGGCCCTTGGGAGATCGGCGTGCTAGCTACGCTGGGCTGGGCCACTGTTCCGGTGATCCGTCGGCCACAGGTGACAATTTTGGGCACAGGCGATGAGGTGATCGAGATTGACCAACCGCTTGAACCAGGCAAAATTCGCAATAGCAACAGTTATTTGCTAGAGGCCGCTGTACGCCGGGCAGGAGCACTACCCATCCGTCTGGGCGTGGCCCGCGATACTGTGGAGAGCCTACGCGAGAAGTTCAGCCAGGCTGTAGGCAGCGATCTGATGATTACCTCTGGGGGCGTCTCGGTGGGTGATTTCGACTTGGTGAAGGATATCATGGCCGAGCAGGGGGAGATCAGTTTCTGGCGTATCAATATGCGTCCCGGCAAACCAGTAGCTTTCGGGCATATTGGCGCGACTCCCTTGCTGGGACTGCCTGGCAACCCGGTTTCGGCAGCAGTGACCTTTGAGCTATTCGGGCGTCCGGTGCTACGTAAAATGTTGGGGCATACGCGTCTGCAACGGCCACAGATCGCAGTTGTCGTTGAGAATGGCGTGAGCGATAGGGCCGCACGCCGCCACTATGTGCGTGCTCATGTTTCCTGGCAGGACGGGCATTTCGTGGCTCGCACCACCGGCAACCAGGGATCAAACATCATGACTTCGCTGATCCATGCCAACGCGCTAGTAATTGTACCCGAAGGTGGTGTGGAGATCAAACCAGGCGACACGACACAGGCGCTGATGCTGGATTGGCCGGAGATATAGCCATCCATTATAGCAACCGCATACGATAGCGCAATTGGTCGCGGCTCAGACCGAGCAGAGCAGCGGCACGGATCTGGTTGCCATGGCAGAGGTCCAGCGATTCCTGAACAAGTCGCCGCTCGATGCCAGCCAGAAATGAGGGCATATCTATGCCTGTGGACGGCAAGTGAATCGATTCTTGCAACTCCTGCAAACGTTCCAGCGCGTCGCGACTGCCCTGACGGATCATTGTGGGCAAGTCTGTGGCACTGATCTCGTGATTCTGACACAGGATTTGGCCGCGTTGGAGCACACTGCGTAGTTCGCGCACATTGCCGGGCCACGCGTAGTGCTGGAGCAGTTCCAGCGCCTCTGTGCTGATGCGTAATGGCTCCTCGCCCTCTGGTGAAGAGATGCGTAGGAAATGGCGCACCAAGGGTTCGATATCTTCCAGGCGGCTGCGCAATGGGGGTAAGTAGAGGGTGATGACTTGCAAGCGGTAATACAGATCCTCGCGAAAGGTGCGTCGGGCGACAGCATCGTGCAAATCGACATTGGTTGCCGAAATCACACGTAAGCGTACATGGATCTCTTTTAGGCTGCCAACGCGTCGGAAGTTACGGCTCTCCAAGAAACGCAACAGTTTGGCCTGCACCGCTTGGGGCATCGAGCCGACTTCATCGAGAAATAGTGTGCCGCCGTCGGCACGCAAAAGATAGCCCTCACGCGAGGTTTTGGCATCGGTGAAGGCTCCAGCCTCGACGCCAAAAAGCTCAGTTTCCCAGAGCGTTTCGGGAATCGCAGCACAGTTTACATCGACAAACTGATAGGCGGCGCGGCGGCTCAGCGCGTGGATGGCGCGGGCAAAGACCTCTTTGCCGGTACCAGTCTCGCCCTGGAGTAGGACGGTGGTATCAGGTGAGGCCGCTACCTGGCGCATTTGTAGCGCAACTTCGCGCATGACAGCACTGGTACCCACCACCAACCCGATATCCGCAATAGGATCAGGCACGCTGGCTCCAGTGGTCTGTTCTTCAGGCAGTGTATAATTATACCCAGATACTACATGTTGACCCTTCACACGTAACCTCAACCCTTACATAAGAAGCAAGGTCTGGATAGCCAGCCTTGCACACATCTTCTACAACCAGACTTGTTGGCAGCGTGCAGCAAATCAGACAAACAGAAGCTATCTGCACCCAACCAGTGAAACGAAAAGCAGCAATAACGCTGGATTTAGCGATATCCACCAACTGGCGCATAAGCCGCGCTTGACTGGGGTACTGCATGCTTCGATGAGACAATCCAGCCGCCACCAACGGTAAAGCTTGTGCCAGTGTTGCCATTGCCCCATTGCGCTTGTGTTGTCATGGGAGCTGCCACAGGCATAGGTGCGGGAACACTTGGTTGTTGCGGCCACGCTGGTGCTGAGGCATACTGTGCTGACGGGAGCTGACCTGTGTGTTTGGCAGACGGCTGCTGCGGCTGGAATTCATGGAAGCCGCCCGTTACCTGTGTCAGCGGCATTATCAGGCCAATCGCCATCAATTCGCCAGCCACCATACACACCTGTTCGACGGGTGCCATGAGTGCTGAGCACAACGCCTGCAACGAGGACTGACCATCGATCAGCGCAAAGAGACGCCACTGGTCAGGGGTTAACTGCACCTGTGGGTTTTGTTCGCGTAATGAAGAGAGATCGACGGGAGCCAGCACCAGTTCGGCTGTCATAAAAGAGGTGTCGATGCGCGTCGGGGGCAGCGGATTGAGAACCTGTTGCGGGGGAATAAGTGAGCTTTGCGTCGAGGCAGAAATATTGAATTCTGTGCCAAATATCCCCATCGCCGGAGCAGCCTGTGGTGCTTGTTCAGCCAACGAAGGTGCACCAAATGGCAGATCATCTTCGATGAGATGTGAGAGGTTGAGCATACCAGCGCCCTCAGCATTGTCAGTGGGAGATTGGGCCGCGAACGAAGGCATCACATCGATCAACTGTGCCGCATCAAACGAGCCGGGTATTGATGCGGTTGCATAGTGCGTTTCAGGAACGGGTGAGGTAAACGATGATACCCTCCTGATCACCTGTGTGGCTTCGAGCTGTCCCGTGTGCACGCCAGATGAAACTGCGGAAGTCACTGGTGTGGATGGAGGTGCCGAAACTGCGTAAGACGGTGCATAGACAGGTACGTTCATCATCGGTGCGCCAGCGCTCGCGGATCGTGGAGCCGGATTCGAGGGAGCAGGAGCCGGCAATGTATCGAGAAGTGTGGAAATAGAGAGCGCGACCAGCAGGCGATCTGCGGGCGTTGAGTAATCCTCCTCAAAGTGGACTTCACCCGTTTTCCAGGCAGAGATTGTTTGGAGTACCTGCGAGGTCTCGTGAGCGGCCCAGGCGCGTAATATCTCGCGGCTGAGATATCCTTCGTTAATCAGGGAGAGCGCGATGCGTGTCTCATTCGATTCGGCAGCATTGATTACCGATATCACCTGGGATAAAGCTTGGAATGAGAGAAGATTCGCCTGTAAAAGGCGATCTATCAGGGTGACATTGGCACGCACCGGACCGATGCAAACCAGTTGACCCTGGCGGAAATAGAACTCAACCCACACATCCTGCTGTTTGATGATAAGGAGTCCAGTTTTGGCAAATATTTCGATCCGTCGTAAAATATTTGCGAAATCAAGCTGTTCTAATGAACCTATAAGAGACACTATAATTCACCATCCGTCCAAAAATGACCCCACCATCACCGCCAGCTCCGCTTTTCTTATCCATACGGAACGTGCGCTGGTGCGAGAGTCTACTAAGAAAGATCGCGCTCCGAAAACATTGTTCAGTAGGTACCCAAAAAACTCAGTGATCTGACCAGGATCGTAGCAATCGGTGAACGCTCTTATTGTGCTTGAGCAAACGCTGAAACGCGTTTCTGATGCTCAAACGGAAAAGAAGAACCCTTGTCCCCAGGATTCTTGAACTGGCCAGTTCGTGGTGTAAAGCAACAGCAACGTCTATCAAACATGACACACGTACCCTGTTCTTGAGCGGAGGGAGCGGGATTCGAACTCGCGGTAGGCGCAAACCTACAGCTGTTTTCAAGACAGCCGCAATAGACCACTCTGCCATCCCTCCGTGACGAACTATACCATATCTTGTGCGATTTTGCCAGGGGTAACGAACCAATTTTTACATATTCAGGTTATTTTGCGCAAAATGGATAGTACTTTTAGTCTTGACATGCCTCCTCATTCATAGCATAATTCCCTGGTTGTACTGGTCCTTCAAATAGTGATTGAGGTAGGAGATAGATACCTTGCACAATTCTCCTCCAAAATCGAGAGTATAATAGCATCATGTAGTATAAACACAGAAATTTCGTTGAAATGATAAGACAAGGAAGTAAAATGGATAATATGAAAGCGCATCCAAAGTCATTTGCAGATTACAAGGCAGATGGGCACTTTTGGATTACTCTTGCCAAAGGACAATATTATCCTGATTATTTGATAGATGCTAATAAACTCTATACACCTTACCTGGAAACCTTTGGAAAGCTGGTTACAGTTTCAATCTCATCCGAACAATTGTTTCGAGAAATTATGGGGTTAAAGGAACCGGGTGCACGGGTACAACTAGCTAGAATTTTCCGCAAATATGTGAGTCCAGAAACTCCTGTTGAGATGTTGAAGAAAAAAACAAAAACTGAGCAGATCATTGAACAGTTCGGTACTGGCTTTCGACCTATTCAAGAGGTGCAACGAGCTTTCTCAACGCGCCCTATACCAGATGAGACATTATCAGCACTTCTTTGGGAGTATAAAGATCGCGGATTAAAGGGATACGACCAAACCGAGCAGTTTTTTCTCTTGTTCAGAACTCAATTTCCTGATCTTCTTCTCCGGGGTCCTGAAAGGGCAGGAGCAGATATTCTTCTCACAAAGACCTTTACCGATTATCCTATAAAGCGCCCAGTGGATTTTATTATCTATAAAGACGAAATATCTGAGACAGAGGAAAACGTGTTAGTAGTGGGATTCGCACGTTATGACTCTGATAGAGGTGGAGCACAGGAAGATGATCGCATAGGAGGTTATGCGAATTGCGCCGATGAAATCCTTACCTTTGCACAATCAAGAGGTTTGAATCTCAAAGTTCTATTTCTTAACGATGGGCCAGGGCTTTTACTCGGAACTATGTGGAATGACTACGCAAGTTTAGAACGACGCTGGCCGGGGAAGATTATGGTTCTGACATTGCGTATGGTTCCTGAGCGCCTCTCCATGCATTGGCTTTTATCGTGACTTGTTCTTGAAAGGATAGATCAGTTGGCTACAGGTGTATCTAAGACCCAAAGGAAAAGCAAAGAAATTGTCTTGCCCACAACATCTCATACTGCACTAAACCTGAGCCTTACATATGAGGGGAAGCGTCCTGAACAGGACATATTAGCAACTCAACCAGCTTCTCTTCATACGTTGTGGGAAGGGCCTTCGCAGCAAAGAGTAGCTCAGAATACGAATTTTCTCTATTATGGTGATAACAAGCCTATTCTTGCTTCTCTTCTGCAAGATCCTACTATTTGTGGACACGTGCGCTTGGTATATATCGATCCCCCATTCGCAACAAATAGTGTTTTTCAATCCCGTTCTCAAGGAGATGCGTATTGTGATTTACTAGTGGGGGCGCATTACATCGAGTTTATGCGAGAACGACTTATTCTACTCCGAGAATTGCTGAGTGACGATGGCTCCATTTACGTTCATCTTGACGAAAACATGGCATTCCATATCAAAATAATCATGGATGAAATTTTTGGGCACGGAAACTTCAGGAATTGGATTACACGTAAAAAATGTAACCCTAAGAATTATACACGCAAAACATACGGTAATGTTTCCGATTATATCCTTTTTTACACGAAATCCAACAATTATGTCTGGGATCGCTCCTTTATACCCTGGACGGATGAAAGTTCAACAAAAGAGTACCAATATATCGAGAAAGAAACGGGTCTTCGCTACAAGAAAGTACCAGTCCACGCACCAGGAGTGAGAAATGGTGCAACAGGTAAGGAATGGAAAGGAAAACTTCCTCCTCCTGGGAAGCATTGGCAGTACCCTCCAGAGGTGCTTGATGAGATGGATGCGAGAGGGGAAATATACTGGTCGCCCACAGGTAATCCTCGCAGAAAAATATATTTGGAAGCAAGCGAAGGCATCCCTGTCCAGGATATTTGGATGGATTTTAAAGATGCTCATAATCAAAATATACATATTACTGGATACCCCACTGAAAAGAACCCTGATTTACTCGCACGCATTATCGAGGCTTCATCTCATCCCGGTGATCTTGTTCTTGATTGCTTCGCGGGTTCTGGCACAACACTAGCAGTCGCATCAAAATTAAAGCGCAGGTGGTTGGGAATTGATAATAGCACTGAGGCTATTTCTACAATATTTCGCCGATTTGCAAAAGGTCTTGAGCCTATGGGAGATTTTGTGAATCAAGAGAATGCATCACCTTCTCAAGAGCCGTTCAAATATGTGGAAAATCTATGGACGGTATTAGATGGCACAAAAGAGCAATTGAGAAAGCCCCTCAACGTGCCGGATGTTATCGACGACTTTGTCCTCTGTTCCGTGGCAGACTCCACCGATGATTTATCTGGTATTCTCCCTCAATGGTTGGAGTGGCAAAAAGAGGCCAGT
>JBDTBU010000272.1:0-9248 GCA_039923935.1 Ktedonobacteraceae bacterium | reverse complement strand
GATGAGCAGACCTATTGGTTCGCGCCGTCTCCATCACCCGCCAAAGATCTCTCTCAGACTGTCTACTTGCTCCCAAATTACGATGAATACATGGTTGGTTATACAGACCGCAGTGCTGTGTTTGATGCGTTGCAGACGGACAAGTTGGACTCGCGTGGGAATATCCTCTTTAACCACACAATTGTTCTGGCCGGCCAGGTCGTTGGTACCTGGAAACGCACCATAAAAAAAGGCGAAGTCATTCTTACTCCAAGCTTCTTTACCGCACTGAATACAGCCGAAACTGATGCCTTTGCGGCATCAGTAAACCGTTATGGCACGTTCCTTGGCAAGCCTGTGAATGTCAGTATCGAGGTAGAATAACTTTAGTGTGTGCGTTGAGCAAAATATATGCTACAATTTGACAAATGTATGTAACGGCACAAGCGGAGTACTACTTGATGGATATAGGTATTGCATTGCCGCAGATGGGGCTAGAGACCACTCCTGCTCTGATAACACAGATTGCACAGGAAGCTGAGCGACTGGATTATGCCTCCCTCTGGGTGGGAGAGCGTTTGATGCGTCCCCGGCACTCTGTTTCTTATGGGAACTCATCGACTCCCCTGCCTGATTACTTCAAAAGTATTTATGATCCGCTAGAAATGCTTTCGTATGTTGCCGCAAAAACGGAGCGTATTGTGTTAGGCACAAGCATAATCGACGTTTTCTTTCATGTGCCTGTGGTGCTGGCGCGTCGTTTCGCGACGCTGGACCAATTGAGCAATGGGCGTGTGATTGCTGGGCTTGGTCAGGGCTGGCTCAAAGACGAATTTGAGACGGCCAATGTCTCGTTCCAGCGCAGAGGTAATGGCCTGGAAGACTACATGGGAGCCTTAAGGGCCGCCTGGGGACCAGACCCGGTTCAGTACAAGGGACGCTTCTATCATATTGTGGAATCGGATATTGGTCCCAAACCATTGCAGCCTGGTGGCCCTCCTGTGCTCTTTGGTGCAAACTCTGCCGCTATGCTCGAACGCGCCGCACGTCTAGCGGACGGTCTGAATCCCGTCGCACGCTCCTGGATCCAGTTGGAGCAGCTTGCGCGTGAATTTCCTGAGATGGTGCGACGCGCTGGGCGCGATCCGCTGCGTATGTTGACCGTGTTGCGTGCCAATGTATCAGTGAGCGAGCGTGACCTGCCAGAGCCGCGTAACCCCTTGAACGGTTCACTTGCACAAATTCACGCAGATATGCAACGGCTGAAAAACCTGAGTTTCGGGCATGTCTTTTTTGATCTTGTTGCTATGCCAGTACACGAACATTTGAGGCTGCTGGAGAAATTGCGCCGTGTTGCTGACGTATAATCTGCCAACTTGTATAGGCAAGTGAGCACTACAATCCTACATTGCCAGTGCTCGCTCGCGTCTGTTTAGGCGTGGGATGAAGCGGATGAGGTCTCCGCATTGTGTACCCGCAGGCTTGGCAAAGCCAGACTCGTGATTACAATCGCTAGCCCGGCAATACCCGCAGCTAGCAGATAAGGTGTCGCATGTCCGAACTGCGCGTAGATCATGCCCCCCAGGATTGGCCCAAGAATGTTCGCAACAGCGTGTACCGATTGGTTGCTGCCCTGCACGACACCCTGTTTGTCGGGACTGGTCGCTCGCGACACCAAGCCGTTCAGCGCTGGTTCCAGCAGTCCGCTACTCACTGCGAAGAGGGCAAATGAGGCGAAAGCAAGGACTGGCGTGGGCATGAGCGCAATCATACCGAGCAGGACAAATGAGCCGACTATGCCGATCAGTCCCGCAATAGTAAGTTTCACTTCACCGAAGATCGGCAGGAGCTTACCAGCCAGTATACCTTGCATAATAATATCGATGGCTCCGACGAGGGTAAAGAGCAGGCTGATAGCTGCGGCGTTCCAGCCCAGGCTATCTTTGAACAGCACAACGCCGTTCGATTGTAGTAATGCGAAGGGCAGCGCATAGAAGAATCCGACCAGGATCAACCAGCGTACCAGTGGCATTTGAAACACGTTGCCCATCTGTTTGATCGGGTTGAGGTCGGCTAGTTTGATCTGAGTGACGCGATGTTCTGGTTGCAGGCTTTCAGGCAGGAAGAAGTAGCCCCAGATCAGGTTGATTGCAGTCAGCCCTGCCACGATATAAGCTGGCACCTGATTGCCAAAATTTGAGGCTAGACCTCCAAACAGTGTGTGATAATCGACCAAGTGGTTGTCTTGTACGTGATCTAGCGTAACCGATGTGAGGATGAGTGCGCATCATACAGTGGGATGATTGAGTGGATGATTTTAGACTTGAAATCACAGGGATTGCCTGTTAATATTCTCTCAAGAGCCATCGCAGGATGCTTTAACTACCTGAAAGAAACGCAGAGTACACAATGCAAATGATCAAAATTATTGTAGAAAAACATGCAGATGGGTATGTGGCCTACCCACTTGGCTTGAAAGGCGTTGTTGGCGAAGGGGATACTTATGAAGCGGCTCTTGCCGATGTAAAATCCGCTATACGTTTTCATATAGACACATTCGGTTTGGATGTTTTTGATACAGAGCAACACTTACATTTAACGGGCAATCAGTTAGCTCAACTTCCTGAATCGTTGGGAAATCTCACACATCTCAAAAAATTATATGCAGATGAAAACCAGTTAAGCACGCTGCCTGAGTCGCTTGGGAACCTTGTTCAGCTTGAGGAATTGCATTGTGATGGTAACCAGTTGACCACCCTTCCTGCGAGCATTTACCAGCTTGCGAACCTCAAAACATTGCGTTTATATAACAATCAATTGGCGACTCTCCCTGCGAGTATTTGCCATCTCACGGGCCTTGAAGATCTCAGCGTAGGCAGAAATCGGCTGGTTTCTTTGCCTGAATCTTTTTGGCAGTTGCGAAATCTGCGCTCATTAAATCTGTCAGAAAACCAGTTCGCTGCACTGTCTGAGGATCTTGGAAACCTTACACATCTTCAGACCCTGGATCTAGGCCATAATCAGTTGACCGCGCTTCCAGAGTCACTTAGTAGGTTGAGCAACCTCACTTTTTTTCTTTACCTGAGCAATAATTGTTTAACAGCGCTCCCAGAGTCTCTTTTTAAGAATTTGGGGAAACTCATGTATCTGAATATAACTGATAATCAATTGACTGTGCTCCCGGAGAATATCGGCAACCTCACAGCCCTTCAAGAGCTGAGATTATACAATAATCAGTTGGCTACGCTCCCTGAAACACTTGGCAAACTGACAAACTTGAGGGAGTTGCATATGATGAATAATCAGTTGGTATCGTTACCCACATCGCTGGGGAATCTGACAAACTTGAGAGAATTGCACGTCATGAATAATCAGTTGACTGTACTCCCGGAGTCTCTTGGCAATCTGGCGTCTCTGACGCACCTCGATTTAAGAAACAACCGCCTGATGACGCTGCCTGAGTCACTCAGCAATCTGGTATCTCTAACGCACCTCGATTTGCGTGCGAATAAACTGGTCTCTCTCCCCGCTCAAATGAGAGATTTGCCGAAGCTCGAAAAGCTGGATTTGCGCTGGAACAAGGGTACAGCCCCACTAACTGGTGAAAAGAAGGGAAGAGCTTGAAAAAAGTGACGGTTTCAGGCATGTTGTGTGTATGAAAAAAACCACAGCAGAGCCAATGCAACCGTCAGAGCAATTTTGCCCGAATCTGAGGTGTTGCGCAAGGGGCCAAAAAGGCTTGGGCACCATTGCGATCCATGATCGCAAGCGGCAACGCTACCGCTGCAAGACCTGTAAACAGACGTTTAGTGCGCGACGAGGAACCATGCTGGACGGGCTGCGCAAGCCAACGGATCTCATTGTCATTGTCGTGACCTTAGTGGCGTATGGCTGCCCCATCCAGGCTATCGTGCAGGCGTTTGGGCTGGATGAACGCACCGTGGCCAGTTGGCGTGATCGAGCAGGCGAGCATTGTAAGCAGGTTCACACAGCAGTGGTATTGCAAGAGAAGCTAGATCTAGTCCATGTCCAAGCCGATGAGATCCGGGTGAAAGGACGTCAGATGATTGCCTGGATGGGGTTGGCGATGATGGTCTCGACCCGTCTTTGGCTGGCCGGGGTGGTGAGCCTCAGGCGCGATAACAAACTCGCTGATCGCCTGTTACAGCAAGTGCGAGCGTGCAGCCAGCCGTTACGCGCGTTGCTGGTCTGCACTGATGGATGGGCATCGTATCCGGGTAGCATTCGTCGAGCCTTCCGGGAGAACGTGAAAAAGACGGCAGGCAAAGGAAGACCTTGTTTGGTGCCATGGCCGGATATTCTGATTGCGACCATCATCAAACGGGCAGAGAAAAAGCGGGTCGTGGAAATCACCCGACGCATGACTCAAGGTCTGCTCTCCTCTGCGGAAAAGCTGCTGCAGCAATCACGAGGAGGAACCGTACTCAACACCGCTTTTATCGAACGCTTGAATGGGACCATGCGCGAACGGTTGGCCAGCTTGACCCGCAAATGTCGCCATGCCGCTCATCGGTTGGAAGCACTGGAAACCGGCATGTATCTGATCGGCTGCACCTCCAATTTGTGCTTCCCTCATCACGAATTGAGTCATGCCAGGCATTTCGGGTTTCCTTGCACACCTGCCATGGCTTCAGGCTTAACTGATCATATCTGGAGTATGGGGGATGTTTTGACATACAAGATCGCTCCTGCTCTTTGGATTGAGCCAAAACGCTCGCGAAAAAAAGCTCTGCGTGATCCAGCTCTGCCCAAACGGCCACGAGGACGCCCTCGCATCCATCCATTGCCAGATCCGACCTTGCCCAAACGACCGCGAGGGCGTCCTCGCAAGGTCGCTTGAGCACGTTCACCAGTTAGTGGGGCTGTACCGGAACAAGCTTTATGAGTTTCCTAGCTGGCTGCAGCAGCTTGAAGAACGGGGCTGTGTTATTTTGATTTAAAGCAGTTTAAGATCGCGTGCTATCTCGCTAGCGGCTACGCGATTGCTTACATTGAGCTTGCGATAAATACTCTGCACCTGCTTGCGCACAGTATTGACCGAGACAACCAATTCTTCACAAGTAGCGGCATTGATTGCATTGGCGCAGATTGGACTGCTGTTACCTTCTTTGGTACATATAGCTCTGCTTGCACTTCCAATGGTGTATTCTGTGCGACACTTTTCCCAGCCGCCAGCACTCTGGCTATCTCTTCCAAACGAATGGGTGTTAGCTCGCTGCTCCGTCCAGCATATTTCTTGCGCGTGTGCCCGTTCTGTGAACGATAGGCGTACCAGTAGCCCTCTTCACTACCACGCGCCCGGCTCTCTTTCAAAAGCGTCAAGTGCCCCTGCTGGCCCCGAAAAGCAAACAAGGTGTGTATAGCCAGCCAAACACGCCATGTCTCGCCCTCGACTCTCACTGGCTGGACCTGACCTTGTGCATATAGTTCATACCAACCCTGCTCAGGCAGCCAGATCAGCGTATACATAGAAGTTTTTGGCATATGGTTATCCCCAGCGTTTTTGTATTCCCCAACAAACAACATGGATGATTATAGCAACACTGGCAGAGGTATGCAAGTGTGGAAGTGTGTGTCGGTCATCCATCTGAATATTGTTGGGGAATACGTTGCCCCATTGGTGATGAGAAGAGCAATGGGGCAAATTGACCCTATACATTTTGCATGGTAGAATTTATACAAGTAAGAGCTTATAGACAAACGCATTATGCTTTTGGCAAAATATTTTGCATCAAATGCGTAAATAGGCCTACCAGGAAGAACAAGCGTATTTACGCTCGTTCTTCCTAACCTTGTTGGAAAAAGGAAAAAGTATTATGCCCCGTCAAAAATTGATTGTCACTCTTTTCCGCTATCTCCTGCTGATGTGTGTCCTGGCTTTGGCAGCCTGTAGTGCTAGTGCTAATAGTCAGCAAGGAGTCGCACCAACGCGCACCTCTACGCCCTTTCTGGGCAATCTCACGCCAAAAGGCCCAGGCTCGGCTGGCTTAACCGCAACCGCACGTGCAACACCTATACCTGTCCATTGTCAGGTGCCACCGCTCACCTCGGCCAATACACAGGGCTGGCAAACCTATACTGATCCACACTATCCTTTCCATTTCTCTTTCCCAATCGGCTGGCAAGTGGGAGCAACATCCGACTCTAGTGCTGATAGCTCATTTACGTATTATGAGGTATTTGTGCTTCCTCCGACAGGTCACACGCCTATTAACGAGTATAGCACGATAACTGAACCAGAATCTATTCGGTTGGCAATTGTTCTGACCCAGCCAGCGATCCACCCAGATGATCGTTTTAGCAGCGGCTCTACCTGGACCCCTGAAACAACCCCCATTTTGCTGAGCCATGTTCCTACAAAACTTTCGTACCGCTTCTCTCCAGAGTGCGGTGAGTTTAATCGCGGTACTGATCCTGTGACATTTGGACAGCACCCTTACTCCTTTTATCTGGAAGCACGCGATCAAGCGGATAAAGGAAAGGGTAGTCAGATTTTCAGGAGTATTGTTGAAAGCTTCAGCTATACAGGCTCAAAATAAGCCTGTACATGCAATTGTAACGAGTGGATCTTGAGCTACGGCACCAAGCGCTATGAGGGTATTCCAGAAAAGGTAGGTATTCCCCAACAAACAGCATGGATGATTATGGCAACACTGACGGAGGTATGCAAGCGTACGTTTTTGTGTGCGATGTTGTCACGATGTTTGTTTGTGTGTGGTAGAATATAAGGCATGAGCGTCGTCCCAGAAAAAAGTGACACCTGCTAGTCTGTTTCGTAAGATTTCCTATAGACAAGGATGTTCACGTATGCAAGACACCCTACAACCCCTCATAGAACGTGCGTTGACCGGCCAGTCAGGTTTTCTGGAATTTTACTTGCGCGACCAGAGCCGCTTGCCAGGAACGCGTGCCAATCTGGAACTTGCCCAGGATTTTAGTCAAATTTTGGCGTTTAAGGCACCTGCCTATCCTCAGGCAACGCGTACCTTGCTCAACCATTTGGTGCACGATGAAAAGTGCGTCGTGAGCAATACGCCTGGCGAATTTGTGCTGATGTCTGGAGTGCTAGCCTTTGGTTACTGTGCTGCATGTATTCCTGTGTGGCGCCTGGATACTTTTCCACTGCTCACTCACTATGCGTGCAGCTTGTCTGGACGTGTGCGTGAAGTCACAGCCCTGGCTCTGCAAAAGCTCCTGCTGGCCGCACCCGGCGAAATTTTGCCCGCGCTGGTTGAGTTGCTTAAACGCGGTGATTGTCTCCAGCAAAGAGCCTGCCTGGCTGCAATCTCTGAGCCTTCCCTGCTCGAATGTGCCGAATTTATCGTGCCTGCCCTGGCGATGCAGCGTGCCGCTATTGAACGCCTGCACGCTCTTCCAGCTACCCAACGTCGGCATACAGATGTACGCGTTTTGCGCCAGACTTTGGGCTATACACTCAGCGTCGTGACCGTCGCTTGTCCCGATAGTGGCTTTGCCCTGATGTGCGAAATCGCTGCCTGGAATGATCCCGATATCAACTGGATTTTGCGTGAGAACCTCAAAAAGCGTCGCCTCGCGAAGTTCCAGGACCATACTGCCCGTGTGAGCGACTTATTAGCCTGAGCAGCGTTTGCCCTCACGCTCCGAAATCGTTATAATAGGGAGTTGTCATTTGCTTGTAAGCAAACCTGGCTCTAGCCAGTTAGTAGATACATAAGTGCAGAAGAAAGGTGGAATACTCCCTTGGGGGCAACAACAACCGCGGATTTTTATAACGGCATGGTTATTCGCTATAATAACGAACTGTATACCGTCGTCGAATTTCATCATGTGAGTCCAGGCAACTGGCGTGCATTTGTGCGCGTACGTATGAAACACCTGAAAAACGGGCGCATCTTGGAACAACGCTTCCGTGCTGGTGAAGATATCGATGCTGTTCGCGTCGAACACCAGGACTGGCAGTTCCTCTACATCGATGGCGAGGACTACGTTTTCATGAATACCGAAACCTTCGATCAGCAGCCTGTGGCCAAAGAACGGCTGGGCGATAGCGTGAAATTCTTGAAAGAGCAAGATACTGTCGAAATGCTGGTTGATGGCGAAATCATCATCGCTATCGAACTGCCTAATTTCCTGGAACTGACCGTTGAAAGCGCCGAACCCGGCGTGCGTGGCGATACGGCTAACAATGTCACCAAGCCCGCTACCCTGGAAACCGGGGCCGTAGTGAACGTGCCGCTTTTCGTCAATCCAGGTGATCGTATTCGCGTCGATACGCGCACCGGACAATATGCTGAACGCGTAAAATCGTGAATAGAGTGCATCAAAAGAGTGAGGTATGTGCTAGCAACTGTCTCGCTCTTTTTGATGCGCTAGTGTACCAGCAGTATCCACACATGCGGCCCCAAAACAAAGACGCCAATCACCACCGCTAGCAGTGCACTCAGTAACACCGCGCCCGCCGCCACATCTTTCGCAATGCCCGCGAGTGGGTGATATTCGGGTTTGGCTAAGTCTACACAGATCTCGAAGACCGTGTTAAACATCTCAGCGATAAAAACACCTGTGATCGCAATATAGAGTATCGCGAATTCAAGTGCTGAGACATGTAGAAGCACGCCTGCGAGGGTTACGAGGATTGCTGCGACGAGATGCACGCGTGCGTTACGCTGAGTGCGCAGGGCATACCAGAGGCCAGCAAAAGCATAGCGAAAGCTGGCAATAAATTTTGTAAACGCGCCTTTTACAGGTTTTTCTGGTACTGGTGGCTTTTGCATGGTTTATCTTTCTCGATAGATCTCGGCCAGGATCTCTTTTTGCAGGCGTACCATCTCGGTATAACCCGCCTCGGTCTGATCGTCATATCCCACCAAGTGCAGCACGCCGTGGCAGAGCAGGAAGAGCAACTCGTAGCCAACAGCATGTCCAGCTTCGTCGGCCTGGCGCTGAACGGTTGGCCAGGAGATCACAATATCTCCCAGGTTGGTAAGCAACTCAGCAGGTGTAACAAACGCTGGTTTGGGACTGCGTGCTGCTTCACCTTCCGTAAATTCGTCTTCATCTGGCATCTGCCATAGCCATTCTGCAGGCGCTTCGACCAGTGGCTCGTCTAATAACGGGAATGAGAGCACGTCAGTGGTTTTATCCTGCTGGCGATGCTGTTTGTTTAGCGCCTGCATCTCTTCATCCCCGCTCACCATCAACGTCAGCATCACTGCTTGCTCAATGTTCACCGCTTGCAGTGTGCGCCTGATTGCTGCATCGGCATC
>JBDTBU010000271.1:0-3207 GCA_039923935.1 Ktedonobacteraceae bacterium | reverse complement strand
TCTTTAAGAAGCAGCGCTCACTACTGAGCCGGCTCAAAAAGAGAATAGCAAAGAAGAAAGATGGCGAAAAGCCAGAGGGCGAGAAGAAAGAGGAGAAGCGCGAGGTACGTGCGATTGATAACGTTAGCATGACGGTCAAGCATCGCGAGATCATGGGCATCCTGGGTGCTAACGGCTCCGGTAAGTCTACACTGATCCGTATGCTTTCGACCCTGCTCATTCCTGACAGCGGGCATGTCTCGATCTTTGGCTACGATGTCGAGAAGGACGAGCGCACGGTGCAACGCCTGATTAACCGTGTGAGCGTCGAGGCGTCGTTCTTCAAGAAGCTTTCGCCGATGGAGAACCTGATCTACGCGGCCCGGCTCTATAACATGCCTGGCGACGAGGCGCGTGCCAAGATCAACCAGATTCTCATACGATTGGGTATTCCCAAGGACCGCATTGGACAGCCGTTGGAGAACATGTCACGTGGTATGCAGCAGAAGGTCGCCATTGCGCGTGCCTTCCTGACCTCGCCCATCGTCTTGTTGCTGGACGAGCCAACCACTGGCCTTGATCCACGTTCCAAGATCGATGTGCAGATCTTTGTGAAGCAGTTGCGCGATCAGCACGACGCCACCATCCTGATCACCACCCATGATATGGATGAGGCCGAGGCGTTATGTGATCGTGTAGCCATCATTGACGAGGGCAAGATCGTCGCCATGGGCACCATTGAGGAACTGCGCAGTATCGTGACCGAGCATCTGGAACGGACCAAACCAGTCACAGTCAACGAAATATTCATGCACTATACCGGTGCTCAACGTATCTCTCAGGCTGATATCGAACGCTATGGCAGTTGGGAAAAAGCCTTTGAAGCGTTCGAGGCTAGTAAAGAAGAAGCAGCAGAATAGTTATAAGGAGAGTTTACCATCATGGCTTTACTAATTCGTCAGGGGCGAGCGAGCTACGCCTTTTTTGAGCGTAACTGGAACCTGACCAAGCGCTACATGGGCTGGGAGATCGTCTGGCTGTTCTATAATGTTGTTAATGCCCTGAGTGTCACGCTCATCAGCAAAAATACCCAGATATTGGGTAACATCAGTCAAGATAAAATTGATGCGTTGACCCTGTATCTCTTGATTGGTACCTCAGTCTGGTCGTATTTAAGCGTCACTTTTGACGGTGTTACCGATATCATCAACATTGAGCGCTGGGAAGGTACCATTGAGCACACTTTCATGGCTCCGATCTCGCGTATCACGCAGATGATTGGTAGCTGTTGGTACGCGATTGTACACGGCTTGCTGTTCACTTTCGTGCAGTTGCTCATCGTGGCCTTGTTCTTCCATTTGGACTTGAGTCATGCCAACTACCTGACCGCGTTTTTCATGCTGCTGCTGGGTAGCGTCTCGTTTGTGGGCTTTGGCATTGGGGCCGCAGTATTACCGCTGCTCTATACTGAACGCGGCTCGCAGATGTCGTTTATCGTGCGTGCCATTATCCTCTTGGTTTCGGGTGTGTACTACCCGATCAGCGCTTTGCCAGGTTGGATGCAACCTGCTGCTAGTATCTCGCCCGCTACCTACGTATTGAACGGCCTGCGTGCTGGTTTACAGACGAACGCGCCGATCTGGTCGCCTGTGATCTGGGCTAACACTTGGCCGCTACTTATCAGCGGTGTGGTGAGCATTCCACTAGGTCTGTTTATCTTTCGTATAGCCGAACGCTATGCTAAAAAGACAGGACGTTTAAAGAGAAACGGGTAAAATTGTCGTCTTTACGGAAAGGAAAAGAATACTATTATGAGCATTATTTTGCCAGAGGGGTTGACGATGCGTCCCCCAACGATAGATGACCTGGAAATCGTGCATAAACTCTCACTGGCGCATGACCTGGCGTTGTATGGCGAAGAGGATACATCCCTCGAAGATCTGCGCGAACACTGGACCGCGCTGAAGCACGATCTGGCACGCGACCAGCGTTTAGTTTTTGATCAGGCTGGGCAACTGATTGCTAACTTGTACATGGAGCGGCGGCATGTGAAGTTTTTTGTTCATGTACTGGTCCGTCCTGACTACGGCGATCCTCGTGTGAGCGATCACCTGCTTGAATTGGGCGAGACATGGGCGCGTGAGCAGATGGTGCAGGCTGAATCAGGTGTGCGCCTTACATTGAATGGTTGGGCAAACTCGACTGACCAGGATTCACTCCAGCATTATGTGCGTGCGGGCTTTACAGAGAATCGCCGTTATTGGGATATGGAGATCAAGATGCACGAAGCGCCTCCGCTACCAGTCTGGCCGGAAGGCGTCGAACTGCGGTCCTTTGTGCCTGAGCGCGATGCGCGTGCAGCCTTTGAGATGATGGAGGCGGCCTTCAACGACCATTGGGGCCATCTGCCGGGCGATTTTGATGAGTGGCGGCACCACAAGATCGAACGTGCAGACTTCGATGCCTCGCTCTGGTTTATCGCCTACGAGGGCGAGCAGATCGCTGGTGGTGCGCTCTGCTCCGATGGCTCGCAGAGTTGGGTAGATACCCTGGGTATTCTGCGACCCTGGCGGCGCAAAGGGCTGGGTCTGGTCTTGTTGCACCATGCCTTTGGCGAATTTTACCGTCGGGGCAAACACACGGTTGTTCTGGGCGTTGACTCACAGAACTTAACTGGCGCGACTCGGCTGTACCAGCGGGCCGGTATGCATATCAAACGCGAAAATATTAGCTTTGAGAAGGAATTGCGTGCAGGGGTGGAATTGAGCACGCAGGTGCTCACGGTTTGAGGCTCTGACCTCACTTGCCACTCCCCATTCCTTCTCTGCATGGAATAATCTTTGATACTGATTTGGCGAAAAGGCTGTAATAGAGCGATTTGTCAAATGAGAGTAGAGAACGAACGGAGTTACAGATTATGGCTGTACTACTGAAAAATCTTGTGGCGCGTACACCACAAACAATTGATCTGGATGCTATCACTGCGCTGGTTAGTGCGTGTGAGAGTATCGAATATGGTATGACGGACAGCTCGTTGGAGGATCTGCTGTCCCATTGGCACCGACCAGACTTTCAGCTAGCGAAAGATGCCTGGGTCATCGTCACAACCAGCGGACACATCGTCGGCTTTGCCTACGTCTGCCACGAGGAGCACACGTTGATCTCGACCTTTCTCTGTGTGCATCCCGCTTATCGCAATCGCGGCATCGGGACACTGCTGCTCAGGCT
>JBDTBU010000270.1:0-12788 GCA_039923935.1 Ktedonobacteraceae bacterium | reverse complement strand
TCAAATTCGTACTTTTCAACTGCATAGCGTGCCGTTTTTCGGCAGCATCGTGTGTACCATCGATCACGAAGTCGAACAGATGCAAGGTCATCTCTGCTCTGCTAAAACTTTGGTCCAACGGTGAAATAGCCTGTATCTGCTGAGCAGGAGCTGGTGCTACTGGAGCAATAATTCCCGTGCAAGTAGACCCCTCGTTGGACCGCACCATGCATGTAGAGAGGTGTCTGGCCTGCTGGCTGCTGCACAGTAAAGGCAAAATTTCCCTGGAGATCAACAGTACCATGCAACGTGAATACTCCCTGATTGGAGGATTTGAACGTCAACGATCCCTGTATAACACCAGATCCATTGTTCTGCACAATGAGAACAGTTACCGATGTTGTTCGCCCTGTGGTCTGATCTGCCATAGATCCATTATAAGTACCTGCAATAAAAAGGCCAGGTAATGGTGTTGCAGTGGGTGTTGGGCTTAGCTTCACGATGGTTGTAGCGGTTACATGTTGACCGGAACTCGTAGGTCGATAACTCCTATAAGCGAAGATCGAACCTCCTACCAGCAACAGAACCACGAGTAATGCAACAAACGCTAACAGCCCAAAACGCCGGGAGGGTGCCTGCGCAGGGTTTGGTAAGGGCTTACCAGTCACCGGCTCCTTTGTTTCGGTGATTGCAAGCGTTGGGAGATTATGTTCAGAGCCAAACTGCACAGGTTGTTGGATATTATGATGTGGGGTATCAGGCGCTTGCTCATCGCGTGCAATCGCTTTCACCACTGGAGTTTCGTTTGAAGGCTGAACGGCAATAGCCACAAAAGCTGCTTTGTCTGACTCAGACGATAGTGGATTTGCTAACGGAAATACCTGACCATCCGGCACATCTTTTGGGATGGTCAGATGTATCTGGTCATCACTTGGAATGGTCTGCAAGCGATTGAGACCAACTTCTGTTTCGGTACGGCTGATAGTCAAGGTGACATAGTCGTCCGCATTCGCTTGTTCAGGCGGCTGAGCAGATTGATGTGCAACCTCAGCAAAGGCACTGGCAAAGTCCGCGATAGAAGGAAAACGCTCTGCCGGCTCCTTTGCCAGGGCACGAGCAAGGACCAGACCGAGAGCAGTAGACAAGTGTGGGTTAAATGTATTGGGAGCAGGCGGCTGAGTCTTGAAATGCTGATACATCAACTGTTCCATGCTCCCGCTAAAAGGCGGACGACCTGTCAATAATTCGTAGACCATAACAGCCAAGGCGTACTGATCGCTAGCAGGAACTGGGGTGCTGCTCCACTGTTCAGGGGCCATAGCAGTGGGTGTACCACGAATAACTCGGCTAGCACTGGAAACAGTCGTAGAACTGCGTGCAATGCCAAAGTCCGCAAGCAACAGGGTTGGATGCTGCGGGTTCTTTTTATTGCTGCGCAGAAGAAAATTCGAGGGTTTCACGTCCAGGTGAATAATGTGCTGATCGTGCGCATACTGTAAGGCTTCCGCTGCTTGCTCAAGCAGATCTGCAACGTCTTGTGGTGGAAGCAGATTGGCAGTTCCGCGCTGTTTCAACCAACTGGTAAGCGAGCCATCGGGACAAAATGGCATGACCATATAACTAAGCGTTGCATCATCGTGCGTTTCCTCACCAAAGTCGTAGAGTGGCAAGATATTTGGGTGTTCGAGCGCAGCAATCGCCTTTGCCTCGCGTTGGAAAAGGCGTGCTGCATCGCTTGCAGTATCATGTGCAGAATAAGCAGCACCTTCTGAGCGTATAACCTTAACCCCCACTTGTCTGCTCACACGCGTATCTTGCATCAGGTACACTTCGCCCATACCACCCATGCCAAGCAAACGGATATAGCGATAACGACCACCCTGGAGTTCTTCTATTGGCATGTCTCACCTCAAACTTTCTTCTCATTCTTTATGGATAACAGATAGGTAGAGCATAGAACTTGAAAACTCTATGGGATGGAAGAACTATGCTCACTGGAATAACGGATTATGCATGTCTCAGTCTCTGGCATCCTTCCGCTTCAGAAAAAGCCCAGTCACGATCATCAATCCAAGAATAATCGCAACCAACGCAAGCCAGCTTAGCACAAGACGCTGGGTAGCATCGGTCTGGCTATAAATGGAGAAGAGGGTGCCATGATAGGTAGAGTCGCTCCCAAACAGTCGATCACCGCCGATTTTGTCAGCATGCAGACCAATAGAAGAGCCAAGTGCAGCCATAGCCCAACGTGTTGGGAAGATCATCGCCAAAAACTGGGTCAACCCGTCTTTGAGTGGAATAATCGCCCCTGAAAAAATCACCTGTGGAATGAGAATAATGGGCACAAAGCTGATAGCTCGATCAGTATTGGGAGCAATCGCCGAAACGGCCAGACCGATCAGCAAGCCAGTCAGCGAGGTCAGGCTCAACGTGATATAGGTCTCTAGCAGAGGCGAGAGGAAAATCCCCTGATGTAGCGGCTCGCCTATCTCAACCACAAAGGTAAGCACCGCGCTCTGGAAGAGACAGAGGATACCCAGGACTGCAATTTTCGAGAACATGTACGGGAGAATGCCCAGATTGACTGCGCGTTCACGTCGATAAATTGCCGCCTCTTTGACGATCTCACGCGCCCCATTAATGCACCCAAACAGCACTGTGGCAAAGGCCATAATAAACAGCACCTTCTGAGCATCTGCCCCCGGTCCCGGCAGGAGAAAATTCTGCAGCGCATGTTGCACGCCGCCACTGAGCCGCGCATATGCCTGACCGCTCACATCGCTCTTCAGAAAGTTGAGGACTTGTGGACACCCAATAGTCTCGCTCTGATTCGCCTGGGGAAGGGCCAGTGGACCAGTAGAGGTTAAAATTTGGGTGCGACACTGAACAAGCTGATCAGCATTAAAAATCCCGGCCCCTATCTCGAAGCGCACCATCAGGACTAACATCACAGCGATAACCGGAGCTTGTAAAAGCAAGATAAGCAAATTGCCTACGTCGTTTTTCAGCAATTCCAGGTAACGTGCCGAGAGCAGAAGAAACTGTGACCAACCATGTCCAGCTCGAACCTTGCGCCGCTTTTGCTCTCCTTCTGGCTGCCTGGCCTGCTGGGCCTGTCCTTCACTCAGAGGCGCGGAGACATACCGCTGAAAATCGGGCGAGGCGAGAAACCGTGTTTCTGCTTGCGCCGGGATATCTGGCTGCTCCCTTGTTGCCTCAAGTGTGCTATAAATTTCTGCGAAGTCTGTCTTCTCAAAAAACACCTTCGCAGCATTAGGCGGACCAAAATAAGCCAAGCGGCCTCCTTGGGCCAGAAAACACACGTAATCACAAGAATTAATGTTATTGGTCGCATG
Source organism: Ktedonobacteraceae bacterium (assembly GCA_039923935.1). GTDB lineage: Bacteria > Chloroflexota > Ktedonobacteria > Ktedonobacterales > Ktedonobacteraceae > Paraktedonobacter. Next base: position 9,453 of record JBDTBU010000270.1, on the reverse strand, counting down.
TGTCACCAGAATGACCGTGTGTCCCTTATCAGCCAATCGGCGCAAGAGGAACATCATTTTACGATCCAAACCGGGATCAAGTCCAGAAGTAGGTTCATCGAGAAAGAAGACGCTAGGATTCGCCAATAATTCGAGCGCGATTGAGACACGTTTGCGCTGACCGCCGGAGAGTTTATTCACAAGTAGGTCACGCCGGTCAGTCATCTCCACATCCTCAAGCACCTCATCAATACGCCACTGAATCTGTTCGCGGGTAAAGTCGCTGGGCAGGCGCAAGCGGGCCGCATAGTAGAGCGCACGCTCGACGGTTAGCTCGCGATGGACAATATCGTCCTGGGGAACATAACCAAGCTGGGTATTGAAGGCAGCCAGATTGCGATAGTAGTCCGCACCATTATAGAAGACTGTACCCTCCTGCGCGGGACGCTGACCATTGAGCGCATCCATCAACGTAGATTTGCCAGCCCCAGAACCGCCGACTAGCGCGACAAATGAGCGCGGCGGAATGACCAACGAGATGTCATTCAACAGAATGGTCTGGTTATTCCCGGTTTTTTTTAGGTGTAGCGCGTCGATGCGGATATGGCTGCTCTCGTTATATTGCCTCAGTTCGGTGCCCGTGTAGGTCAGGCGATATGGCCCTATACGAATCTCATCGCCGGTATGCAAAAGTTGGGTAGTCGTTGGTTGACCATTCACATAAACACGATTCGTACTGTTGGTATCGGTGATACGATAGCCACCACTCACTTTTTCGAGGAAGGCGTGCCGTGCTGAGACTTGTGGATGATTCAAGACAACCGCATTGTCAGAAACGCGTCCAATGGTGAGGTTTTCACCCGTCAAAGGGATAGGTTGCAGCGCGGGAAGCGCTTCCTGGAGGGATGTGCCTGAGCCATCATCATAGATAAGGGTAATCAGCGTTCCATGCTCATCGCCAATACGAAAGGTATCCCCCTGCACTAATTGCTTACGGAACACCTGATCTCCACGAATACGCTGTCCATGATACCACACACCATTCAGCGTTCCTCTACGGGAAGGATGCGGATGTACAAAAAACAGCTTTTCCTCTTCACGCACAATTTGTGCATGCCACGCAGAAATGGTCGGTTCTGCGATAACAATATCATTCTGAGAATCGCGCCCAAGATTGAGAATCTGCTTATCCAGCATATGGGTCTGCGACTCGCTATGAATATTGCTGCTCACTAGCAACGATGACCTGCCAAGTGGTGATGCTCTCACAATAACGGTACCCGAAGGCGAATTCTGCGAAACAACAGAGGAAACGGCCTCTGCAAGCACGACGGCAACAGTTGATTCCATTGAGGAAAGCGGGGCTGGTGAGACTGGCACTGGCTGCTGGATGGAAAAAATAAAGGTGATCTCTTTCCCTAAATGGACCGTGCTCTTATGCTGCAGAATGCCCCGTGCTGTCCGTTGCCGATCAATCTCAACATGACTTGATTGTGAGAGGTTTTCAAGCAGCCACTGTCCACCCTGCCAGCTAATACGGGCATGTTGTCTGGAAATAGTTTGATCGAGCAAAACGATATCGTTCTGTCGATCCCGCCCAATGGTCGTGATCAAAGACGAAAGAAGGATGGTTTGGCCTGCAAGCGGGCCATTGAGAAACTCGACAACCGCTGATCCTTCTGATTGCTGTCCTATGTCCATAGTGCTATCTTTCACAAAATACAGGTAAAACAGTTCCAAAGATGGAGAGAGTAAACACTCAAAATCCATGCATACAGTATAGATGATTGAACCACAAAAGGAAAGTAAGTATTTTCTTCGTTAGAAGGACGCTGAAATTGCCCATTTTTCTTGGATTACAATCTCTGTATCTAGATCTCACACCCCAAAAAAACCGATAGCTGGCATTCGCCGCTTGACAGCGAGCCGCGAAACATGCCACAATAGCACTTGCAACAGGACAATCACCTGTGCTGTTGGCGATGCATGGAGGTGTAGGGGCCCCGGTGGGTTTCACCGTCTTCAAAACGGCTGGGGGGTCGCTCGGCGCGATCCCAGGTGGGTTCGACTCCCATACGCCTCTGCCAGAAACAGGCTTGAATGTATGATAAACACCGTCGTTTTGCAGATTCTACAAACGACGGTGTTTATCATACGTTGACGATGTATAATGGAGCTATCTTTTATCGATGCAGGCAAGATGCAGCAGAGAGGAGCGAACAATGCGCTTAGGAGTTAATTTAGGCTATTGGGGAGCTGGACCAGGTACTGGCGTGGCGCTAGCCCAAGAAGCTGAACGGTTAGGCTTCGATTCGGTCTGGACGGCTGAAGCTTATGGATCTGATGCTCTCACCCCACTGACCTGGGTGGGAGCCTTAACCTCGAAAATCAAACTTGGCACAGCCATTCTGCAGATGCCAGCACGCACGCCTGCTATGACAGCCATGACAGCCGCGACGCTCGACCTGTTGAGCGGTGGGCGGGTTTTGCTGGGCCTCGGCCTATCGGGTCCGCAGGTGGTGGAAGGCTGGCATGGTCAGCCCTATGGCAAGCCGCTCACCCGCACACGCGAGTATATCGAGATCGTACGCCGCATCTGGGCGCGAGAAGCTCCGCTGGACTTTCAGGGCGAGGAGTATCAGATCCCCATCAAGGGGGGGACCGGGCTTGGCAAGCCGCTCAAGTTAATCGTCCATCCCTTACGCACACGAATTCCAATCTATCTCGCGGCTATCGGCCCGAAGAATATTGCGTTGACTGGGGAACTGGCCGACGGGTGGCTGCCCATCTTTTTCTCGCCCGCCCGCGAAAGTGCCTACCTTGAGCCTTTGGAAGCTGGACTGGCAAAGCGCCAATCAACCGAGCCGCTTGATATTGCGCCTACCGTCACTATTGTGCTTGGACCGGATGCCCAGGCTTGTCGCGATACCATAAAGCCCGCGCTGGCACTCTATATCGGCGGCATGGGTGCACGCGGCAAGAACTTCTACAATGATCTGGCGTGTCGCTATGGCTATGAAGCGGCGGCTCATCAGATCCAGGATCTCTATCTGGCTGGAAGGAAGGCAGAGGCCATAGCAGCGGTGCCTGATGCGTTGGTGGATGAAATAGCCCTTTGCGGCCCGAAGGAGCGTATTACCGAATTGCTCGAACCTTGGAAGAAGTCACGCGCCACAACCCTCATCTGTGGCACCAATCAACCCGAAGCACTGCGCGTGATGGCTGAGGCGCTGCTGTAATACTACGTGGTGTGCGCCGGATGTGAGGCAGGCGCACACGGTGGGGCAAGCTGTTTCGCTCTACAATAAAATGAAACGCACCCTCATTGGGTTTCGTTGATGAGGATAAGCCCAAGGGAAGCAACTCTGGTAGGAGGTTGCTTCCCTTGGGCGCATCTCACTCACTGCACAATCATTCCTCCAACGGATACATTTTTACCACCGAACCGTACATCATGTCTGGCGTCTGCACATAAGCAGAACCCACGGACAGTTGCTCGATACGTTCCGCCAGATCTTGTCCCGGACGCCCGCGAATGAAACCGGAAACTTTGCGCGATTCAGGATAATTCATGCGGAAAATCATTTTTGTGCCTGCATTGCTCAAAACATCGGGGTGAAAATCTCCCATGCCTTGGCTGGCTACAATGACAGCAATACCGAATTTTCGCCCTTCTTTCATCAATTTCGGGAGCGTAATGTCTTTCGCTAGGCGATGGGCTTCATCTAGCACAATCGCTAAACGTAGCTTTTTCGCGTAACCCCAACGGAACATATCTTTATAGAGTTTACGTAAAACAAAAGCCCCAGCAGCCATTTGGAGTGATTCCGCAAAAAGATTGTGCAAATCGATCACTAAGCCACTGCGTACCAGGGCAAGGAGATCCGTAGATTGTTCTGTAGGGCGAAAAAGGTCCATTTCTAACAATGGCCGACAGCGTGCAACCACATTTGCCACATGCCGCGTTTGCTCATTCTGCTCAATCCGCTTGAGCACATTCTGCAATGTAGGATACTCTAAGCTTGACGCATCAGCATCCTCGCGCGTGTGGGCAAATCCCTGCGCTTTATATGCGTCACGCACAGCGGTATATACCACATCTTTTTGCATCTCAGCTAGCCCAGCAACATACGCAAAAATCTCAGCCACAGTTAAGGCGTTGGCCTCCCAACCACCCTGACCACCCTCACGGGTACACTCGAACGGAGAAAAGGGCAAACCTCTAGCTGCATCCAGCACATGCGGACGTACTGCATGAACAAACGCTCCATCCTCTTCAGCAAATTGTCCATGAAAGTCCAGCACGAGCGCAGGCACATCTTGCCGCCCTAGTTCAGATAAGAGACGCGTCACCGTCCACGATTTACCCTGACCAGGGATGCCCAAGATAAAGAGATGTGGACTGCCCTTCACCCCAGGATTCCAGTCTACACGCTCCCCTAACGCCTCACCAAGAGGAATAATCACCTCAGTGTTCTGCCCTTCCACCGGACGCAGTATATCTACCACTGGCTGGGGATTGACGTTATACGCCACAGCAGGTTCATAACGTTGCACTGGCCTGAGAACGGTTCGCTCCTCTCCATCATCTTGTTGGGGAAGCTTGACCTGAGCCAATTCTAGAGTGGGTTGCTCTTCAACAGGAGTACTCTCAGTCCAAAGCGTTCTACTGGTCGATTGCGCAAGAGACGGAAAGAATTCTAGGTCGTTCTCAAAATCCTTGGCGGTTAGGATAATCACTTTCGCGTTGTCCAGCAAAAGTGGTTTGCGCGGTTCGCTCTCCAAACTCACAATATACCCTTCATAGCTGGGTCTGAACTCCAAGCCCATTTTCTCCAGGCGTGTCACATGTTCTAGGAACGAGTCCGCGAATTCAGGATCAAATAGCCCATAGCGGCGAGAACGCTCAAAGTAAAAGCGCAGTACATTGGCCAGATACGAGCGTTGCAAAGCACCATCTACACGTTGTTCATTAAAAAAGCGATTCTTTATCGCTTGCGCGGACCCCTCCATCTGCAAAACCATATCTTGCGCCAAGCCCTCGAAAGGCACATGCCCGCGCCGCCATTTCACCTCGATAAACGTCGCATCCACAATATTGCGTTTCAACGTAATAAGTACCAGATCACAACGCTTCTCACCTCGTGCTGATTTGCCTGTCCCCTCTTGCGAAAACAAACGGGGATAGATGTCTACCGGCACCAGGACAGCCTGACGGAGTTTTTTATTCTTTTGTAACCATGCTGTTACTACGCCCAAGCCCACTGCCGCCGAAACACCATTGGGAGATTCAAGAGCTTCCAACGCCAGCCGTCCAGAAATCATTTTCAAGTGATGCAACAAGCGGCTCACACTCTGCTCAATGCTCGCAAAGCCTAGCTCGTTCATAGCCTGGCTGAGGAGCGAACCAATCTCTTCATGCCATGAGGTTGTCACCATCATGCGATGCCCAAGTCCCTCGGTAAATTCAGGCGAATAATCCAGCACATATTTGCGAGCGACATCATCGAGACCCGGCTCATTAGGGGAGTCGTAATAATCGAGAGTAAAAAAACGATCCAGGGTAATCACCCAGTTTGTGTTCTGATGCAAGCGTTCCAGTAAATCGCGCCGATTAGCATCAAGACGCACTTCCAACACAGGCCGAGCCTCTGGTGGACCACCAAGCAGATAACCACCAGCACGCAACAAAGCTGTTTGCAATTCGATTAACGTCTCACTATAGCGGGGACCAGCAGGGTGCGGCTCCGGTTTCCTAATTCCCTCAGTCACAATGCGATGCCGCCAGAGCAGCCCTTGACTATCCGTCGTGAACTGCGCAATAAAACGATTGACCAGCCCATACAACGAAAAGCTGCTCGTATCGCTACTGAGTGGCTCTGCTGAAGGGAGTGACGCCACAATCGCGGGTCGCGTAAAATCGGTGACGACTGCGAGATGTGCTTCAGGCAAAGGAGTTTGCTCTAATTGGCTGATAGGCCGCGCCGTCACAGTCAAACCTGGCAAGAAATGATCAGAGTTGCGCAAAGATTGCTGATCGCTCTGCTGTTGCCGTACTTTCTCTAGTGACTGAAATGTACTCTTCTGCCCATCCTCAGCATAGGAGACAATTTGGAAGGCGGGAGGATCAGCAGCCTGTTCTGTCTCATCAGACGGATTTTTCAGAGCAAACAACTGTTTCAACGCTTCCGCAAAGAAATCTCCTCGGTCAGGATTGATCAGCGTAGTGACCAAGGTTTGGGCGTAGGGGTGCAATTGATGAAATTTTGCCAGATGCTCAGCCAAGTGGTCAGGTTGAATATCACCAACGCCCGCGTGATCCATGCCAGTATCCAAGATCGCCGCAATATCTCCATAACGACGATGCGGATCAGGCGCACCAGCAGGTAGAGCCACACCATGAAAAAAACGCAGATTTTGAAAAAAAGTAAATGTCTGTTGTGAAGCAGCATGATAGGCAAAGGCTGGCACATTGGTTGGTACTAAAAGGCGCAAGGCTTGTAAATCAATACTTCGCTTGCGTTCGCGCAGTGAATAGCTGAGGAGTCGGCGCTCCCATTCATGCAACAATTGCGTATAGCTGGCAAACCAAGCGACTCGCAAGGGATGTGTTGGTAAGATCACCACAGCCTCTTCCACTCGCTCTTTATTCTGCGTATTTCTGATTAGCAATGTGTCCAGTGAGAGAGCTTGGCGTAATTCTGACGGTTCCACGCCACGAGCCACCAAGTCATCAATCAGTTCGCGATAAATCTGGGCGTAGCGCAAAGCCGAGGCTGCAAGTTCGGGTGTCCACTCGACAACCTCGATCAGCGCACGGATATCGGATTGTTTGAGACGATTAAAAAACGTCTCGCGGGCACGCCAAAAAGCCGGCCATAACTCAGGATTACGTGTGACGAGCGGATAGATCTCAAAACGTTGCTCATCTACTGGTCGTACCTCGTCCACATCCAGTAAAAAACAGCCACCAGTACGCGGTTCAGCCAGCACGCGCTTCTCCAAAGCACAAAGAGCGCTACTCAGACCGATGTTGAGCACGCGGCGTTCATTTAAGCGCAGCCTGAAATATTCCAGATCTTTCTGAATCCACTCAGGTTCTACCTCGACAAGTTCATCTACATTTACATTCACCGCAAAATCCAGGCGCCCAAAAGCGAGGGTAGGTACTGTTGCGATACTCTTGCGCAGTGACTCAGAAAGAACCACCCCCCCATCTTTAACCAGGAAAAATTCATGGCTATCAACAACCAAAGCGCTCTCAGTCTTCTCATCGATGATTTCATTGCCATCCGCACTCAGCGGCATAATCCTGATACACACAGCGCGGTCAGGCGGTTCCTCAAACTCCATATCCAACTTGATAGTCACAGCGCGTCGGCTACCAACCACACTACGCTCTTCCAGACACTCTTCAAAGCCGCTCTCACTGCCAGAGGGGACAATACCAACGCGCCAGCGACTCAAATCTCTGGGCTGGACAGGATCAGTTTTCCAGCGCACCACCAAGGTCTCGCGAGCACCATAACGTGCCCGTAGGCTGCCGTTTATACCGTCAGGCTGTTGTAAATGACAGTAGGGCGCTACCTCACCCTTTGCATTCACAAAAGGCGTGATGCTTACCATACTCAGATCGCTGGCATCAGTTTGAGGAAAAAGCCAGCAGTCAAATGTGAGTGTGTGCTCCTTGGCTAAGTCATGCGACCATGTGCGCACGTCATTCATTGCACGCCCATGAAAAAACTGGGCCAGATTCGCCGTGGTAGACCCATCCACTTTGATACTCTGGATGCGTTCGCGAGTCGTCGCACCAAGTTTGTTTGGACGCGACAAACTCACCACACAATCATGGTTATTGCTCAGTCTGGTAACAAACGTTGTGCTCCCATCGACAATCAGCCCGACGCGCCAAAGTTCTAGACCACTCAACTCAGCCTCGCCTGACTGCATACGACGAAAAACCGCCAGCGCAAAATCGAGTTTTTGCTCTTCACTTACACCTGAAAAGTCTCGTGATTTGGCAAACACCGCACGCACAACTGTAGCAAGTTCTGGGGACAGTCGCTCCTGCACTTGTTTGAGAACCAGCGTTTGTAGAGCACGTCCATCAATCAACGCGAACGAATTCGCAATCGAACTATAGGCTGCATCAACCAGATCTGCGGGCACAAATAAGCATAAGCTCGCCTGCTTGCGATTGCGCAACTCAATGGCTTTATCTGGCAAAATAAACAGCGTATTGGCCTTGCTTTGCGCCTCATTGGAACCAAGGATATGTAACGACACCCCTTGTACCAAGTGGTGGCTCAAAATATACTCGCACACGCTTTGCGCTGTGACACGATCCAAAAAATCGACGCGTGAACAGTGACCAGTCTCAGTGTTCTGCAAGCGGGCGACAATCTCATGAGCCAGTAACTCCACTTGTAATATATCTATTTGCACTATACCCGACATTGCTTATGCCCTCACTCCCGTTATCTCTTGGCCCGCATATGGCGGATGGAGGCGCTGCACAGTAAAATCATCGGAAAGATCGCGGAAAATACCCATCTGACGCAAACGACGCAACATCGCACGCAGATTTTCACGCGCCGCCGCCGTATATTCCGCCCCCTCAAATGGTGCTGGAGGCCGATCCACCAGAATGCCAAAGTGCTCTTCCAAAAACTGCAAAAACTCCTGCAAGCGAATCGGCTGGATACTCTCGCCCAACTCCTGCTTCGTCGGCTTACCCAACCGTACCGCCGCGATCTGCACCAGCACACCCAATAAACCATTCGTTGGAGCATAACGCCAAGATCTCCTGCTGGTCGCTGTTCCCCGCAGCACGCCTTGCGGTTTCTTTAGCCCACCAACACTCAAATACCACTGAATAAAATGTCCAACAGCATTTCCGCGTTGGGCCTCAACGAGAAGACTCACCACACGCTCAACATCATCTTCAGCAGTATCAACAATCGCATCGAACCAGCCCAGGGCTTCGGGATCTCCCTCTTCGCCATCATTCGTATTCATCCGACGAATCTCATCCTCGTCATTGCGTGCAGAAGCGGCAATATCTCGCCCAATGACAGGATCATTGCGCAACTGGAGCAATCCCTGCAAATATTCAGCACTGGAAAGTGTTGACGGCAACAAATGCTCGATACAATTTTTAGAGCGAGCATTGCGCGTGAGCTTCTCTACATAGAGATCGAGTTGACGAAGCAGCAAATTGGACTCCAAAAACTGCTGATACGTCTCAATATCGCGGCGTACACAAGCTTTAGCCATCTCCAGGCTATATCCGCTAGAAGATTCTGTAAAATCCAGGTAGAGTTGCGGCGACGACATTTTCGGGCTATCCTGCATAGCAGCAGGCAACATTTCAGGGCTTTGAACAAGCTCATTGACCGCATGAACCAGTTTAAGCGTGTAATTGAACAATTCAAAGTTGATCAGGACAAGCAAATGATGCGTAAAAGCCTGTGT
>JBDTBU010000269.1:0-29932 GCA_039923935.1 Ktedonobacteraceae bacterium | reverse complement strand
GTCTGGTAGAGCAGAATGTCGCAAGCCATCAGGACCGGGTAGCAGTAGAGTCCAGTATCCACCATATCCGCGTGCTCGCCTGCCTTCGTCTTGAACTGCGTCATGCGGTTCAACCAACCCATCGGTGTGAAGCAATTCAGAATCCAACTCGCCTCGGCATGTTGGCGCACATGGGATTGGATGAAGAAATGGCAGTGTTCAGGACTCAACCCACAGGCCAGGTACAGAGCCGCTAGCTTACGCGAGTTAAAATGCAGCTCTTTGGGATCAATCGGCAGCGTAATCGCGTGCAGATCGACGATACAGAAGATGTTCTCAAACTGTTCCTGTGTCGCGACCCAGTTGCGGATGGCTCCCAGATAGTTGCCCAGGTGAATATTCCCGGTTGGCTGAATGCCTGAAAAAACGCGTTTCCTCAGCGCTGGCTTTTCTGATGCTTGTGCTGTGCCTGTTGGTTGTATTTCGACGTGCATCGTTCTACCCTCCATACAATAACCTCGTAGATAACAAAAAACGCCCGCTCTTCCCATGCAAGGGACGAGAGGCGTGAAGCTTTCGTGGTACCACCCTAATTCAGATTTTCCCTCTTAGTCAGGAAAAATCACTCTTTGCCGGATACCGCATCTATGTTAATCTCAAGTGAGTAATGGATGAGATACCCTGTCCTCGATAACGGGGGACGTTCCGATAGAGCATTAATAGTCACATATGTGACGTTCTTCTCTCGCTCACAGGCCCATTCTATGACAGCGTTGGGTCGGATTACACCAGTCCCGACTCTCTAGACCGCAGCTTTATCATATACTCTTCCTGATCAGCGCTTTTTGTATTCAGTTGTGCAGTAAGTATACAGGTCGTTTTTCCTACTGTCAAGCGATTTTGCTCCAAAATGTCTGGACTTTCCAGTTCTGGTGCAAGAAAGCGCCAATTGGTAACCTGTGACCACTTTGGGGGCAGAGAATTGGAATGCCTTGGTAGTGGGGTTAGAATCCTTGCAAAATCGACTTTGGTATGGTAAACTTGTTCTAGTTCACTTACCATCGAGAAATCAAGAGAGGTCGCATATGTCGTCTATCACTGTTTCCTTGCCTGGCGCGTTGCGTGCCAAAGTTGGCAATCTTGCCTCCGTTACTGTCGCAGGAAGTACGGTTCGTGAGGTTATTGACGCGCTAGAGCAGGATTTTCCTGGCTTGCGTTTCAGTCTCTGCTATGAAACTGGTGACCTGCGTCCTTACGTGAATGTTTTTCTCAACCGCGCCAACATACGCTATTTGCAGGGGATCAACACGCTGGTGCCTCCTGGAGCCAGCATTCATATTCTCCAATCGGTTGCAGGAGGCTGATAATCGTGCTCGACTAGAGCTGGAAGACTTATTTTTGAAAGGAAGAGGTATATGTCCTATCACAATGTTTTTCCTCAAGGCAGTACCGTACTGACAATTGGTACGAAGCGTGGCCTGTTCCTTCTCGTCTCTCAGGATCGTGTGACATGGACCGTCGAAACAGTTGCGTTAAAAGGACGCCGCATCTTTCACGCCATCCTCGATCAACGCAGTGGTCATCGTCTATTTGCCGCCGAAAATGGCGACTTCTTTGGCTCATTCCTGCGCTACAGTGACGACTTTGGTCAGACCTGGCAGGAGCCAGTGCATGGCATTCAGTTTCCTCCCAATGGGACAATGAAACTGAACAACATTTGGGTAATTGAACCTGGACGCCTGAATGAGGTGGGAACAATCTATGCTGGTGTCGATCCAGCAAGTCTCTGGATCAGTTCTGACAACGGTGAAACCTGGGAGCCGGATGCCTCATTGCTTGCTCACCCAACGCGAGATCGGTGGGAACCGGGCGCGGGCGGACTCTGTTTGCACACTATTATCCCCGATCCTTCCAATGCATCCAGGATGTGGCTAGGGATCTCGGCAGTTGGCTGTATGAGAACCGATGATGGAGGCCAGCATTGGAACTTTGCCAATAAAAATACGCGGGCTGGTTTCTTGCCCGAACCTGACCGGTATCCTGAATTTGGTCAGTGCATCCATCGGCTTGTTCAGCATCCAACACAACCGGATGTGCTCTACCAGCAGAATCACTGCGGCATTTACAAAACCTTAAACGCGGGTGACGACTGGGTTGATATTCAGCAGAACCTGCCCTCTGAGTTTGGCTTCCCGATAGCCCTAGATGTCCACCATCCCGATACCCTCTTCGTTGTGGTGGAAGATCCCGAAGCCCGGCACAACGTCAACGACCAGTTCACGATCTACCGCACCCAAAATGCGGGAGAGTCTTGGGAACCATGTACGAACGGGCTGCCAGAGGGGTCGGGAGTGCGGCTCGGTGTACTCAGGCATGGTATGTGTGCGGATACCCACGATTCTTGTGGCATTTACGTTGGCACCAATACGGGCCAACTTTTTGCGAGTCGGGATCAGGGAGATAGCTGGGAACTCATCGTAGATTTTCTACCTGCTATCTATTCGGTGACAGTGGCAGTCATCAGTTGATCTAGCACTGTTTGGTTTGAGCATTGGAAAACTCTGGCTTCAAAATGCAAAGGGAACACACGGATCTGTGCAGCTTGCACCACCCCGTGTGTTCCCTTTTGAGCAACACTTTTACGCCTTGCGTGTAGCGCTGATCCCGCCAAGCAGGCGGATATGGCTGATCTGCCCCTCTGCGTTGAAGATGAAAGAGATAATCTGAGACGGGGCGATTTTGGCGCGGAACTCGTTTGTTTTGTACGGTTCCAATTCTACTTGTCAAGGATGCCCCTGTCTCACTGATTGAGGAGAGATGTGTTCGACGTTGCTTCACACTAGGTGCTAGAATAAACTAGACAAACATGAAATGAGGACTCCTAAACGTGTATATAGATCAGACATTGCACATCTATCTGGACGAACTGGCTTCGTCCAATTCAACCCCTGGCGGTGGGTCAGCCGCTGCGGTGAGTGGCGCGATGGGCGCCGCACTGGCCTGCATGGTCTGTCAGCTCACCTTGGGCAAAGCCAAATATGCCGATGTTCAAGAGGAGATCGCGACCCTGCTCCAACAGGCTGAGGAGCAGCGCCAGCGTTTCCAGCAACTCATGGCTGAGGATATTGCCGCTTATGGTAATCTGTCCGTCAGCTTTAAATTGCCGCGTGAAACCGAAGAGCAGCGTGAGGCTCGTACTGCCGCAATCCAGCAAGGTCTCGTCGAAGCCGCTCTTGTGCCCTTGGAGATGGCTGAATGTGCCAATATAGTCGCACAGATTTGTGTGCGCGTCGCCGAAATTGGTAATACCAACGTCATCAGCGATATCGCCGCCTCTGCCATGCTCGCTGCTAGCTCAGGCACAGCCGCCGCTTGGATGGTACGTGTGAACCTGCAAAGCCTCAAAGACCAGGAGCAGGTCGCGACGCTCAGCCAACGCCTCTCTCAAGCTTTGGATGCGCTGACCAGTCGTTGCCAGAAAGTGACTTCCATCGTTGGGGAGCGAGCGTGATGGCACAGATTATCGATGGGAAGGCTATGGCAGCAGAACTGCGCACTGAACTGCGTGCTGATGTAGAAAAATATATTCAGCAACAGGGTGCGACGCCTGAAGTTGTCGTGGTGCGTGTCGGCGGCGACGCCGCTTCGGGCGTGTATAGCAAGGCTATTTTGCGTGCTGCCGAGAATGCTGGCCTAATTGCGCGTTTAGAGCAGTTGCCCACGCGCACGACTGCTCACGAGCTACACGATCTGCTCCAACAATTAAATGCAACAGGGCATACACGAGGTATTATTGTGCAAATGCCCCTGCCTGGTCATCTCTCGCAACAAATGGTTGCGGACACTGTTGTAGCCGAAAAAGATATTGATGGGATCAGCCCGCGTAGTGCTGGCAATCTCTTCCTGGGCCTACCCAGCTTTCTCCCAGCGACTGCTGCCGCCGTGATGGAGATCCTTGAGCGTACCCACACGCCGCTCGCAGGCAAACGCGCCGTTGTGATCTCACGCAGCAACGTCGTTGGTAAGCCCCTGGCTATGATGCTCCTGCAAAAAAACGCTACCGTCACCATCTGCCATTCGCGCACCAGCGATCTCGCCGCCCTGACCCGTCAGGCCGATATCCTGGTTGCTGCCGCTGGACGAGCGCACATGGTCACGGGCGCAATGGTCAAGCCGGGCGCTGTTGTGATCGACGTGGGTATTAACGAAAACCCCAATGGCAGCGGCGGCATCGTTGGTGATGTCGATTTCGCCTCTGTTCAACAGGTTGCTGGATCTGTCACGCCGGTTCCCGGTGGCGTTGGCCCGCTGACCAACCTGCTACTACTGAAGCAATGTATGCAGGGGGCTTGGCGGGCTGTCTCGCCTGTCGATTAGAGCATCTATTGAGAGAATAGGTTGTGTTGTTTGGACACATGCCTTCAACGTATGTGTCCAAACAACACAACCCATTCTCCTTGCACTCCCCTTGTTTTTTGTGGAAAGAAAGTATATAGTCTACTAAATAGGAACGGGTGTCTTTAGACAAAAAAGCGACGGAACGCCATGCCTGATGTAGACCACTTCACAGCACAGAACTCTCTTGAGGTTGAGATCACCGATCTTGATCCACCTGAACATGCGAGCAACGCCCTGTCCGAACGTCTGAGGCGTATGCTTCTGCGTTGGCAACGGCCAGAACGACGACGCACGCGACGCTGGTTGAGCAACGGCTTACTGGCTTGTCTCGCGTTTATTCTGCTGGGATCTTTGCTCACTCCCTCCGTTGGGATTACGGCTCTGCTTACCGCCTACTGGCCTTTTCCACAAGCACAACCATCTTTTTCTGTTAACAGTCTCTCTGTGTCGCAAATACTCGCTCCCGTTTCCAATGAGATCCACTGCCCTGTAGCAACCGCTTGGTCGTCTAATAGCTCGATGGTTGCTTTGCTTGGCTATACACAATCCTGTGCTCAGGGGCAACAGTATATCCCCGCTCAGGTTGATCTCTATGATGCTGCCACTACACGCCAGATAGCTCATTGGAGTCCCGATGTGGCGATCCTGAACGTTTTAGCAAGCAATCCTGGAGTTTCACAAAACATGCAGAATGATCTCAATCGTAAACCGGACTACGCAACGAGTCGTAGTACTGAACCAGTCATTCACTATATACAGATGCTTTGGTCACCGGATCACTCTCGTCTTGCTCTCAGTTTTGTGGTGGCAAACTATGCACTTACCTATGCTGGTCTTTTTCTGGCCGATGTCGATGGCAGCCAGCCCCAGGTTTTGATTCAGCCGGAGTACACTGGTTTTGTTCCAAATACAGTCACGCCAGTACTCTGGGATCTGCAACATGGGAGTGCCACCGCTTTCGCCGCTCTTCCACCATCGCTCATGTATACATGGGACATGCACGATCAGCTCATCCCAACTGTCCCGCTCGACGCGTTGGACAGCTTACCTCCTGGCAATCCCGCCGGTGAGCGCTCGTTTACGATTTGGCAACCTGGTCATCTCGCTATCCAGGCAGCTAGCAGGTATTTCTGGTCCACCAAATTCGCAGCCTGGTCGCCCGACGGACGCTATTTCATCACGAACTTCACGTTTACTGGATTGATGGACCCACCAGATCAGATTGCACAGCACCCCAGTACTCTTGTGCCACACCTACCCATTCACGATGTCGCGTTACCCTTCGTTGCGACGCAGGGGCAAAAGGTTGCCTGGAACCCTGCTGGCACGCTCCTTGCGGTCTACAATCAAACTGGTGTCGTGGATATTTACAATTGCCAGACTGGCTATCTCGTGCAGGAGCTTACAAAGCTGAAGACAAGCTCTGCTCTCGCTGGCTCTGCTACACTGCTGAGTTGGTCGCCAGATGGTCACTATGTGGTGCTTTCCACCTGGCAAGGACCATTGCTAACGCTCTGGAGATTTGCTTAGCTTCTCCACTAGGCGTTGGTGGACAAGCTAAAACGTGGTGTGTGCGAGGAACAGGGGAACTACAAGAGCCGCTCTGTTCCTCGCGCACACCACGTTGGCAATACCTCTTGCTACCATCCATGACAGATGAACATCCAGCCCCAGGCACTTCTAAAGATGCGGGTGCATCTCGTGGAATGTTGGCAGTTGTTTAGCCAATCGCAATCATCATTCCCCTGGGTGGTCCGCTGGTAGTCCATCTGCGGATAGTTCGTTTGTTGATTGGTACTCTGTTGGGCATCTAAGCTCTGATGTGTCGGGTCTGGCTCCACCGCTTGCCTCGCTAGGATACTATAGGATACGGTGTTGCTATTGCTGTGGCTACCGATACTTTGAGCAAAAACGCCAGAGGTAAACAGAGTCACACTCAAGATCAGGCTCAGAACGAGCGTGACGCCAATTTTACCAAGATCACTCATCGAGTTTGCCCTTCTTTCTTAGCAACGTTTTCCAAAAACCGGATAGAGAAAAAAGAAGGAATGGCCCTATGTATGTTGGCCGCCACCTCGTTCTTTGTTCAGGACAAGTGAACGAGGTAGCAGCCAAGGGTGTAGGAGGTGCAGAAACTGGTCTGCACTTCCCTCATGCATTTTGTATCAACGTTCAGGTCGTTGGTGCTTCAATGTGATCTCTACCACCTCCAGAACCTATTACACCTCCAGAACCGATGCCAACCCCAACCGACCCAACCACATCTCGATACCCAGCCGCCGCCCCACCATCGATTACCACCCCACCAACGATTTCGCCGCCAGTTATTACCCCACCAACCACCGCCCCATCGATTACCACGCCAGCCACTCCGCCGCCAGCCACCACCCCATCCGCCACGCCATCTACCGCCGCCGCCACCCCAACCGCTCCTCTGCCAACCACGGCCACCACCCCAACCACGGCCACGCCCCCAGCTGTCGCCTGCTTGAATATTAGCTAGTTGGGCTGTCTGCAACGCGCTCGTCGCCACCGCAGTAGTCGCTATTGCGCTTACATTACTGCGATCAACACTTTGAGCAAAAGCGCCTGAGCTAAGCAACGTGAGGCTTAACATCAGGGCCAGGGCTAGAGCGACGCCGATCTTACGAAATTTCAACATCGAATTTTACCCTCTTTCGCTCCTGAGCAGTTTACTCAGAAGTACTAGCGGTACTTCCTGCGTTTATTCGTAGAAAAAGGCAAATATTTCAAGAAACGAATATTTCTCTGATTCTTCACCAAACTCTACCAATGTATGGAAGTATCACAATGCCATATTTCACTATAGTCTTCTAGCGCAAACAGGGCCGGAGAGCAAGCGTGTATGCTGGTGCAGTCAATTCCATCGCTTCCAGAACCGGAGGTTGCTTGTTTGGTCGTTCTGGGTGTAGAGACTGACCTCGCGTCCATCTTGGGGTAAAGCAGGGCTGATTGTCGTGCTTGCCTTCCTACCAAATCCCCGTTATACTTACATCAGGCGTCCAGTTGCGCCCTTCCCACTTTCTCCCTCTTCCCAACAATGTACGGCTCCTACGATGTTGCAACACGCGCAACATTCAGCTATGCTCCCCAGACTAGAAAGGAAATGCTCCGATGGTTCGCTCGCTCAATCCCGCCCTCACTACTGCTCTCGACAGTTCTGCCCGTGTGCCGGCTCTGATGCTGACCGTGGAAGATCGTGTCTTGCACTATGAGCTGTATCAGAGTCCCGCCAACGCG
Source organism: Ktedonobacteraceae bacterium (assembly GCA_039923935.1). GTDB lineage: Bacteria > Chloroflexota > Ktedonobacteria > Ktedonobacterales > Ktedonobacteraceae > Paraktedonobacter. The sequence goes on along the minus strand of JBDTBU010000269.1, from coordinate 22,294 downwards.
GATGCCTGGAACGATGCCTGTCTCGCCAACGATAACAGTCTGGTGCGTGTCCAGGTGACGCGTGGCAGCTTCGGTTTTACCAGCAATTTTCAGGTACAGCGCGTCACTGATCCTACACAAGCCGCGCAATGGAGTGGGTGGACCACGCTGCCTGGCTCGGCGGGCCTGATCTTTCAGGATGGTTCCTGTGCGCTGGCTAACTCGGCAGGCACATTGCGTGCTTTTGCTCAGCGTGGCACTGGCGGCAACGATCTGTGGGTTTGGACGAGTACCGACAACGGCGTGACATGGACTGGACCGGCCACTGTGCTGACGCCGCCGGGAGGTGCTTTGCTCAAGGGGATTGGCAGTGCGGGCAATAATGATGTGTTTTTCCTCTACGATGTCTTGGGTGGCGAGGCTATGGGCTGCTCCTTTTTTGCCAGCGGCTCCTGGTCTGCGCTCGCTACTTGGAGCCTACCGACGATTACCAATGGCGCGGGCGTGGCAGTGGCCTTCGCGAACGCGCTGTATACCATTGTATACTCAAATGGGTATATACTCTCTTCGTGCGATTTTAACCCGTCTGGCGGTGTTTGGAGTGCTGGGACGGTTATTGCGGCAAGTAACAGTAACACGATTGGGCGTATTTCGCCGCGCCTCTCGCTTGCTAGTGGACTCTACACCTTGGTGTGCATTGAATATGACACTGGCTCGCTGACCGGTTCCGTCTATAATTATTCGCGTCTCCGGCAAACATCGGACCTGCAACATTGGTCGGATGGGCGCATTCTGCACGAAATCCCCTCGATTTATGGCGTGATTGCTTTGAACTGGCCCACGCCTCCCATTGGCAACGCCGGGGCACGCGCCTATGTGCTCTCGTTGGGCAGCGTCTATAGCGCATCCCTCTTCCAAACAACAAATCCCGCGCAATACCTGGATGTCTCGGCTAGCGTTCTCTCCTATACACGCGAGGATCAGCCAGGCAAGCCAGCTCGCCTGGATGTGGTTCTGGATAATGCGCAGGGGAGATATAACGCGTTGGTCACAGCAGTCAACACCACAAGCAACTACCAGCCGCTTGGCCTGAACGCCGCACTGGTCTTGAGCGAGGGCTATCGCACTGGCACACCGCCGCTGACACCGACAGTCGTCAAAGTGGGAACCTACCATCTGACGCAGATCCAATTCTTGCGTGCACCCACAGCTAACTATCTGCACCTGATTGCCCTCGATCTCTCGCGTAATCTCGATCTGGTTGCTCGCTACCAGCAGAGCTATACCAACGCAACCTTGAGCTACCTGATGACTGATGTGGCCGCGCACGCTGGTTTCTTTTCTATCGTTTTGCCCACAACTTCCCAGATGACGCAAAACGTGCCAGCCTTCGTGCTCCCGGCTGGTACGACCTATCGTCACGCTCTCAACGAACTCTGCGCCACCTATGATCTTGTTTACTTTCTCGATCAGGATGAGGTTTTGCAGGTGCGTGAACTTGCCAGCGGCGACCCGTCTGTCTGGACCTACCAGCCGGAGATTGAGGCGGTGAGCTTTGGTGAGACCGACCTGCGTGCCAATCATGTGATCGTTAGCGGCAAGCCGCCCGCAGGTTCTCAGCCATTTGCGTTGACCACAGCGGAGGTGTTTGATGAGGTTCAGATGCGCTTGGTGGGGCTTGAACATGTTCTGCACCATGTCGATCCCAAGCTCTCCACTGTCTCGCAATGTGCGCAAAAGGCCAGTTTCTTACTGGCCCAAGAGGTGCGCAGGCAGATTACCCACAGTGTCACTGTGCCGCTTAATCCGGCTTTGCAGCTTTTTGACGGCCTGACCCTGCTGGATAGCACAGCCCCCACTGGCAGCGGCCAGAACGCTCAGTGTCGCTTGCTCAGTCTGCACGCGCACTATGACGCCCAGCACGGTCTGGCCGACTTGCGACTCACACTCGAAGGAGTATAGTATGCTGCTAAAACCTGCCTGACCTGCGTCTACGTGCCGATGCTGCCTTCTTACGTCGCTTGTGCTGGTGTTTCATCTGCCCTTCTGAATAGTCCTTTGGGATGGCTGGTTCGATCTTTTGGTTCGCTTGTAGGCTCGATCCTGTGTTCCTGGCATTGGCACGCAATGTCCGCGTGTTCCGAAGTCCCTGGCGAATCACGATGACCGCGAGGACTGCCGAGAAGCTCAGCAGGATAGCATACAGCGGCACGATCAGATCACGCAAGCCAGGTGCGATCCCTCCTTGCCGATTGGCGATGTCGAGTAAAAAGACAAAGCTCAGCATGAGATACTCGATACCAGTCAGAACGCTGATCTGTTTATGCCAGCGGATGAGGCTGCCTCCCAAGCGAGCTTCGCGTATCTTCCGCCTGCCAATGGAGAGGTTGTACAATCCCAACAGTACGAAGACGAGGCTGATAATGAGGAGTACTCGCGGGTCGTTCATAGCATTTGCTCCTCTTCTGGCGTTTCCACGCGTGGCTGTGTCCACAACAGATATTGCCGCCTGACTACCAGGCTAACCAGCACACTGAACACAACTCCGGTTACTAGGTTCAGGATAAACATGGTCGTGTCTAGCAAGTGAAGGGGCGGTAGTGGCACAACCTGATCGTGGAACTGTAAGATGCCCTCCAGTCCGCGCAGAAACCAGAGATTAGCTGGCAGGATCAGGATTAGCCCCAGCAGCGCCTCCAGGCCAATAAATATCCCCCAGGGCGCGGCCTGCGGCTTGTTCTCGTAGCTTTCGCGCCCATACATCGTGATGAGCATGAGGGCCAAGGCTGCTGCATTGAAGAGCAATGGCTCTAGAGCCTGGACATCGAATGTATTAGGATTACCCAGCACACTGTCGGGAATACGCCAGAGCAGGGCAAAGACGATAAAAAGCCCGTTCGTGTTTGCTAGATTGATCTGGACTGGCAGTCGCCAGGGTAGAAGACCACTCAACAGGCTCAATGTCGGGTAAAAGCCAGGGAAAAACTGCTGGATGTTGATGGCGTTCATGATAAAATCATAAGCAGCAGCGAAAACATACCCGATCACCATTGGCAGGAGGCCAATAAGCAGGACGCTTATAGCATAATTGATGAGTATGCGCGGTTGCCGCGCCGCTTGTGAACTCGTCTCTTCCACATTGGTGTCCTCTGCACTTTCCATCTCCTCTACCTGCTCATCCGTTTCTTCCGTGCTTGCCTCAATCGGTGTGCTCAGTGTGGCATTTTCCTGCTCATCATCCATCTTCCCAATCAATTCGCCCGTCGGTGCACTGGCCTCTTCTACCTCAATATCCTCTTCTTCCCCATCATCGGCTTCATCGGTATTTGCCTGCGTTGCTGTTCGCGCAAGTAAGGGCCGTAGCGGTGCGAAGACCAGATGGCCGAGTGTTGCTCCGGCTATGCTTAGTGCTATTGTGAAAAGACCGATCAGACCCCAGGTGAGGAGAAAGGCATGGCTTCCTGTTGGTATTGTTGTGATAATGGTAAATATTCCTGGATAGGTGAAGCTTACTGCGAACTGAAGAAACGCTAGAAAGAAGCCGCCCAGGCTCGCTTCTAATAAACCGACTCCTGGCCGTCCACGCATCTTGCGTACCGCCGTCACCAGCAAGCCGCAGCCCGTGGCGCTCAGCACCGCTGCTGGCACAAATGAAGGCGCTGGCTGGCTGTTGAAGCGTGCCGTCAACGCGAAAAAGGCTGTGATGAGGATGACTATCCCCAGGGCTAGCCAGTCAAACCCTGCCCGTCTCTGCATACAAATATCCCATTTCTTTGCACTTGGTATCATTCTTCTGCGATACTACCATAGAGATAGGCAACCGGGCAAGACATTAGGAGCTTTCTCAATCGGACCTGATAAAAAATACAGTGCGTACCTGAGCCAAATTCCCTTGCAAAACCCTTGACTATCTGGGAAAAATCACTAAAATCTATAGTAGGTTTGGATTTTATTGAAGATTTTACGAGGTTTGTGTGCACATCGTTTGTATTAGCGTTGACCACCTATCCGCATCTATCGACCTGCGTGAACGCCTGGTCTGCTCGCCGCAACAGGTTGCCCAGGTTCTCAGGTCCGCGCGTCAAGTTGTTCAGGAGTCTATTCTGCTGTCCACATGCAATCGCCTCGAACTCTATGCCGTATGCTCAGAGCCGGACGAGGGATTAGCACAACTGCGCGGCCTGCTCTGCGCGGCCCGCGAGGTTTCGCTGTCCGAACTCACCGCCCACTCTCATACATTTGTGGATCAGCAGGCTGTCGCGCATCTATTAGGTGTGGCCTGTGGACTCTATTCTCTGGTGCCCGGTGAGCCACAGATTCAGGGCCAGGTAGCCGAAGCCCTGGAAATTGCTCAGGGCGGCGGTTTTGCTGGCCCTATTACTGCTGCCCTCTTCCGTGCTGCCCTGGTGGCCGGTAAACGCGCACGTAGCGAAACTGCTATTAGTCGCAATGCAGCTTCGATCAGCCATGTTGCGGTCCAACTGGCCCGTCAAGTTTTTCCACGCCTGAATGAGGCCAGCGTTCTCTTGGTTGGTTCGGGCAAGATGAGCGAGTTGGCCGCGCAAAATCTGTGCGCTCATGGAGCGCAACGCCTGACCATTATCAACCGCACCCAGGGCCACGCGATAGACTTGGCTAACCGCGTCGGCGCGTTGCATCGCTCTTTTGCTGAATTGCCTGCCGCGCTGCTTGAGGCTGATGTGGTGATTACTTCAACCACCGCGCCTCATACCATTATTACCTGTGAAATCCTCCAAAATGTTATTTCGCAGCGTCAGGGCCGTTCGCTCTTGCTGATTGATATTGCCCTGCCACGCGATATCGATCCCGCTGTATCCGAGATGCCGGGCGTGCATCTCTACAATCTGGATGACCTTCAGAACGCAGTGAACGAGGGCATTCGCCTGCGCTTGCAGGAGATTGAGCAGGTTGAAGCGATTATCCTAGTGGAGGCTCTGACCTTTGAGCGTTGGTTCCGCTCCCTGAGCGTCGTGGATACGATTAGCGATCTGCGCCACCACGTCGATACGTTGCGTGAACAAGAACTGGCTCGCACTTTGGGCCTGCTCGGACCTAGCCTCTCAGAACGCGAAACCGCCGCTGTTCAGGAGTTAACGACACGCCTAGTCAACAAAATCCTACATATGCCAACACGCCGCCTGAAGGATGCCGCAGCCGATGGTCAGGGGCATGTCTATGCTGAGGCATTACGCTATTTATTTAACGTGAAAGACAATCATCATGAAACGCTTGATAATCGGTACACGCGCCAGCAAACTGGCGATAGTTCAGACGCGTTGGGTTATAGCACAACTTCAGCGCCACTGGCCCAACCTGGAGATAGTTGTTGAGCAGATCCGTACAACGGGCGATGCTGTTACGCATGTTCCGTTGACAAAGATCGGCGGCGACGGCGTTTTTGTGGTCGAGCTTGAACGCGCCCTGCTTGAGCGACGTATCGATGTCGCTGTGCATAGTTTAAAAGATCTGCCAACAGTCCAGCCGCCAGGTTTGTGCTTGCTGGTGGCTGGACAACGCGAGGATGCCCGCGATGTTCTCATTAGCCGTCAAGCACCCGCGCTCGACGCCACGCCGCCCGCTCGCATCGGCACATGCAGTCTGCGCCGCACGGCCCAGATTCACGCGCTTTTTCCGGCTGCGGAGATTCTCTCGTTGCGTGGGAATGTCGATACACGTTTGCGTAAACTCGATGCAGGCGAATATGACGCGATTATCCTGGCCGCAGCCGGGCTGCATCGTTTGGGTATGCCCGCTGACCTCGCTGCCCGCCTTACCTATCTCTCTTTCGAGCAGATGTTGCCCGCGCCCGGTCAGGGCGCACTGGGTCTGGAATTGCGCGACGAGCCGGAGTTGCTGGAACTGCTCACACCGCTCAATGATCGTCAGACCCAGATTACGACAAGTGCCGAACGTACATTTATGCGTCGTTTGGGCGCTGGTTGTTATCTACCCGTTGCCGCTTATGCCACACTCGCCGCTCACAAGCTGACCCTGACCGGCCTAGTCACTAGCTTGGATGGGACTGCCCAAGTCCGCGTTAACCAGAGCATCGCCTGGACGCCAGAGGCCGGCCTTGGGCCTGCTGAACGCCTGGGAGTTGAACTGGCTGAGCAAGCACTCGCGCAAGGAGCCGGCGCGATTATCACGGCTTTGGATAGCCGGGAGCAGCAACATGCCTGAGCGGCGTCTCCCTCTCCAGGGGCACCGTGTCCTGGTGACGCGCACTCGTGACCAGGCTGGTACGCTCAGTGCGCATTTGCTGGCTGCGGGCGCGGTGCCGGTGGAATTGCCGATGATCCGCATCGAGCCACCCGACGATTGGCACCCGCTCGATCAAGCTCTGCACGCGCTTGCGGAGAGTGCCGCTTACGATTGGCTGGTTTTTACGAGTGCCAATGGTGTGAAAATGACCCTGGAGCGTTTGCGTGCCTCTGGTCGTGAGCCAACCGTACTCTCGACAGTGCGGATCGCTACGATTGGACCAGCCACAACAGCCGCGTTAGAGCGTTATGGCCTCTCTGCGGCCTTGCTCCCTGACGCATATATTGCTGCGGGTGTGGCCGAGGCATTGTGCCGTGAGGCCGCACAACGTGGCAAGACACTGGCCGGGACACGCATTCTCCTGGCTCTCGCCGCCGAGGCCCGCCAGGTTTTGCTAACTGAACTTGAGCAAGCGGGTGCCATTGTCGAGGTTGTTGTGGCTTATCAAACGTTGCCCGTAGCTCAGGACGACGAGCGAGGACAAGAGGTGGTAGCGTTGCTCCGTCAGCAACACTTGGATAGCATCACCTTCACCAGTTCCTCGACTGTGCAGCATTTTATGCGCTGGCTGAGCCAGGCCGCACCTGATCTTGCGATTGTGCTGACCGATACTGGCGCATACACAACGCGTCCAGTGATCGCTTGTATTGGCCCAATCACCGCAGCTACCGCGCGTGATTATGGCCTGAATGTTGATGTTGAAGCGCGTGAATTTACTACCGCCGGACTCGTTGAAGCGTTAATAGATTTTGAGAATAGATCTTAAAAATAGATTTTGAGGAGAACCTATCCATGACCGATGCGACCATCGTTGCCCACACCGCTCCCCAGGAGCAGCAAGCTCCCGCGAAGCCCAAACAACCGCGCCAAATGGTGCGTTTTGCGTTTTATAAACTCGATCCCCAATGGCAATTGCTACCCTTTGAGCAACGTCAGCAGGGTAAACAAGAATTAACCCGTATTGTGGCAGAACACGGTGAAAAAACACTTATGCGTTCTTTTAGTCTCTATGGCCTACGTCCCGATTGCGATTTTATGCTCTGGCAGGCCACGTATGATATCGCCGATTTACAAGCCCTACACAGCAAGATGCGCCGTAGCCCGATGGGACCGTACTTGCGCGAACCTCATGGCTTTCTCTCGATGACCAAACGCTCGATCTATGTGGGCAAGAACGCTCGCGGCGCACATGATCCACGTCTTGTTATCGAACCCGATGATAAGAAATATCTCTTCGTCTATCCTTTTGTGAAGACACGCCCCTGGTACATGTTACCCCTGGAAGAGCGCAAACGCATGATGGACGAGCATATCCGCATTGGCATTAAGTATCGCGAGGTTTCGCTGAACACGACTTACTCGTTTGGTCTGGACGATCAGGAGTTTGTGGTCGCTTTCCAAACGGACAATCTCAGTGATTTTCTCGATCTTGTCGAGGAACTGCGCGGTGCCGAAGCTAGCCAATATACCCTGCGCGACACGCCTATGTTCACCTGTGTGGCCCAGCCGTTTGACGAGATTCTCGACGCGATTGGTGCGTAAGAGATAGATAAACGTGTGAATAATGATTGTGCGAGTTGAAACCCGCACAATCATTATTCACACGTTTAGGAGTTAAAAATCATGAACAATAGCACAAATACCAATCTCCATCTTGAACGTTCGCGTGTGCTTTTTGCTGAGGCACAAGAACTACTGCCGGGCGGCGTGAATAGCCCTGTCCGCGCCTTTCGCGGTGTAGGCGGCGATCCCGTTTTTATCGCACGTGCGAACGGCCCTTATCTTTTTGATGTGGATGGCAATCGGTACCTCGATTATGTGCAATCCTGGGGGCCGATGATCCTGGGCCATGCCTATCCCTCAGTGCTCAATGCGGTAATCGAGGCCAGTGCGAACGGCTTTAGCTACGGCGCACCAACGGCTGCTGAGAGCGAGTTGGCACATTTGGTCATCGACAGTGTGCCCTCGATTGAGATGGTACGCTTCGTCAATTCTGGTACCGAGGCCACGATGAGCGCCCTACGCTTGGCCCGTGCCTATACCAAGCGCAACAAGATCATTAAGTTTAGCGGTTGCTATCACGGCCACGCTGATATGTTGCTGGTTCAGGCTGGCTCAGGCGTGGCTACGATGGGCTTGCCCGATAGTCCCGGTGTGCCTGCCGAAACCACTGCTCATACCCTGATTGCGCCTTTTAACGACGCTGGCGCGGTAGAAGAGCTTTTTCGCACCTATCCCAACGAAATCGCTGCGATCATCGTCGAGCCGGTGGCCGCCAATATGGGTTTGGTGCCGCCTCAGCCGGGTTTTCTAGAGGGACTGCGCCGCCTGACACAAGAATATGGCGCATTGTTGATTTTCGATGAGGTTCTGACTGGTTTTCGCGTGGCTCTGGGTGGGATGCAGGAGCGTGTAGGGATTATCCCCGACCTGACTTGCCTGGGCAAGATTATCGGTGGTGGCCTGCCCGTGGGTGCGTATGGAGGGCGGCGCGAGATTATGCAACTGGTCGCGCCTGCTGGCCCGATGTACCAGGCTGGCACGCTCTCCGGCAACCCCCTGGCTATGGCCGCTGGTATCGCTACGTTGACCGAACTGCGCAAACCCGGCCAGTACGCGAAGCTCGAACGAACATCCCAACTGCTCGGCGACGGTTTGGCTCAGGCCATCCAGCAGAGCGGCGTCCCGGCCCAATTGCAGCGCATGGGCGGTCTGTTCACGATCTTTTTTGCGACGCAGCCAGTCTACAACTACGCCGATGCGAAAACGTCCGACACACAACGTTTTGCCCACTTCTTCTGGAGCATGTTGCGCCAGGGTATCTACCTGCCACCTTCACAATTCGAGGCGTGCTTTGTCTCACTGGCCTTTGATGATACAATGGTGGAGGAAACGGTGAAGTGTGCGCGTATCGCATTAGAGGAGCAATAAAACATGAGTAACTTCCCTATTGTGCGTATGCGGCGCACCCGTCAGAACGAGTACCTGCGTGGTCTGGTACGCGAGACGCATCTGAGCGTCGAGCAACTGATCTACCCGCTTTTCATCTCCGAAAATTTGACCGAGCCATGCGAGATCTCGTCAATGCCTGGCATTATGCAATGGCCGTTAGAGCAACTTGGTCACGAGATCGAGCGTCTGGTCGCGTTGGGCCTTCCCGCAGTCATGCTCTTTGGTATTCCTTCCGACAAGGACGAGCTTGGTTCGCAGGGGTACGCCGCGCAGGGCATTATCCAACGCGCTATTCAGCGTATCAAGGCTGTGGCCCCGCATTTGCTGGTCATGACCGATGTGTGCTTGTGTGAATATACGAGCCACGGCCATTGCGGCGTGATCCACAACGGCACTGTGCAGAACGACGAGTCGCTGGACCTGCTGGCGCGGATGGCTCTCTCGCATGTTGAGGCGGGGGCTGATCTCGTTGCGCCTTCCGATATGATGGATGGCCGTGTGGGTGCGCTGCGCCATAGGCTCGATGAGCAGGGTTTCAGTGCAATTCCCATCATGGCCTATTCCGCCAAGTACGCTTCCGGCTTCTATGGTCCTTTCCGCGAGGCAGCCGGTTCCACGCCCCAATTCGGGGATCGCCGTTCGTACCAGATGGACCCAGCGAATGTACGTGAGGCTTTGCGCGAGGTCGATCTGGATATTGCTGAGGGCGCGGATATTGTGATGGTCAAGCCCGCGCTGGCCTATCTCGATGTCATTCGTCAGGTGCGCGACCACTGCGATATGCCGCTGGCTGCCTACAATGTCAGTGGCGAGTACTCGATGATTAAAGCCGCCGCGCACAATGGCTGGATTGATGAGCAACGTGTCGTTATGGAGGTGCTTACCGGCATTCGACGTGCTGGCGCGGATATGATTATTACGTATTTTGCGCCGGATGTTGCAGCCTGGTTGAAGTAGAACACACTCTCAAAAGGAGACCTTTTCTCATGGATTTTAGTGAAGCCGTTCTCAAACGGCGCATGGTGCGCCATTTTAGTGCAGAGCCGGTTGATCCTGAAGCGATCAAGCGTATTCTCGATCTCGCTCGGCACGCGCCCAGCGCCGGTTTTACGCAGGGGCAGTCGTTTATTGTCGTCACACAGCCCGCACTCAAACAGAAGATCGCGCACCTGTGTGACGAAGATGGCTATGTCGAGAGCGGTTTTCACCCGTTCATCTCCGAAGCGCCCGTCCTGGTTATTCCTTGTACGAGCGAGGCTGCCTATCATCAGCGCTACCAGCAAGTGGATAAGATCAACGATGATGGTAGCGAGATCATATGGCCGGTGCCCTACTGGCACATGGACATTGGATGTGCCATCATGATCCTGCTACTAGGCGTGGTCAACGAGGGTCTGGCGGCTGGTTTCGCGGGCTTGCCTGAGCCAGAGGACTATGCAACCTTGCGTGAGATCCTGGGTATTCCTGCCGAAGTTACCCCGGTTGGCGTGATCCCCATTGGCCATCGTGCGCAGGACAAGCTCTCAGGTTCGCTCAAACGTGGGCGTAAGAGCGAAGCGGACTACGTGCACTACGAACAGTGGTAGGAAACTTCTGAGAAAGTGGAGCGTCTGACTGCGGGAGTATGCTTTGCCAATATGCCAGGGGAAAGGCGTGCTCTCCGCTGACCATCGCCCAGGCACACAAGCACAAACCTCATCAGCCTGTGCTCGATATGCCTGGGGATCGGCAAGGAATGCCAGGCGCGTGATATCGTAATTCATCCTGTTTCAACTCTCTGGATGATGAGCTAATCTGTAGGTGAGTTCATTGATGGCCTCATCAGCCCATGTGCTGATTTCAGGATCAGAATGATGCGTATAGGTCTCTATTACTTGCAAGTATTGTTCTTGCCCGGAAAGTCCTAACACATTCAGAGCATATTCCAGGAGATTTTTTTCCAAAGAAGAGAGCGCAGTGACCAACGTATCCCAATTGATACGATCACCTACATTCTGGAATACAACAGCGCTGTCTATAGTATGAAAGAAAAATTCTCTCATTTCCTTATCGTCAGAATTCTCTTGTAATACAGCATTCAGTAAGATTTGTGTTCCTCTCCCTATATTCTCTTTATTAAGCTCTCGACCATGCTCAAACACACTACTTAACTGCTCTAGTTTGTCTTCTTTCTCGTGAGGGTTCTGTAGTTCTACAATTTCGTTGACTTTTTCAACAATGTTCATCTCTCAAATCCAGCAGAGTGGTAGGCGAGAAATCTCTTGGTTATACAATCGCATACAGGTCTACCCTTGCCCTAGCCCATTGCACAATCATGCCTTCGCTCAACATTTCTTTGATACTTCGGGGATTGAGAAGGATATTTCCGAAAGCTGTATGAAGGAGTATCCATTCTCCTTCATACAGTTCGGGGCGTATAAGTCGATACTCCTCTTTTGTCGCTTTCCAATGCACATCAATTACTGTACCTTGCCATCCGTCGAAATCTACAGGTGCATCAGCCATTGGTGATGCTGAAACGATCTGTACAGAGATGGTGAAGGGAACAAGCACCAGATCATACATCTCATTGATAGAGAGATCAGTACTTATTGGCTCAGCAGGATCAAAGATGAATATCTCCTGACCTTTTGGTGGCTGGAGCACGAGTCGTCGATCATAAACTGTCCCTTCATATGTCGCTCCAGCTTTGTTTTGCACTATAGTGCCAGTGACAAAATTCCCCATATATCCTCCGATACACTATGAGTATGTTTATGAATGAAACACAATGATTGGTGCGCTATTACTTCTATAGTGGATATGCTGTTACAATAAATCCATTGTTTCCCACTACAATAAGAATTTGACGCACCGTACCGTCTATTGTTACATTGAAAACTAGCCCACCTCCGCCTCGTGTGGCTACAGGTGTCTCGTCTTGGAGGGTATCTATAATGAGTTTAGTCACATTATCTTTCCCCTCTATGCCGATATTAGCGAAGTCCTGCCCGTGTCCAATATCACCTGGTGTGCCATCACCATTCATGATATGCTCCAGCCCAGCCGATGGATTACCTGTTTCGAGCCAGTCGATTTTCCCACCTGGAGTACGAGTGATTCCAACGACATTTCCTTCTGAGATTTTTGCACCTGATGTCTTAACTTGGCTAATGAGCGCAAGAGGGTCTTCTCCTCCTGAATCGATTCCATTGTTAAGCAGTTGCGTAATTGCATCGTCACTTACTCCTTGCTTAATCAGTGCGGTGACATCATTTAGGCTTGTCTCGGTTAGTTTACCATCTTCAAACCACTTAAGTACATCACTGGGCTTAGCTCCTGTGTCGATGAGGGATTGGACATCATCCAGGTTTAAACCCGAAATTTCTGCATTCAGCGCGATGGATTCGGCGGTTCCAGGATCGACTCCCTGTGATTTTAGGTTGTCTTCTAAATCCCCCATTGAGATTTTTCCGCTACCGCCACCACTACTGCCGCTATTACTCATAGCAAATGAGTTGTTTGGGAAGGTTGGGGGCGGAAATCCAGGCGTGAAGCCAGTTGCACACGAGGCACCAAACCCGCCGTTTAAATTGCGGATAGCTAGGATCATCACTTGCATGGCGAGGTTGACGTTGCCTAGGGAACCCATCAGGGCATTCACATCTTGAATCCACCCCTCTACCTGCTGTGCACTAGGTGGGTTGATTGAGTGTTGCGATGCCTGGATGTTCTCCATCGCTATCAGCCCTGCCTGGATGCTCGACTTGTTTTGGTCCACAACGTCCCGCATGGGATTCGGTGAGCCGCCCATGCAGTTGCTGGCAACGATGCCTGTCAGAGGATCGTGGGCGCGACTGAAATCGGTTTGCGTATTCTTCCAGGTATCGGACAGGGCATTGGCACCGCTGCCCTGGGACGTAGACGTGACGTTGTTCACGGCTCCATTGGTGTCGGATGAGATGCCACCTAACTTTGTCGCGTGTGTGTTAAAATTCCCATTGGCCGTGTCGATGGCATCGGCCACGCCACTGAGCAACTCATAGGTATTCGGCGGCACATTGGGTATCGTAATGTGTCTCAGATCTGGCGTTGGGGTAGGTCCTGGTTGTGGTTGTGGACCGGACATCGTTGCGAACTCCTTTTCTCAAGCTAGCTAGCTCTCTCTGACATTTTCATCTTTCTCTTACAAAAGACGTAGGTATCCTCAATGCGGTCGTTTTTTATCAACCAAAAGCCAACCCTCCTGCCCATGAAAGAAACGCTGCCCCAGCCGCCACCACAGCCGTACCAGCCGCCGCCACCACTTCAACGGGAGCTAAGATAATTACGGCAGCTACAACGACAACCACTACAACGACGACACCGGCACCTTCAAGGACGTGACCGGGTGTGGTGTCCCAAAAGCTTGTGCTGCTTGGAGTAGAGCCGAGCGAGATCAGCGACGCTTGTGCAGACGCTGAGGGGGTGGCTAACGTGACGCTAGATGCCGTATTCGTATAATACCCTAGTTGGGTATCCAGGTTGGCAAACATGTTGGCTAACGCGGTATCGGTGGCTGCGAACGCCGCTGCTGCCGCGCCTAGTCCGCTCGCTACGACCTGGAGGTCAAGGCTCACGCAGGCCAGAGCGGCATTCAAGCCATTGCCAAAGTCTTCCATAACAGTGATGAGGTTTCTCGTGTTTTCTATGAAGGCAACTCCATTCAGGGCATTAAGTAGAGAATTAATCGTTGTCGTCACATCGTTTACGAGATCATTGCTGCCTGAGCTTCCTGTTTGAGTAGGATGTGTAGCCGCATTCCAGGTATCGGTATCCATCCTGATGATCTTTGCCATAGTATGAAACTCCTTCTTTTCCAATGCGGAGCAGGTCTCTATCTGTTTGCCAAAATGCAAATTGGCATACCAACTGTCGTTAGCGAGCGTATCCATAGATAAGTATAATCACATTGACTGCTGTGTCAAGTGAGCTAGCTCATATTTTTGGTGCGAGCTACTTCTGGGCATGTGAGATCCCCGCGAGCTTTTGTACAACTTCCGTCGTGCGGGGATCAGCCTGACCCAAAGCCAATCCTCTGATGGCCCGCAAGCGTTCCAAATACATCTTGGCCTTTGCAAATTGTTGACGTTCCAGCGCAATCTCCGCCAAGCTGTTGAGCACAGGGTCCAGGGTTAGATCCTCAGGTTTTTGCGCGTTCTGATAGATGAAGAGAGCCTGTAACAGGAGCGGCTCAGCTTGGTGAGACTGTGCTAACGCGAGATAGAGAGTCGCGAGGTTGCTGAGGTTCTTGACAAGATCGAGATGCTCTTTGCCCAGCGTGCGCCTACGTAGGTCCAGCGCTCGTTGATAAGTTGCAATGGCCTGCTCAGTGTGTTGTTGGGCTATTTCTACTGAGGCCAGCGTATCCAGAACCGCAGCCAGGGCGAGGTTATCTGGCTTCGCTTGGTTAGCAGAGATGCTTTGTGCACGCTCCAGCAGAGCAAGCGCTTCAGTGAGTTGCTCTTGCGCCAGAGCGACCTGTGCCAGTCCGTTCAGGCAGCTTGCCACATAGGGATGCTGGACACCCAGGGTTCGCTCTCTGGTCGCCAGCACGCGTTGCAAGCTGATCTGTGCTTCGGCAAGATTTCCCCGCTGGAGAAAAACCATTGCCGCCCGTTCCAGATGACCAAGGGTAACGGGATGCTCCGCGCCTAGCAGTTGCTCACAGATCGGCAACGCTTGTTGATAACATGTTTCCGCACGCTCCCAGTTCTTCATTCGTACAGAGACTTCTGCCAGACTGAAGCGGGCTGCCATAGTTGATGGGTCTTGCGGTCCCAGGCTGCGGCCCCAGACCATGCACACCGTCCGTAGCAATGTCTCTGCCTGCTTGAATTGTTCTTGTTCGATATAAAGCAAAGCCAGATCATATCTGGCGGTACTATACGCAGGATGCTGGCGCAGTCCGACCCGTTCTCCAATCGAGATGGCTTTCTCATAGCAGTGTCTAGCCTCCTGTTGCTTGCCCTGCGCCGCATATATATGACCAAGCTGATCCAGCGCGAGCAGCACATCTGGATGGTTCACCCCTAGCGCCTTGCTCTTGCTCACAATTGCGCGTTGAGATAACGCTTCCGCCTCGGCGTGGTTTTGAAGCAAGCTATTCAGCATTGCCAGATGGCCTAAAATGTTCGCTACCTTTGGATGAGCGTTACCAAGTGTGCGCTCCCAGATGACAAGTGCCCTTCGCAATAAAGGCTCAGCTGTGGCAACCAACCCCTGTTCCCATAACAGCCAAGCAGCCCAACTGAATACCTCTGCCGCTTCATCGGAAAAGAGCGGCCATTGCTCGCTGAGGTGTGCCAAATGCCGAATATGCCCTGCGATACGCAGACGTGTCGAGAGCGTTTCTGTTGCGAGCAAAGGAAGGATGTGCTGAAACAGGCGCAGTGCCTGCTCTACTGGTTGTTGCAGCCCATCCAGCGCAAAAAACCGACGCACGAAATCTTGCACCAGAGGATGCATGCTCAGTGTTGAAGCTGTATAATCGGTGGTCAATAGCCCAGCGATCAGCAAGGACTGTATGTTCTCCTTCTCTGGAGTTGGCTCATCTTCTGGACGTGGAGTACGCTCGGCTTCCTGCTGAAACAGCATTCCAGGAATGGCCTCAGGCAAGAGATGCGCACTCACCTGTAGGTATTCAAGAGTAGGTGACTGTGCCTGTTCCAGGTGGGCTAGGTTTAGTTCACAGGCGACGGCAACCTCTGCCATGTCTTCATTTTCTGTGCTAGCAGGTAGGTGCAACCGCGCGGGACAATCGCGAAACAAGAAGAGATAGTCTTGCACGCTGCAACCAGTCTCGCGCAGATAGCCCCCAGCAAGGTTGAGTCCAATCGGTAAACCATGTAATTCGCGGGCAAGCTCTAGCGCTGCAAGATGCTGCTCCTCCTCTGCCTGGTCTAGCGTCTCGTGCGTAGTGAGTAGCCCTGCCTGGCGCAGCACAAGCAGCGCACCCTCTTGTGCCTCCAGACCAGTGAGTTCCAGGCAAGGGATCTCTGAAGACGTAGGAAGTGTATGCGTAATTATGACAAGATGACCAGCCATTTGCTGTTGTTCAGGCGTATTTTGAAGCGTAAACGGAGTAGGAGGATTATCCAGAACCATCAGAAACTGTTGCTGAGTAAATAGATACTGCTGCAAAGCTTGAAACAGGCCAGAAATTCCCTGGGTCATAGTGATAGGCAAAGAGAGCATATGCATGATGTCTAACAAATCGGCCAGAAGCGTTTCATCGGTAGCCATATTCAACCAGCATACGAACTGATACTGTTGTGAGAAATGTTGAGCATACTCGCGTACGACTGCTGTTTTGCCAACGCCGCTCATACCAGTCACCACAACCTTGCGGTCACGCAGGAGTGTTGCAGCAAGCGTTGCTACAAATGTCGTACGTCCAACAAAACGTGTATTATCAGGGAAATATTCACTTGTGTTTATTCGCTGTATCACTTGCACCTCCTGTGTTTGTGAATCAATTCCAATGGTACGATCATCCTTCTCTCTCCTGCAAACCACTACTGGTTTCCCAAGAGAGCCAATAGCCTCACTGCACATGTGTGCTTGTTTTGTGGTCCATTGTATCATAGTTTTCTATGGAGACGGGCGTTTGGATCTGGACGCACTTTCAGGCATACTCAAACGTGGGCGCAAAAGCGAGGCGGACAATGTGCAGGAGGAACAGGAGTAGGAAACCTCTCCTACATTTCACTGCGTTTTTCCATTCAAAAAAGGACCAAAAGTACTCTCTAACTAGGCGTATCCACGGCCTACACTGCTCAGCTTCCCCAAACGCACATGCTAATATTGCTATATAACATTCTCCTGTGCGGATAGACTAGAAGGATAGAGGGGACTTTACCCTTTCTGGGCAAGAAATACTATTGGCCAGCGATCTGTTCTATTAGAGTGAGTGGTATAAGACCGCAAACATGCAGAGAGAATTGCCAAGTGGTTAGGGTATAGATTGTCCTCAAAAATTAGGTATAGCGACCTGTATTAGGATTGGGTCAATATCTTGTTACTCGCGTCCTATTCTTTCCGTTATCTCTTGATATGACGGAAATTGAAGGCGATAGATCAGCGCCTTTTCCCTGTAACAAATATTCTTAAGTAAGAGAAAGAAGCGTCATCAATGGCTGGGATACACGGACAAACTCGCACGTATCAACCTATTAACGCCTATGGAGTCATCGGCGACTGCCATTCGGTTGTGCTTGTTGCGCCCGATGGGTCGGTGGACTGGGGCTGCTTGCCGGACTTTGATAGTCCAGCCATTTTCTGCCGTCTCTTGGACGGGCAGCAGGGGGGCTATTTCCAGATCGCGCCTACTGACAGTTCTATTCCGGGGATACAGCGGTACCTGCGCGGCAGTAACGTGCTACAGACGCGCTTTACCAGCACCACCGGAGAAATGCAGCTTACGGACTTTATGCCGGTGGAGACTCTGAGCGCGTGGCAATTTCGGGAGATGAATAATAACACCTGGACGCGTGAAGACGGCTCCTGCCACTCGCTGGTGAGGATCGTCGAATGCACATACGGTGAATTGCCGATCACGATGCGTCTAAAGGTCACGCCAAACTATGCCGGCGCGGCCAGTGAAGCGTATCTGGTGGCGGGCGTTGGCGCGGTAATCAATGGTGGAAATCAGCATGTGGGTCTGTCGATTGTCGGTGGCAATTTGCTCCCAACCTATACGCTCTCTATCGAGCAGGAACCGGACGAGGCTCATCCCACAGTGGTCGTCCAGGTCACGTTACGCGAGGGCGAACGGCTGCTGTTTGCAATGGGTGTTGGACGGAGCGCCCTGGCCGCGCATCGCCTGGTCGAAACTGAACTCCATCAGCGCAATTTTGATGCTGAACTAGCCCAAACGCTGCATTGCTGGCGTTCATGGGTGCGTAATTGCAATTATACCGGTCCCTACACAGAACTGGTCGAGCGCAGTGCTCTGGTGCTGAAAATGATGACCTATGCACCCACTGGCGCAATTGTCGCAGCTCCAACTACCTCTCTCCCTGAAGAGATTGGCGGCGAACGCAACTGGGATTATCGCTTTACTTGGTTGCGCGACGCTAGTTTTACCCTATACGCGCTCAGTGTGCTTGGTTTCACCGAAGAGGCTCACGCCTTCACGCACTGGCTGCGGCGTCTCTCTTTCTCGGATGGGGAAGATTTGCAGATCATGTACGGTATTCGCGGCGAACGCGAACTGATCGAGCAGGAATTGCCCCATCTGAGCGGCTACTGCGATTCGCGTCCGGTGCGCATTGGCAACGGAGCCGCGACCCAGAAGCAGCTCGATGTCTTTGGCGAGGTGCTCGATTGTATCCATCTCTACCGCCGTCAGGGCTGCTTTGAACGCTACGGAGAGAAGCTGGATGGACCGCTTTGGCACCTGATGTGTGTGATGGCCGAGCATGTGTGCACCCACTGGCGCGACGCTGACCGTGGCATCTGGGAAGTGCGCGACGGTGAACATGACTTTGTGTATTCCAGAGCAATGTGTTGGGTGGCCCTTGACCGCGTGATCCGCGCCGCCGAACAAGAGCATTTGGAGACTGATCTGCCACGTTGGCGTCAAGTGCGTGAGCAGATCCGCACCGATATCCTCACCAACGGCTATAATACCCAGCTTGGTGCGTTCACCCAATACTATGGCAGCACCACCCTGGATGCCTCCTGCTTGTTGTTGCCCATGGTCGGTTTTATTCCGCCTAACGATCCGCGTATGCGTTCGACGGTGGATCGTGTGATGGAGCAACTGACCGACGAGCACGGCTTTGTGTATCGCTATAACTCTGAGGATGGGCTTGAAGGGCACGAAGGCACTTTTACCCTCTGCTCTTTCTGGCTGGTCGATAACCTTGCCATGCAGGGGCGCGTAGACGAAGCACGCTCGCTTTTCGAGCGCCTGGCGAGCTATGCTGGTCGCTTGGGCCTTTTCTCGGAAGAGATCGATACCGCCAACGGTACGGCGCTGGGCAATTACCCGCAAGCCTTTACCCACATTGCCCTCATCAATAGCGCCCACAACCTGAAGCGTGCCGAACAGCGTATGGCCGACAACCACACCGATCCGGTTATAGCAGCTATCAAGTTTATGAAACAATAATCCTTTATAGAAATACTGGTGTGCCAGAGAACATGTGTTGCACGTATGCTCTCTGGCACACCAGTATTTCTATTACTGGAGAGGGCCACTTCTCAAATGAGGATGATTTTGCTCTGCTCTCTATTGTATACTCTGTAAAGAGAACATATTCTATACGTCAGGGCATCTCTTTTGCCATGAACACGCGAGATAACCAGACCCTCAAGGAGAAAAATATGAAACCTACCCCGCCAGCACTGCCTGGTAGTCCGTTTATAGGACATACAATGCAGTTTATCAAAGATCGTGATGGCCTGCTCCGGCGTGGTTTTGAGAAGCTCGGCCCCATTTTCTCGATTAAGCTCTTTGGCAAGAACTCAGTTGTATTGATTGGACCCGAATATCAGCAGATATTTTTTAGTGAGACCGATAAGAAACTGAGCATGCACAAAACGTACAAGTTTCTGGCCGCAGCCTTTGGTGAGGTTGGTTTTACCGGGCCACCAGAGGTCTATACTGCGCAACGCCCAATTTTGCACAGCCCGTTTAAAGCTGAAAAAATGATCACATCGATCAAAGTCATGCAGACCGAGGTGCAGCAGTGGCTTGATACGCTGGGTGAGCAGGGTGAGATCGAACTGACCAGTGCGATCACGACGCTTGTGCAGAACGTCGCCTCTCATGCCTTGATGGGCAAAGAGTTTCGCGAAAAAGCTGGCAGTGAATTCTGGGGATACTACCAGATTCTGGGCCAATCGCTCGACCCAATGTTACCGCCCAATCTGCCTCTCCCAAAGTTTATTCGCCGCGACCAGGCCAGGAAAAAGCTGAGCGCCATCCTGCGTCCCATCATTGCGACACGGCGTGCTCATCCCGAAGACTATGATGATTTCCTGCAAGATTTTGTCAACTCACGCTACAAAGATGGCAGTGCCGTGGACGACGAGACGATTCTCTCGCTGATTCTGGGACTGATGTTTGCTGGTCATGAAACGACTGCGGGCCAAGCTGCCTGGACCATTATTCAGCTTTTGCAAAACCCAGACTACCTGGCGCTGGTCCAGCAGGAGATTGCTGAGTATTTGCCCGTTGGTCAACAGATCGATGGGAGAGGACTCAGCAATCTCAAGCATGTTTTCTGGGCTGTCGAAGAGACAACGCGTCTCAATCCCTCAGCGGATATGCTTTTTCGTATGGCTGAAGAGGATGTCGAGGTTGGCGAGTATCGTATTCCTCAAGGGTGGAGCTTGATGGTCAATGCAACCATTGCGCAAAAACTGCCAGACGTTTTCTCCAATCCAGAGAGCTACGATCCGTTGCGCTTCTCGCCTGAGCGCAAAGAGGACCGCGCCCATCGTTTCTCGATTATCGGCTTTGGTGGTGGTATTCATAAGTGTGCGGGCATGAACTTTGCCAACAACGAAATGATTATGATTACCTCGCTGTTGCTGCAACAGTTTGATCTGGAACTTGTGACGAAAGACCCACAGATCAACCATGGTCTGGGCGCGAACCGCCCTAAGCCGACCATCGTGCGCTACCGGCGCAAGACCCAGAGCAATCCTGTACCCGTCAGCTCTAGCACCGATGCAGCGGCCTCTTGCCCGCATCTTTCTGTCCCGTCAACAGAGACACCCTGTGGGCACGTTGCGCAAACAGAAGAGAGTGCAAGCAAAGCAACAAGCGGAGATTAGCTGTCCAGTGCTATTCTGTTATAATGCCGGAGAGCATCTATTTCATCGATGCTCTCCGGCATTATAACAGAATAAAAAGCTTGCCCTGTGTGAGATAATAGAGAGAAATGTTAAAGGAACGTATTTTCGTGTCAGAATTAGCTCACTATCCTACAGCCAGCCTCAAGCCATACAAAGAAGAAAGTCTTGCTGGCGGACATCTCTGGATCTTCTCTGGAGCTTTGCAGCAGCCTCCCCATTGGGTCGAGGCTGGCGGTTTGCTCGATGTCAAATCCTCCACGGGCCAGTTTGTAGCGCGGGGCTATTATAATCCGCGTACCGATATCGCCATTCGCATTCTCACACATAACGTCGAGGAGGAGATTAATCTCGAATTTGTGCGGCAGCGTGTGCGTCAGGCTGTTGAACTGCGGCAGGTTTTCGATCCCGATGTGACCAACGCGTACCGTCTAATCAATGCTGAGGGCGATGGTCTGCCGGGCTTAGTTGTGGACCGCTACGCTGAGGTGCTGGTCGCGCAAATCCACACGCTGGGTATGGAGCAACTCCGTCCCCTATTGATCGAGGCTCTGATGGCTGAGACGGGCACGCATGGCATTCTGTTGCGCAACGACGGTCAGTCGCGTCAGCGTGAAGGTTTGGAGGTTGAGGAACAGCCAGTGGTAGCTGCTGGTGTTGTGCCAACGCAGGTGACTGTGCGCGAGAATAATGTGCTCTTCGTGGTAGACCCCTGGCAGGGCCAGAAGACTGGTTTCTTCCTCGATCAGCGTGACAAACGCCAGGCTTTGCGCAAGTATAGTCACAGCAAACGCGTGCTCAACTGTTTCAGCTATACTGGCGGTTTCTCCGTTTATGCCGCCCTGAATGATAGCGCAACCCGTGTGGTGAGTGTCGATATCTCTGCCCCTGCTATTGAGGCTGCCCGCGAGCATTTTGTGCTCAATGGCATCGATCCCAATCTGCACGAGTTCCGCACTGCCAATGTCTTCGACTACCTGGAAGAGGCTTGCCAGAACGGTGAACAGTTCGATGTGGTCGTGCTTGACCCTCCCGCGTTCGCCAAAACGCAGAGTGCACGCGGCCAAGCCCTCAAAGCCTATCGGCGCCTCAACTATCTCGCCATGCAAGTTCTGCGTCCTGGTGGCATCCTGCTTTCCTGCTCGTGCTCTGGGGCCGTTGGCATGGATGACTTGCTCGGCACGCTCTCCCAGTGCTCCCAACGCCTCAACCGCTCTGTGCAGATCCTTGAATCGTATACCCACGGCGTGGACCA
>JBDTBU010000268.1:0-9834 GCA_039923935.1 Ktedonobacteraceae bacterium | reverse complement strand
CTACACGATGAGCTTCGGGCTGCTGGCTTCGTGGTGTCAGCGGGCCAGATGGGCGAGAATGTCACAACACGCAACATTGATCTGCTTGGACTGCCAACCGGCACACGTTTGCACCTGGGCGAAACAGCAGTGGTTGAGGTGACAGGCTTGCGCAACCCCTGTGTCCAGTTGGACCGCTTCCAGCCAGGTTTGATGGCAGCAGTGCTGGGACGCGACGAGCATGGTGCCCTTATCCGCAAGGCTGGCATTATGGGCATTGTGCTGGTCGGCGGCGTGGTACGGCCCGGTGATTCGATGAACGTCGAGTTACCGCCGGAGCCACACCACGCACTTGAGCAAGTCTGAGTTTAGTGCGCCATAAATTCTTGCCAGAACAGATGCATACGCTCGCGTAGGGGCGTATGCTCCGGTTTGCGCAGATAGGGATCAGCCTCCCAGATCTGCTCGGCCAGTTTGCGCGAAGTCTCGATCAGGCCGATATCGTTGAGATCGGCCACTTTCAGTTCGGGCAGACCGCTCTGGCGCACACCGATGAAGTCGCCGGGACCGCGTAGGCGCAGGTCGTGCTCGGAAAGCTTAAAGCCATCGGTGGTCTCCTCAAAGACCTGTAGGCGTTCCTGAGCCTGTATACTAGCGTCAGAACTCAGAACAAAGCAGTAGGATTGGTCTTTGCCGCGTCCAACACGTCCACGAAACTGATGCAGTTGCGAAAGGCCAAAGCGATCAGCATCCTCGATCACCATAACTGTGGCGTTGGGTACGTCGATGCCAACCTCAATCACCGAAGTAGCGACTAGAATGTCCAGCTTGTGGTCGCGGAAATCGCGCATAATCTGATCCTTGTCATTGGCCTTCATACCACCATGCAACAGCCCCAAGCGCTGCGTGGGAAAAACTTCTCTGCCCAGGCGCTCGTACTCAACGGTAGCTGCCTTGACCGCCAAGGTTTCGGACTCTTCGATCAACGGGCAGATAATAAATGCCTGATGGCCCTCTGCAACCTGTTGAGCGATTACATAATTGGCTTCGTTGCGCTTCTGACCTGAACGCCAGCGCGTAATGATCGTCTGGCGGCCAGGGGGCAACTGGTCGATCACCGAGACATCCAGATCGCCGTAGAGGGTCAGGGCCAGCGTGCGCGGAATCGGCGTGGCAGTCATAACCAGCATATGCGGATGATAGCCCTTCTGGCGCAAGGCGTCGCGCTGTTCTACACCAAAACGGTGCTGCTCATCCACAATTACCAAACCCAGGCGGCGAAACGTCACATCCTCCTGGATCAGCGCGTGCGTACCGATGGCTACCAGTGCCTCACCATTCTCCAACGCGGCGCGACCCAAATGGCGTTCGCGTGCTTTCAGGCTGCCGGTCAGCAGCACGGTTTTGATACCGAATGGTTCCAGCATCGCGCCGATACTGCGTGCATGTTGCTCGGCTAGTAGCTCTGTCGGGGCCATAATCGCGCCCTGATAGCCGTTTAGGGCTGCGTTTAGCAGGGCTGCGGCTGCCACGGCTGTTTTGCCTGAGCCGACATCACCTTGCAGGAGTCGGCACATGGGACGCGTCTTCGCCAGATCGCCTAAGACCTCCTGTATCACGCGGTTCTGGGCAGATGTGAAGCGGAAGGGCAAGGTGGCCTCGAAGGGCTGATCGGTGGCAATCGTGGACCAAAGAGTCGAGCTAAAGGCGCTCTCATCCTCGGCTGGCCGGTTGCTCAGTTCGGTAACGATAGATGGCAACTGTTCCGCGTCGATAAAAATCTTTGTCAGATCGACCTGGAAGGAATTGCCCTCTGGAGCCTCAAGTTGCCAACGGCTGCGCCGCTCCTGCATACCCAGTTGGATCAGGAAAAGTTCGTCAAAGGCCAGACGGCGACGGGCATGTTCCAGAGCTTGTTCGTGTTCGGGATAGTGGATCTGCGAGATCGCTTCGGGCAAGGGCATCAGTCGGCCTGTCGTGCGCAGCCAGGCTGGCAGGTGCTCCGGCACCGCGTGCGCGTAGTGATCGACTGTCCACTTGGTATAACGCAGCAAAGCTTTGGCGTGCAACCCCTCGGTTAGTGGATAGACGGGCACCAGGCGTCCAGTGTTAAGCAGATCGCCGCGTTCCGGCAGTTCGTGACTGCGTACACTGAACTCGACCTTATTGCCGAAACGTTGCTTGATGCCCGTGACTACCAAATATTCACCTTTGGCCGCATTCAGTTGTTTTTGCAGATAGGACTGATTAAACCAGCTCACATACAGTTGGCCTGTCTCGTCGCCAATCCGCGCTATTGTTCGCGTACGCCCATTATTCAACCGTTTCGTCTCGACATCCCAGATCAGGCCAATAGTGGTCGTGATTTCCTGGAAGGGAATTTGTGCAATTTTGGTGAGTTTGCTGTAATCACGGTGTTGGCGGGGAAAATAAAAGAGCAGATCACGAATCGTACGGATGCCCAGGTTGTGCAACTTCGCCGCTACCGATGGTCCCACGCCCGGTACAGCTGTCACGTCCGCAGTGAGCAGGGCCAGCGAGGTGTGCCCCGCCGACATAGCGCGGTCCAGACGGATCGTATTCTCCGCCCGCGCCTGCTCCTCGCTCATCTTTTGTGTGGCCTTCTGCAAATCGGGTGGCGTCGGCATAACCTGGGGTAGTTCAGGCGACGTTTGTGCAGCCTGTTTCACAGCACGCGGCTTCTGAGCGGTCTCTGCCTCATTGAATGAAACGTGAGAGCGCTTCTCTGCCGGACTTGCCCGGCCTGTACCATTAGCTTGGCTAGTAGCAGTTGTACTGTTGTTGCCAACAAGAGAGGGTGCTGCCTCCGGTGTGTGTCCATGAGCGTCAGCAAGCTCTAGCGCATCCAGAATCGCCAGAGCGCCGCGCAGGTTCGTCGCACGTTGCATGGGATCTTGCTGGTGATAGCTCTCCAGATGCTCCATCAAGCGATAGATCGGGCGAATATCCAGCCCGGCTTCTTTGCGAGCGGCCTGAAACTCCTCTGCCCAGCGCGTTGCGAACAATTCCAGACCGCCCTTGACCAGTTTATCTTGGTGATTGTTACGCTGCTCATACTGGAGAACCTTGCGTGCCTTCTCGATATGGGCCGTGATTGTTGTTGTATTTGGCATAATTATCGATCTTTACGGTAATTTCATCAGATTTTTGATGCTTCCCTACTATAATGGGTTTCTGGATGGGGTGTCAAGGTCGTTTTTTCTAGGGACGGTGTAAACGTTGGTTCATGCTGGATCAATAATCGCATTAGGAATTCTTCTTGAATAGAGCATTATGATACACTCTTGCATATTATGACATATTGATTTATGCTAACTCTGGCACATATTCCTGATGCTACTATTTGATTGAGAGACCCTTTTAAAATGAGGTGCGCTTATGACGGATTACACTGGTCAACAATTAGGAAACTATCGGCTCATACGCATGTTGGGACGCGGAGGCTTTGCTGATGTGTATCTGGGAGAGCATATGTACCTCAAAACGCAGGCAGCCATCAAAATTTTACAAACGCAACTCACTACTGCGGGTGCCATTGAGGATTTCTTGAAGGAAGGCCAGACCATTGCTCGCCTGTCACATACGCATATTGTGCGTGTGCTGGATTTCGGGGTTGAGCGGAACATGCCTTTTCTGGTCATGGAGTATGCTTCTCATGGAACTTTACGTCAGCGCCATGCGGATCGGAGACCTCTGCCAGTCTCACTGGTAATTTCGTATACCAACCAGATAGCAGTTGCGCTCCAGTATGCTCATGATCAGCGCCTGATTCATCGCGATATCAAGCCTGAGAATATGCTTCTGGGGGCGACTGACAATGTCTTGTTGAGCGATTTCGGCATCTCTACAATAGCACATACGTCTCACTCACTCAGTATGCAGGATATTTCGGGCACCGTTTCGTATATGGCACCGGAACAACTTCAAGGGAAAGCCAGTCCGGCCAGCGATCAGTATGCTTTAGCTGTGATGGTCTATGAATGGCTGACTGGGAAGTGTCCTTTTAGTGGCACATTTGCAGAAGTGGCCTCAAAGCATATGTTTGCCTCGCCGCAATCTTTGCGTGAACTGGTCCCAAATATTCATCCTGACATCGAGGAAGTTGTGAGGATTGGGCTGGCTAAAACGCCGGAAAAGCGTTTTGCACGCGTCGAAGTTTTTGCGCGTGCCTTGGAAACTGCCAGTTTTGGCGGTACTGCGACCTTTCTCTCACCTCTATCACAGCAAAACATCCAACCACCACCGCAGTATCCTCCCAGCGTGCTGGCCTCTTCTTTGCCTGATGTGTCGGTGCCCCGCCAGTCCACGCCGATTCCTGGTGGCATTGTGGTGCCCTGGACGGCGACCTTTCAGGACACACCGATTCCTGTCCGGATTCCTGGACCTCTGCCTACACAACAAAGCCATTCACGGCGCAACATTCTGTGGGGGTTAGCGGGAGCAGTCGCACTAGCTGGGGCAGCAGGCGTGGGCGTCAGTGCGTTCCTTTTTTCGCAGATGCATCCGCAGATTGGCACAACAAGCAACCAGGCAATTCTCGACCCAACCGGAGTAACTCCAGCTACAACGGTTGCTATCCCAACTGCCACACCAGAACAACCATCGGTCCAGCCGTCTCTCACTCCTGAGCAGCAGGCGCAGTCAGTCATCGAGCGTTATTATGCTGCCATCAATAACAAAGACTATCAAACAGCCTATGCTCTCTGGCCCAATTATCCAGATACGTACCAAGCATTTGCGAATGGTTTTGCAAATACAAGCCATGACGATTATCAAATAGGGAGCATTTCACTCCAAAATGATGGTACGGTACAGGTAAATATAACCATTATCGCTACTTCAACCTCTGCTCAGCAGACGACGTACCAGGGATACTATATCGTAGGATTACAGCCTGACAATTCCTGGAAAATAGTCGGAACCAATGTTCAGAAGATATAGAATCCATAAGGGTGTTTTTCTCTACTTTTTGGGGATATTAGATGCTCTCCTCAAATAAATGAGCCTGGACAAAACAGGCAAGTGCAACAACAACTCCATCGGTATAGGCTTTTTTGCGTGCAACTTTCACCAACGGCCATTTCTGTGGTATACCATCTTTAGCGATGGCTACAATGCCAGCAAAAATATGTACCTGTGAAATCTGTTGCCAAGGAACTCTATCGGCACCTTTGCACAACTCTTGCCAACTGATAGTAAGCGGTCCAAATGTCAGATCTTCGCCGCACTTGATCTGTGCTCCACAATCAGGCCACCCATCTGGTAATGCATCGCTGGCTGATAAGCATCGAGAGAAGGTTGTGTTTTCTGGGCTAATTTTATGTTGGTTTCCATCAGAAATAACTTCCTTTCTGTACAATTTTTCGAGCTTGAAAATTTTTAGCGAAAGAAGATTCTGCTTTCAACAGGATGTAGCTCAAAGCATTCTTCAACCTCAGCATTGATTATAAACGAACACTAGCCAGCCAAGCAAGAGGCACATCAGTGGCATCCTTGACGCTTCCTTCTATTCTGCGGCACAATAATAACTGACTGGTCGGTTATTATTGTGCCGCAGAATAGAAGGAAGAAGAAAATCATGCCAATAAAACTCAAAGAGGCACAGCCCCCGCGCGGGGTTATGCGTTTGCTTTTTCGTTTGCCCATTTGGCTTTATCGTGGGCATCTCGGTTGGATCGCGGGCCAGCGTTTCCTCTTGCTAACCCATATTGGGCGCAAGAGTGGACAGAAGCGGCAGAGTGTATTAGAAGTATTTGGGTACGAGCAAAGCAGCAATATCTATTATGTTTTTGTCGGCTTTGGTCAGCGCTCGGACTGGTTGCGCAATGTTGAGAAAACACCACAGGTCACGTTGAAAGTGGGGCGACGCTGCCTAACTGCGGTGGCCTCGCGTGCCTCAGCAGAAGTGGCCGAGGAGCGCATTCTGATCTATGCTCGGCGTTATCCCATAGCACGCAAGGTTCTGCCACGCATGATCGGCTACCAGTTGGATGGCAGTGAGGAGGATTTTCGCGAATTTGCACGCATTGGGATTGTGATGGCCTTTCAGGTGACTGGCAATTGCCAGTAAAAGCGTGCTCAACAACTCGCATAGTGTGTTCTATGTTTTACGGAATGTGTATCGTCAATAGTACACATTCCGCAAAACATAGAACATATCCCTAAATCTCTACGCAGTCTTTTCTGCCGTTGGCATGGCGAAGTGGATCTCCAACGCCTTATTCACGAAACGTGCACGCACCGCCTCATGGCTTGCCAGCACGGATGGCAGCGTGATGTCGCGTTTGAAATTCCCGATCTCGACGATCATCTCATCACCTTTTTTGGTCATCAAGACTTTATCCATCTCGACATGGGGCAAGGGGAGTTTCAGAACATACATGTCGCCTTCGCGTACGACTTCCTGGATGGGGCCGCGATAAAAGACCTGCGTGGGGTCTGTATCTCCAAAGACTTCCTGGCCCAGTTCGCCAAGCTGCTCCACGCCCAGGATCTCACGCGAGCGATAGGGTACTTCCCAGATGGGCAATGGCGCGAAGGTCGAGTGGATTTGTTTGCGCAGCTTCTCCTGCGTGCGGTACATATCCTGCATAAAGGTATCCTGGTAATTGCCCGCTTGCAACACGCGATTGCAGATTACAGCGTCGATAGGATAGCCAAACAGCGAGAGATACGTCTCAGCACGTAGCGCCTCTTTTATCACCATCCGTTCGGGATTAACCACTGGGCGGTACGAACTGATCTCAGGATTGCCAAGCACATCGCGCAGAGATTTCACACGTTCGCTGAGTTGCTTCACAGCGTCCATGACCTCGCCTGAAGGGATAAAGGCTTTGAGGAATGGACGCGCCAGACTCATCGTAGCACTCTTCAGATTCAGGCCACCCAGACGACCCACATACCATTGGAAGGTATCGGGCATACTCAACAAGCGCACGGTCTCACCGGTGGGGGCCGCGTCGATCACCACGACATCGAAATGACCATCACGCGCGTTGCGGTAGATGTTCAGCAGACTGACGATTTCATCCATACCGGGGATCAGTGCCAGTTCCTCAGCCATCACCGAGTCCATGCCGCGTTTGCGCAACAGGTCGCTCATCTTTTCCTGTAGTTTGCCCCAGCTATGGCGCATCTCGTCCAACGCATTGACTTCTTGTGCCCAAAGGTTGGGGGCCAGTTCCATCGGTTCCGAAGTCAACGGTGTATTAAAACAATCGGCCAAACTGTGGGCCAAGTCAGTGCTCACAACCAATGTGCGTTTGCCCAGGGCCGCCGAGCGTACGGCAGTTGCCGCAGAGATGGTGGTTTTGCCAACGCCACCTTTACCAAGGTAGAGAATAATGCGCATATCAATCCTATTCTGTAAAAATTACGGGTTCTCTGAGAGGAGTTCCTGGCCCACGGGCATTGCACACTCTCAACATACTCGCTACGCCGCCACGGATGGCGCGTGCAGAGTCGCTAGCGATCTCGTCTATATCTACGCATGATAACTGGTTCTGGTTATAGTTTTCTTCCCAGATTGAAAAAATACACAGCAATTTTGTGTCCAAAGGATGCTATCAGAGGCGCTCACCCTACTTCTCAGTGTACTCTACGGTTATCTTTACCCACAGACGTATGCTTGTTACCAAGAGTACTATAAACATCACATTAAAAACCATCCCAGGATGGTCAGGCTCATCCTGGGATGGTTCGTTAAATCTATGCATGTATATTTTTGCTTCACTAAATACTGAATGGATCAAGAGGCGATGTTAGGTACGCCCGGCAAATAGTTACAAAATTAGCGTTCGATCTGGCCCTCTAGCACCTGTTGCTGCACAATTTCCAGGCTACGCACGATTTCAATGCGATCACTGCCGCCGTGCTGATACCATTGGCGCAGCCAGAGCAGGGACGTGATCTCATCTTCAGTAAAGCCCAGGTACGCCAGTGTTTCTCCTTCAGTGATGCCTGTTGCCACCGCGCTCACCAGGGGCAATGCCTCTTCGGAGTGAATTTGCGGATTTGTCATAGTGTTGTCCTCCACCTTCATAAATTAGATTCTTCCTCAGCTTTTTTCCGCTTTTAAAAAGTATTGTTGGCCGGGCTATACTCTATTCAGGAGTGCTTTTCAACGAAATAGGTGCGCAGCCTTATACACTTAAAAATACAGTACCTTTTTGTTTGTTTCAGGTAAAATGCCCTTCCCTGGCCACATATTCCTATGTTCCTACAAACAAAAGTATAAACGGAAACGTAAGCCTTGACTATCGTTTAAATAACGGTACCAATGTGAACTATTTCACTTATGGCTGTGCCATAAGGTTTCAGCTAGCGTCATTGTGTATGTAACATATACGAAACGTGCCTTCGTTAGGTTCCATAAAACAGTCGCCAACTTTGCGGATGCCAAATATTCGTGAGTTGGGAGAGCAACCACAGTATTACTCCCCTACATATATATATGGTTCCGACGCTAAAAAGTTACAACCGCAAGATCCTTTTCCCCCTCCTACCTAAAAATGATGTCATTGGCTCCTCTATATACAGTATATCCGTACAACCAAATTGACTTCTCATAGAGATGAACGTGAAATGTTCTCATTTTGTTGCTTGAAAACAGGGACATTTTGCGTGCGAGCCGATTTTTTTCTAGCAAAGACTCCCTGGCAGAGAAAAAGAGCGAAGTGCGCATACACTTCGCTCTTTTTCCCTGTTTGCGTACTTAGTTGCGTACGACGATATTCACCAGTTTGCCCGGTATGTAGATGACTTTTTGCACCGTGGCATCGCCAATGAACGAGGCGACACGGGCGTTCCCCAAAACCAGGGTGCGCATATCCTGCTCGCTGATATCCGCAGCAGCCTCGATGCGCTCGCGTACCTTGCCGTTGACCTGCACAACCAGCGTGAAAATCTCGTCTTTGGTCAGCGCTTCTTTATACTGCGGCCAGTCCGTCGTATGGATGCTCTCGCTATGCCCGGTTGCCTGCCACATCTCTTCGGTGATGTGCGGAGCCAGTGGGGCCAGCAGTTGGATCATACTCTCCAACGTGCGTTGATAGGCCGCGCTACGCGCAACGTCCTCGTGTTGCAGCTTAATCAGGGCGTTGTTGCACTCCATCAGGGCTGCCAGGGCCGTGTTGAAGCGCAGGTTGCCGATCTCATCAGTGACACGCTTGATGGTCTTGTGACGCAGACGCTCGACGGCCTGGCTCGCGCTGTTCTCCACCTTGCTAGGATGCGCGGTCCAATTCTCACCGACCAGGCTCCAGAAACGATTCAGGAAGCGCCACACGCCCTCCAGGTTCTCGGCCTTAAACGTGCCACCCTGGTCGAATGGACCCATGAACATCAGGTAACAGCGCACAGTGTCCGCGCCATACTTCGAGACATATTCATCGGGCGCAACCACATTGCCGCGTGACTTGGACATCTTATGGCCGTCTGGTCCCAGCACGGTGCCCTGATGGAACAGACGCGTGAAGGGTTCGTCAAACTCCAGATGGCCCATATCGCGCAATGCTTTGACGAAGAAACGTGAGTACAGCAGATGCATTACCGCGTGCTCCGCGCCACCGATATAATGGTCCACCGGCAGCCAGCGCCGCATAGCCTCCGCGCTCCAAGCCTGCTCAGTGTTCTGCGGATCGGCGTAGCGCAGATAGTACCACGAGGAACAGATGAAGGTATCCATCGTGTCCGCCTCGCGGGTTGCGGGACCACCACAGGTTGGGCAGGTGGTATTCACAAAATCTGACTCGTAGCGCAGAGGCGACTCGCCAGTCGCTTTGAACTGTACATGCTCCGGCAGATGGACCGGCAGTTGCTCCTCTGGCACTGGCA
>JBDTBU010000267.1:0-3253 GCA_039923935.1 Ktedonobacteraceae bacterium | reverse complement strand
GCCAGATGCCCGCTCCGTAAGACACAGAGGCCGCTCGCTTGCCCTGGCTGGGGTCGTTGCTTGGCAATCAGGGATGTTTCTTGTTCGGTAATATCTAACGTATGATTGGCGAAGGCGGGTGCTTGTTCGCTTGGGTGTTGCAACATTCTGGTTGGCCCCACAAAAGGCTTGTTTTCGTGTAGTGGTTCAAGTGCATATTCGCTAGAGATGTTGGTGTTTACTGTTGGTCGGCGCAAATATTTCAGGAGAGGGTCATCTGCATCATCTGGGGAGAGAGGTGTTTGCGCGTATTTCATGAGGAAGTGATGGGCACCGATTTCTAATAGGTCGCCGTTTTTGACGGGCAGAGAGGAGCGGATGCGCTGCCCATTGAGCAGAACCCCATTGAGGCTTGCGTTGTCGGTCACATAGACTTGGCCGTTCTCCCAGGCTAATTCAGCGTGATAATGCGAGATCGTATCGTCGTCCAGTTCGATCTCGTTATCCATCTCGCGTCCAATCGAGATAATCGCCCGTTTGAGCGCCAATTCCTGACCGAGAAAACTGCCATTGCGATATTCCAACCAGCCCCAGGGCGTGGCGGCGTTATAGACAAACGGTGCGAGCACCCCAGGCTGACGCCGAGGCGGATGCGCGTTGGCCGCCTTAGCCAGTTGCAGCAGCGTGCCACGCTTGCGCAACGTCTTCTTATAGAGCAGACTGAACGCAATCGCCAGTATACAGCAGGCCAGGGCACCATAGCTCAACCAGTTTGGAAAATCGATGATATGTGGCGTAGAACTTACCTCCCCGCTGGAGAACATCAATCTCTCTCTTCTTGCTGGAACGTCTCACCAACTATATCATGCTGTTTCAGCGCTTACAAGTGGCAAGGACTTGTGGACAAGGGTAGCACATACGCTACATATCTCTATTTGGGAAGGTCCGTATACTGAAAGCAGAGGGCTGGGTATCCATAGGCTCGGTGCCCTGGGCAATGAGCGGAACCCGCCTGATACTCATCAACAAAAGCGGAAGAAGGAACAAACACATGGCAAACCAACAGCACGTAGAGATCTTGCAACAGGGAGCGGCGGAATGGAACGAGTGGAGGGAGCAGAATCCTCAAATCGTGCCTGACCTGAGCAACGCCAACCTCGCTGGAGCCAACCTCCAAGCAGCCAACCTCGCTGGGGCCAACCTCCAGGGGACCAACCTCGATGGGGCCAACCTCGATGGGGCCAACCTTGATGAGGCTAACTTTGATGGAGCTAACCTCACTGGGGCGAGCCTCATTGGGACCGTCATCAACGAAGCCGCCCTCCAGGTAGCCAGAGGCGACGACTAGCAACAAAAATGCTGATCTTCTGTGCGCTCTGCCACATGTCCTGTGGCAGAGCGCACTTTGCTTTTGGGTGAGCCGCTGCTTGCTGGCTTAACACTCTCTACATGGCTATGTTCGTAGCGAAAAGAGTTCCCATAAAAATGTTAGTAGCTTTCTTTTATAACGAATATGTATAGATACCATAACTAATGTGTATAGATATGAGAGGAAGTATTGGTGTTTTATACCTTGTAAACCTCTGCCAAAAAGTTTTATACTGAAAGCCTCTGCAATTTTTCGATGTAAATTCGGAAGGGTTTCAATTTTTATGTCTCTGCAATCAACTTCTAAACGACCTCTCTTTCACGTGCCCGTGGCGCTGCATCCTCTGACTACCAAGAACTTTGGGATAATCTGGGCGGGCGCATTTCTCTCGAATGTCGGCTTTTGGATTCAGACGGTGGCTCAGGGCTGGCAGGTCTTGCAACTCACCAACTCGGCGCTACTCCTGGGCCTGGTGAGTTTTTTTGCGATGGTCCCCAACCTGGTTTTATCTCTCTTTGGTGGGGTGATCGCGGACAAATGGAACCGGCGTCACCTTTTGCTCGCGACGCAAACGATCTACATGGCTACCGCTATCCTGCCAGGTGTCCTGACTACGCTAGGCGTGATTAAAGTGTGGCACCTTCTGCTGATCGCCCTTGTGAATGGCATCTTTAGCGCGGTTGGCTTCCCGGCCTGGCAGACGTTTATCAGCGACCTCGCGCCTGATGGTGAACTGAAACAGAGTATCGCATTGAATTCTATGCAGTTCAACCTTTCGCGTGTGGTGGGTCCGGCCATCGGTGGTCTCTCGATTGGCATCTTTGGCATTGCAGGCTCGTACTACATGAACGGGCTGAGCTACATAGCGGTCATTCTGCCACTGCTGTTGATGCGTCCTGAGCAGAGGCACTATCTCAAGCAGGCAAAACAGAGTATCTGGAGTAATCTAGCGGTGGGCCTGCTCTACGTCAAAAAGCGTCCGGTGCTGCAAGTCGCGCTGGGTTTGCAACTGCTGATCGCCTTCTTCATCTTTCCTTACACGACGCTGCTACCTGTTTTCGCACGTGACATCTTCCGTACTGGTCCCGCTGGTCTGGGCGTGCTGAATGCGACTGCGGGTATTGGCGCGTTGCTCGGAGCTATTCTCCTGGTGGCTTTGACCGAACGTTTGCGCCAACCAGTTCAGGCGTTGCTCGTGCTGTGTTTGGTGGGGGGAACTGCCAGTGTGATCTTCGCTCTGATGCCCGCGCAACATCTTGCGCTGCCGCTGCTGATCGTGCTGGGTGTGAGCACAGTCATGTCCACAACGCTTACCAACACGGCCATTCAGTCATCGACGCCCGAAGAGGTGCGTGGACGTGTGATTAGCATTTGGATCACCATCACGTTTGGCCTGGCCCCATGTGGCAGCTTACTTGCTGGCTTCGCTGCGCAGATGTATGGGGCGTCGCGAACCCTGGTTGTGGGTGGCCTGCTCTGTATCATGATAGCTATACTGTTGGTGTTGCTGACCAGAACTGCCCTGCGGCCTACTGGCGAGACGCGGATAGAGCGAGCGTGATACACATCCAGCCGAATTGACAATCAGTCACGTGTCGCGTGACTGATTGTCATGTCAAACGATATATATAGTGGTAGATATCGCTCTCTTGATGCGACGATTGGACAAAAAAATACGTCGTGTACAGTGTGATACCCGTGGACTATAGTACAAATGTATACACTCTATTATTTTCGCTAAGCTGCTGGGAGTATGAATGAGATATGGACCATACAATGCAAGCCAAAATCGATTTTCCTGATGCAATAGAGACTCCTCGCGAGGCACTTGCTAGTGAGCACACCAACCCTCCGGACGTGGCTACTGAGACAACTATCCCAAAAGCTACCGCCGAACACCAGGCG
>JBDTBU010000266.1:0-15437 GCA_039923935.1 Ktedonobacteraceae bacterium | reverse complement strand
TCTTCCTCATCCTCAGTGAGTTGGGCTGGCTCCCAGAAGGCTTTTTTATCGAGTACCAGGCCAACCGCTGTGAGCAGTTGTTGCAGCAAGTCGATGGTCTGGTTGAGTATCATCAGCAGGTCGCCCTCGGCCATGTCGATGCGGCGCATGAGGCCACTGAGCGACATGCCACGCGCCCAGGCGAGTGCGATACCGTGGAAATCAGGCATCAACGTTGGCGAGAGCGGGATGTGAGCCTGTTCTTCGACACGATGTACGCTCTCGACGATGCGCCAGAGATCACGCCGAACCTTGACGAGCCGATTGTTGAGCACGTTGCGGTTGTTGAGGCGACGGTCATTGTCATAAGTGAACCAGCTACAGACTTCCGCCAGTTCAGCCGCGCTAAGTTCGTCCAGCACGCCCATCAGGAGCATATCGACGATCTGGATGCCAGCGGGATGGAAGAGGCAACGCAACAACTGCCCGGCCAGGGCGAGTTGGTCCTGCTCATTGATATAGTTGAGCGCACGCAAGGCGAAGATAGTACCCTCAAGTTCGGCAGCTCCGGCACGACTGAGCGGGTAGGCACCGATCTTTTGGCGGCGTTTCTCCAAGGCTTGTAGAGCACCTGACGAGGCGAGACCCTTCTTTTTGCCGGCTTTTTTGGCTTTCTGCTGGCGGTCTTCTAGTTTCTCCAAACGCAGCAACTCACGCTGCTCCCAGAGGATGTAGCGTTGGTATTCGCGCAGACTGGAGGCACAGATGCGGCGCAGGTGTTTGGTATCGTTGGGCCGCCAGAGATTGAGTATCGAGTTATAGCGAATGGCGAACGAACTATTCACCGGATGCAGTTCGCCAGTGATACGTTCAAAAGCTTGCTCAAACGGCTCCCAGGGCGAATAGGGAATGATCGCGGAACCATGAATATCCATGCCACGGCGTCCAGCACGGCCTGTCAACTGGCTGTACTCGTTGGGAGTGAGCAGGCGCATCTCTTTGCCGTCAAACTTACTCAGGCTGCCGACGACGACGGAGCGGGCGGGCATGTTCACGCCAAGGGCCAGGGTATCTGTGGCGAAAACGGCGCGGAGATGTCCGCGTGCGAACAGCGTTTCCACCAGAACTTTCAGCGCGGGGAGCAGTCCTGCATGGTGGAAGCCCAGGCCACGCGGTAGTAGGTCGGTCAGGGCGTGGACTTGTTGCAGATTGCGGTCCTCTGGCGGCAGGTGCTCCAACCACTCGCTCACCTCTCGTTTGAGCATCTCAGCCTCTTCCGGCGAGGTAAACGTATGGCGTGCGGCGCTCATGGCTGCCTCTTCCACAATTTTACGTCCGGGCAAAAAATAGAGTGTGGGCAGCAGATGGGCCTCGCGTAAGGCGCTCAGGATTTCGCCTGGCTCCACGCTTTTATGTGGCTTGCTGCGTTTGGGTTTTGCCTCGGTTGGTGTGTCGCTTGCCTGTTCAGCCTGTGCGGTTTGCTCTGGTGCTTCTTCCTCATCAAAGTTGTAGCGACGGCCACGGCGTTGAGCCATGCCCAGACGCGCCTCACCGCCGATATTGGGAAAGCGTTCGGTGCGCTGACCATTGGCATTCATGACCATGTGCAGGGTATTGTCCAGGAAATAGTAGTGTTCCAACGGCACGGCGCGTTCTGTATGCACAACCAGCGAAATGGGCTTGTGGACGCGACTGATCCAGTCCGCCAAATCTTCGGCATTGCTGGCAGTGGCAGAGAGGCCGACCAGTTGGACGCTGGGCGGCGAGCAGATAATGGCCTCTTCCCAGACAGGGCCGCGTCCAATATCGCTGAGATAGTGTAGCTCATCGAAGACGATATAGCCAACATCCGCCAGCGAAGCGGGGGCGAGCCGTTTACCATCGGCGAAACGCTCTCCGCTCTCTTCCAGCAACATATTGCGGTAGACCTCCGTGGTCATAATCACAATCGAGGCTTTGCTGTGCTCAACAATGTCGCCAGTCACCAGTCCTACCGCATCTGTGCCATAAAGAACACAGAGATCGCGATATTTCTGGTTGGAGAGCGCTTTCAGCGGCGTGGTATAGATCACGCGCTGATTATCCTGACGAGCACGCCAAATAGCATATTCCGCCACCAGCGTTTTGCCTGTGCCAGTGGGCGCAGTGACTAGCACCGAACGGCCCTGAGCTAGATGCTGCATAGCCTCAAGCTGAAAGGCGTCAATGGGAAAAGGATAGCGTGCTGCAAACGCGGAAAGATCGACGTGACTCTCTACTGTGTCTGGGATATTGTCGAGTCCTACTACCACCTGCTCGTCCATGTGTGTGTGTTTCTCTAATATCTGCTTATAGTCATACAATGTTGGTGGCCTCATTATAGCACGAGTGGTCTAGGGGGACAAGGCAACACGTCGCTCTATGGATTTATTCTGGCGGGATAGCAGCCAGAATGTGCTGTAACTGAGCCGGGGAGATATTTCCTCCTGAGCAGACAATGCCGACTCGCTGCCCTTGCAACTGCGCACGCATTTTGTAGGCGGCGGCCAGCGTAGCGGCTCCTGCGGCCTCGGCCAATGAATGGGCGTGTTGAATCATCCAGAGCATGGCTTGTTTGATTTCGTCTTCGCTCACCAGAACGAAGTCGTCCAGGTCGCGCCAGAGTATGGCCTGGGGCAGTTCAAAAGCTGTACCAGTGGCTAACCCTTCGGCAAAGGTACGGTTGGGCGCGGTGACAAGACTGCGCTGTTGCCAGGATTCATACGCTGTAGGCGAAGCTTCCGACTGTACCCCGATCACACGTACAGCAGGATTTAGCGTTTTTGCTACCAGACAGGTTCCAGCCGCGCCACTACCGCCGCCAATTGGTACAATGATTATCTGAAGCTTCGGCTCGTCTTCTAGCATTTCCAGCGCATATGTACCCACCCCTGCAATCAACAGCGGCTCATTTCCTGAATGGATATAGCGGTAGCCATGTTCTTGCGCCAATTGTTCGCAATACAGTTTAGCTTCGTCAAAATTTGCGCCAGAGTGGATAACCTCGGCTCCCATGCTGCGCATGGCCGCAACTTTGCCGGGATTAGCCTGTTCTGGCACAACAATCACTGCTTTGACGCCAAAAAGTCGTGCTGAATAGGCAATCGATTGCCCGTGGTTGCCAGTCGAAGCTCCGATCACGCCGCATGAGCGCTCTTCTGGACTGAGCTGCGAGATCAGATTGATTCCGCCGCGCACCTTGAAGGCTCCCACTGGCTGGTAGTTTTCGTGTTTGACATACAAAGTGTTGCCAAGCAACTCGTTAAGGGTGGGATAGGTATGAAAGGGTGTACGGGCCAGATAGGGTCCAATTTGTTTTCGCGCCAATAGAACATCCTGAAAGGTTGGTGCATGCATAGAAAACTCCTTTTGAAACATCGCGAAGATAGTCTTTGATTGTATAATGGAAGAAAAAATCCACAAAGTAAAGGGGCAAGTTACTAACATGTCAGCAGCCAATCCCAATGTCACCGCCATCCGTCAGAGTGTTAAGCAGTCCTACACAGATTTGCAGGAACTCCTAGATGGGCCTGTGGGGACCGTCTATGCCGCCAAACTCTACCAAACACCTACGGAGAACGAGTGGACCATTATGGAAAACCTCGCCCACATTGTCGAATTCATGCCCTATTGGGGCGACGAAGTAGCAAAACTGATAGCCCAACCCGGCCAGAATTTTGGGCGCACTATGCAGCATGAGGGACGCCAAGCCGCTTTGCGCGAGCATAGCCACGATACGCTGGTCCAGGCCAGAGCCGCTTTGCCCGCCAGCTATGCCCACCTCGACGAGATTCTGAGCCGTTTGCAAGATAGCGACCTGGAGCTTACAGGCCAGCATGTCAAATTTGGAAAACGCACGTTAGCATGGTTTATACACGATTTTATCACACAACACCTGCATAATCATGTCGTGCAGATCAAAGAGTGTTTAGATGCTATCAAGTAGAGGTGCGTAGCATGTAGTTATTACACACTCTGCTTGATGATATTCTTTAGATAATGCTCCAGATGGGTCAGAGCTTGTACCTCTGGCCCATCTGGGGCATTATCGCGTGCGTTGGTTTGCGACAGTGTGTTTTTACGGGAAGAGCTTCGTCACGTTGGCGTTATAAAACTCCGCTTCCAGATATTCCAGCAGCAGGGCAAAGTTCAAGATATCCTCGTCGGTTTTTAACGTATGGGCGGGATCTACTCCGCTATTGAGACTAGCGATAAAGGGCGAGGCGGCGGTAACAATCTCAGCCTGGGTCATGGGTTTGTCGAACGCACCATTGGGACTGAGCGGCTTTTGCAGCAGAGCATTGATGAAACCGGCGTGTCGAGCCTCAATAGTGAGAATTGAAGCGGCTGAAGCCAGCGTCCCCTTACTGGTGATCGCCGGAACTGCCATCAGGTATGCTCCAACCCCAACATTCTCCAACGTCTGAGCCATATTCGCGAAGGACTGGACATCAGCTTGCTGAAGTTTCTGGAACGTCGGCTTGGGGCGTGCCGCACCTTTGAGTGCGCTTTTCAAGAATTCCACATGCTGATTCTCATCGTTCATGATCTCAGTAAAGGCCGCTTTATTATCGATAGGGGCGCTCAATGCAAGCACACTTCCTTGTTGAGCAGCCGCAGTCGTAGGTGAGCTGGTCGTGTTCGTGGTAGCCGTCGTAGTTGTAGCACTGGTTTGTGCACCACCACAGGCGACAAGCAGCCCTGCGGGCGCGATCAGCGCCACACCTGCGATAGAGCGACCCAGAAATATACGGCGCCGTACTAAGCCGGAGAACTTTTCAGATACTGGTCTAAAATCTGTCATGGATTTCCTTCTTTACTAGTGTGTAAATGCAAGACACAACTGTGTGCATGTCTATTGCGATTGACAAGACAATAATTGGAGAAGAAGCCTGCACATGGCAGAGGAAAGACGTTGTGTATACTCTGTTTAGCTTGCATTGATAGATGCGAGACTATATTTTGTGCAGTAATGGTAATATCTTCCTTCCACAGAGTATATACGAACAAATGTAAAATTTGGTCACAGATAGGAAATTGTGTCATTGTTTATCACTATATGTTTTACTGGCAGCTTGCTTGCATCTTTGCGTTCGTTCCGGTATACTGGTGAACAGAGCAAATGCTTTAAGGTATAGCCAGGAAATAACTTTGCCAATTGGCACTTCGTGAAAGGTCATAAGGATGGAATATGGGCACAAGCCGTACGCACCAACCTCTCACCTACAATGTGCGATTACCCGATGAAGCCCAGGTGGACGCACTTCAGTTGTTGGATGCCAGCCGAGTTGTAGTTAATGCTGCGCTTACGATCCTTTGGCCCTTTCTCGACGAGTTTGGCTGTGATCGTGTTGGTCCTGCCTGGAAACAGGTCGGCATGTACATTGGAAGCCCATCCCCTCACGGTGATCGCCAGTGGCGCTGTGAAAGTGAGGTCGTTGGTCGTCTTTTACGTGCTCAAGCAGAACGCAAGCGGGCTTACGCTCTGGTTTTACCTATTCTTTCAGCTAACTTCATCCGCTCTGAAACAGACAAGCGACCAAAAGGCAAGAACCGCCCTGTGATTAAAGAAGCCATTGCCACCTTACAAAAAAGTCTGGCAGACGATGAAACCAGTTTTGTTGCGTTGCAAAATGTCATTGAACAATGTTGTAATTTTTTCTTTCAGCAGGATCGTTTTCCAAATGATTATGAAGAACTTCAACCGATTCCATTTATGAAAATTGGCATGCTCACCTATGCAGGTGATGACGGCGGAGCTAAAGGCCAAGCTTATCGTTTGGCTCTTGATTTAGACGAGCATGTGGCACGGTTCCGTTTCCGCTATCCAGACTCGGTAGGGATGTGGCACTGGCGCAAGACAGACACTCTTATTTCGCTTCCAAAGATTGTCGAGGAACAACTGAACATCGGGAAATTGATGGCTCCTACTCTGCGAGAAGAGAGACAGACGAATGGAGAGCGTTTCGCCGTACTTGACTTCATCATCGAGGTAGAGAAAGCAGATCTGCCTATTTGGGGAAGTGTTGAGCGCGTACTCGGAGCAGACTGGGGTGTACATACTCTGTTGACCGCAACTGCTGTGGACGAACATAGTCAACAAGTCGGAAGGCCCTTTTTCCTCAACACAGGCGGTTTTGATGGCCGACAAGCCCGCACCCTTCGACAAATTGATAAACTTAAGAAGAAGGTTGCGGGATACGAAGAGCAGCGGAATGCTTTGTCAGAAGATCACCCTAAACGTCTCTGGTTCGAGCAAAAACTTGCGATGTTTCGGCGGGAGATTGCTCTCTGTTGGCGTAAGTACGGCCACCGCAATCGTGCTTTGGCCCATCTAGCAAGCAATGTGTTGCTGCTCTTATGTCAGGTGCATGGCTGTTCGCTCCTTTCGATGGAATCACTTAAAACGCTGAAAACTACTGGGCGAGGTAAGAGTGTTCGCGGACGCTGGCGCAACTATCGTAACAATTCAACAATACGAGGAGAGATTTGGCGTCTGCTGCGTTATAAATGCCATCTGCTTGGTTTTCGCTTTCATACCGGGCAGCCACGTGGTACTTCGCATACCTGCCCACGGTGTGGTCATCCGGCTAAAACGTATCGTTCGCCAAATGATCGGAAAGAAGCAGTAAAGTGGGGCCGGTGGATGTATTGTGACACCTGTTCCTACAATGGAGATCGCGATTACTGCGCCTCCGTGAATATTGCCCGCCTGGGTGTTGCGTACTTACTTCAAATGAAGCAGACGAGCAAGGCACATTCCTGCTCGATCTCTGATCCACGAGTCAAGCCCGTTTCGTATACCGGAATGGGTTCGGTGCTGCTGTTGCCATCGACGGGTTCCTATACCCGCCCGTTTCTTATGGGAAAGATTTGTTACTATCCTGGTTGGCTTGGTTGTGTTTTCCTACAATCGTCCCAGAAGAAGTTTCTTTTTCTTCGATTGTGTGGATAGCTTATCATTTTATAGGATAGTTTCATGTTTTAGCAACGGTGGAACCGCGTGTCATACCGTGTCATTGAATCGCGATTGAGCGATTGAAATGTCCCAGACTTACAACGGTATGTATTCGTCCCTGGACGTTGTTGAACGTCTGGGGGATTTTTGCGAGAAGAGGAGTATTCCACTCATGACACAGATTGAAAAGCAAGACGTATCTGTCCAAGATACACCACTGGTGCCGATTGAAAAGGTCGTTTCGTTGTGCAAACGCCGTGGCTTTGTCTATCCCAATTCGGAGATTTATGGCGGCGTTTCGGGTATCTACGACTTTGGGCCGTTGGGCGTCGAGCTGCGCAATAATATTCGTCGCTTTTGGTGGTGGTCGATGGTGCAGACCAACGATAATGTGGTTGGCATCGAGGGCAGTATCATCACGCATCCACGCGTGTGGGAGGCCAGTGGGCACGTCGAGAATTTTGTCGATGAACTGGTTGACTGCAAAAAATGTAAACGTCGCTTCCGCCTGGATCATCTCTCAGACGAGAATCGCGCACAAAACAAGTGCCCAGAATGCGGCGGCGAACTGACCGAGCCGCGCCGTTTTAACCTGATGATGGAGACGTACATTGGCGTGGTTGAGGGCGAGAAGATGAAGACGTACTTGCGCGGTGAGGCGTGTCAGAACATCTACCTCGACTACGACAACGTGCTCAAGTCTTCGCGTATGCAGATTCCGTTTGGCATCTGCCAGATCGGTAAAGCCTTCCGCAACGAGGTCACACCAGGCAATTTCTTGTTCCGTCAGCGCGAGTTTGAGCAGTGGGATCTGCAATTCTTCGTGCATCCCAGCGAAATGACCAAGTGGTTTGAGTACTGGAAAGACTTCCGCTTCGAGTGGTACAAGAACCTGGTCAACCACAAGGATCGCCTGCGCCTGCGCCCACACGGTCCCGACGAACTAGCCCACTACGCCAAACAAGCTTTCGACGTAGAGTACCACACAATCCTGGGCTGGCAGGAATGGGAGGGTGTTCACTGGCGGCAGGACTGGGATCTCTCGCGTCACAGCGAGTATAGCGGCCAGGATCTCAGCTACACCAATCAGGAAACCAAGGAGCGTTACATTCCCTGGATCGTCGAGACATCCGGAGGCGTGGATCGTACCTTCTTGAACCTGTTGCTGGACGCCTACGAGGAAGAGCCTGATCCGTCCGGCAAGGAGCCGCGCACAGTGTTGCGCCTGAACCCCTGGATCGCACCAGTCAAGGTCGCGGTACTGCCCTTGCAGAAGAACAAGCCAGAGTTGGTCAGCGCAGCCAGGGATCTCTACAAGCAGTTGCAGCGCGTCATGGTGGCACAGTATGATGATATCTCCAATATCGGGCGTCGTTATCGTCGCCAGGACGAGATCGGCACGCCGTTCTGCGTGACCGTCGATTTCCAGACGTTGGAGGATCAGACGGTCACGATGCGCGAACGCGATGGCATGACGCAGATCCGCCTGCCGCTGAGCGAAGTGAAACGCTACCTGCTAGAGCGCGTGACCTGGAATTATTAGCTATTAACCAGAAAAAGATGTGGAATCGGCGATTCCACATCCTTTTCTGGTTAATAGCTAATAAGGGTGCTACTCTTGTATCTTCCGGCTGACTTTTTTCGTTTGATATGATGAATAATAGAAATTTCTGTGTCCAAAACAGCCCTGGCTGGATATGTACAGCGAGTTTAACGGGTTCTAGTAATGAGAAAAGGTTGTAGACACTTATGACACGTATACTTTCCTATAACATTTTAGTAGGTGGAACGGGACGCATCGAGGATATTGAGGGCATGATCCGGCTGGCTAATCCCGATGTGGTGGGTCTGGTAGAGGCGATAAATCCCGCTGTGGTGGAGACACTGGCAAACCATCTGGATATGGATTATCGCACCAACGCGTCACCTGATGGTTCGTGGCAAACATCTAGTGCGCTTTTAAGTCGGTTGCCGATTGTGCGTAGCGAGGTGCATGCGCGTCCGGGTGTGCTCAACAGGCCGTTGCTGGAAGTTGGTCTGAAAGAGGCACATGGGGAGACGCTGACGGCATTTGTGGCACATCTGACGGCGGATTTCGCGCATGGCCGAGGCGGGGATGTTCCACGCCGCAAAGAGGTGCACGAGATTCTGCGCGTGATGCGAGCCAATCATGGGCCTCATGTGATGATGGGCGATTTTAACGCGCTAGCCCCTGGCGACAAGCTGAAGGCCAGCCATTTGTTGCGCTACCTGATGGATCTGGATAAACACCGCAAGCACAGTCCGCAAGATAATTATGGGCGTCCCTATCTGAATTTTGTGGTGCCGCCGCAACTGCGTATGTTCAACCCGCTGTTGTATCTGATCCCGCGTAGCCAATTGCTGTGCGATATATTCGACGAAGCTGGTTCGCTATATGCGCCTCGTGGCAGTATTGGCCTGTTGCGAATGTCTGGCTATGTCGATTGTTTCCGCTATGTGAATCCGCGTGCTTGGGGTTTTACTTGCCCATCGTCATCTCCCGCCGGTCGTATCGATTATCTCTTCGCCAATCCTCTGCTGGCTACACGACTCACCGCCT
The DNA here is from genome assembly GCA_039923935.1 of Ktedonobacteraceae bacterium. GTDB lineage: Bacteria > Chloroflexota > Ktedonobacteria > Ktedonobacterales > Ktedonobacteraceae > Paraktedonobacter. The sequence continues at coordinate 5,901 of JBDTBU010000266.1, read as the reverse complement.
GCAAAGTGGTGAATGGAGATCAGGATGTGAATGCGGAAGAGGCCAGCGACCACTTACCGATTATGGCGGACTTTGGCGTGAGTGTAGAGCCAACGTTCAAGCGGTTGATGGATGATCGTACATCCTCAGCAAAAGAAACCATTGGAGAACCAATCTAGTTTCAATAGCTCCATCAATAGAGCACAACACAATGGGCCGGGTGGCAGCACCACCCGGCCCATTGTGTTGTGCTCTATTGAAACACATCTTTTGTTTTCTCAAAGAGATTGCGGAAAATGTTCTTGTCGTTCTGCTCGTTGCGCTCTTTTTCCAGGCGCTCCAGCTCTTCAAACAGACGTTTCTCTTCGGCACTCAGATTGGTGGGAGTAACTACTTTGACGATGACATGTTGATCGCCGCGTGCAGTGCTGTGCACCACAGGCACACCCATATTTTTCAGGCGGAAAGAGCGTCCACTTTGTGTGCCGGGTGGAATTTTCAGCGCCATGTTTTTGCTATCAACCGTTGGCACCTCGACTTCGGCACCGATAGCAGCTTGTGTGAAGCTGAGCGGCAACTCATAGATGATATCGTTGCTACTGCGTTTGAAGAACGGATGTGGTTTCACGGTCAGGATAACATAGAGGTTGCCGGGTGTGCCACCGCGAGAACTGACCTCGCCCTCACCGGTCACGCGTACATTGATACCGTCGTCCACACCAGCGGGAATGTTGACCTTGACGCGGCGATTGTTGCGCACGCGCCCCTGGCCGCGACATTTTTCGCAGGGAGTGGTGATGACCCGGCCTTCGCCACGACAGCGCTCGCACACGGTCACATTGACGAACTGACCAAAGATCGACTGCTGGACGCGGCGAATCTCGCCAGTGCCCTGACAGCCGGAGCAGCGCGAGGTTGAGGTGCCGGGCTGTGCGCCATTGCCGTTACAATGGGTACAATTTTCCCAGCGAGGTAGCTCAATCTCTTTCTGACAACCAAAGACCGCCTCTTCAAAGGAGATGGTCAGATCGTAGCGCAGGTCCGCACCACGTTGAGCGCCAGTGCGTCTTTGCGAGGTCGAAGATCCCGCGAAGAACGTCTCGAACAGGTCATTGATCGAACTGAAGCCGTATTCGTTGAAGCCAGCCGCGCCACCTGCGCCATTGGTTACGCCAGCATGACCGAAGCGATCATAGATGCCGCGTTTTTGCGCGTCGCTGAGCACCTCGTAGGCTTCGTTGACTTCAATAAAGCGGGCATCTGCTCCCTGCTCTTTGTTGGCATCGGGGTGGTATTGCTTAGCTAGACGACGAAAGGCTTTTTTTATTTCGTCGTCAGTCGCAGTTCGCGCTACCCCTAATACCTCATAGTAATCTCGCTTATTCGTGGCCATTCAATGGTCCTTCGTCGTGTTACATGCAAAACAGAGCGTTGCCCCAGGCAGAACCCTTTCTGCCTCTCTCTATTTCAATTGGTCAATCGGTTCTCGTGTACGGGACAGACCCCCGTTGGATTGGCTCAGATGGAACTGGATCTGGCCTCTTTGTGTGTAACTGATCTTATCGTACTGGTCAAATAGTACAATTTTGGGTGGCTTTACGCAAGAAGGTAGCCCATAGGGATAAGCAATGCAGGGACAAAGTACTTTGTCCCTGCATTTAGGTGCCTACATTTCTTTGTATTCGCCCTCGATAGTGTCATCGGATGGGTTAGAGCCGGGTGCTTCCTGCTCTGGTGCGCTACCATAATCAGGACCAGGAGCACCGCCGCCAGCTTGGCTATAAATCGCCTCGCTGATCTTGTGGAAGCTCTGCTCCAGCGCCTCGCGGGCTGTGCGGATGCGTGTCACGTCGTCGGTGGGCAGTGCAGCGCGAATATCGGCGATTTTGGCTTCCAGATCGCTCTTCTGGTCAGCCGTGATCTTATCGCCTAGCTCGGTGATGCTCTTCTCCGCACGATAGGCCGCGCTATCGGCCTGGTTGCGCTCTTCGACCTCTTCTTTACGCCGTTTGTCTTCGTCGGCGTGCGACTCAGCGTCGCGCACCATCCGCTCAATTTCGGCTTTTGAGAGGCCGCTGGAGGGGAGAATGGTGATCTTCTGCTCGCGTCCAGTGCCCTTATCTTTGGCCGAGACATTTACCATGCCGTTGGCGTCGATGTCGAAGGTCACTTCGATCTGCGGGATACCACGAGGCGCGGGCGGAATGCCGTCCAGAATGAAGCTGCCCAGCGCTTTGTTATCCTTGGCAAAATCGCGCTCGCCCTGTAGGATGTTGATTTCCACGCTTGGCTGGCTGTCGCTGGCGGTTGAGAAAACCTGGCCCTTTTGGGTTGGGATGGTTGTGTTGCGCTCGATCAAGCGAGTAAAGACACCACCCATGGTCTCGATGCCCAGTGAAAGCGGAGTCACGTCGAGCAGAAGCACATCTTTGACATCGCCGGTCAGCACACCCGCCTGGATGGCCGCACCGATGGCTACCACTTCGTCCGCGTTGACGCCACGGTTCGGCTCGCGGTCAAAGAGACGCTTCACCAGCGTTTGGACTGCTGGCATGCGCGTCTGGCCGCCAACCAGCACAACCTCGTTGATATCGCCAGGGCGAGCGTTGGCGTCTGCCAGAGCCTTAGTCACAGGTATGCGGGACTTCTCGACCAACTCTTCGACCAACTGCTCCAGTTTGGAGCGAGTCAGCGAGATATTCAGGTGTTTGGGGCCACTGGAATCCGCCGTAATAAATGGCAGATTGATCTCCGTCGCCATCGAACTGGACAACTCGCGTTTTGCCTTCTCAGCGGCTTCTTTCAAACGTTGAAGGGCCATGCGGTCCTGGCGCAGATCGATGCCATTTTCGCGGCGGAACTCGTCGGCCAGCCAGTTAATGATGCGCTGATCGAAGTCATCGCCACCCAGATGGGTATCGCCGTTGGTGCTTTTTACCTCGAAGACACCCTCGCCCAGTTCCAGGATCGAGATGTCGAAGGTACCGCCGCCCAGGTCATAGACGGCGATGCGCTCGTCGTGCGTTTTGTCCAGACCATAGGCCAGTGCGGCTGCGGTTGGCTCGTTGATAATACGCAGAACTTCCAGGCCAGCGATCTGACCGGCTGCCTTGGTAGCGTGGCGCTGCGAGTCGTTGAAGTAGGCGGGGACTGTAATCACAGCCTGGGTTACACGCTCGCCTAGATACGCTTCGGCGTCGGTTTTCAATTTTTGCAAGATCATGGCCGAAATTTCAGGCGGACTATACTGCTTGCCCTGCATCTCAACCCAGGCGTCGCCGTTGTTGGCGCGTACCACTTTGTACGGGACTAGGCGCTTGTCGCGATCAACTTCAGGATCGTCGAATTTGCGACCCATGAAGCGTTTGATCGAGTAAACTGTATTTTCAGGGTTGGTGACGGCCTGGCGTTTAGCGACCTCGCCAACCAGACGCTCGCCACTTTTGTTGACCGCTACAATCGAGGGGGTCGTACGCGCACCCTCAGCGTTCGGAATGACAACTGGCTCGCCACCTTCCATGACTGCCACACAGGAATTTGTTGTTCCAAGGTCGATACCAATAACTTTGCCCACTAGTGCCTCCTAAAAGAAAGATTATCTTTGCTGATCGTCATAGCCGTACATTTCGGCCAGGAGCTCGTTCATTACTCTCGCCATGTAGCGTACTACCGCTATGGCTCGCCCATATTGCATACGCGTCGGGCCAATCACACCCAGCAACCCGCCGATCTTGCCCTCCTGCCCGTAGCGTGCTACGACCAGACTGACATCGCGCATCTCGTCCCATTCGTTTTCCCCGCCAATAATCACCTGCACGCCCTCTACATCGCGTAGATGAGAGGTCAGTGCTGGCAGGAAACGGTGCTGTTCTAACACCGACATCACCTTACGCACGCGTTCGCTGCGATCTTGCTCAGCACCCATGCTGGTGAATTCGGGCTGATCCAGGATGTTGACCACGCCTTCGCGATAGAAGGTATCGCCAATGGGATCGCCATGCTGCTCCAGAATGCGTATGATCGTGCTACCGATCAGGTGCTCGGATGCGGAAAGGTCGAGCTTCCCCAACATTTCCCGAATCTCTAGCGCATTTTTGTTCTCAAAAAGCTGGTTCAGCCGCAACGCTGAGACGCTGAACTCTTCCTGCCCGATGGGTCTATCCAGCAACAGACGTTGCTGATTGACCGTGCCATCGCTCAGGACCAGGACCATGTGAGCCGAGAGTTCCGTGACCGAAAGCACCTCGAAGTGCTTCAGACGGCCCTCACTGGAACGGGGAGGCGTCATGACTGCTGCGCTATGCAGCAGGTGAGCCATCACCGAAGCTGTCAGGCGAACCCATTGATCCAACTGATCCTGCACCTGGTAAAACTGATGGCGAATCAGTCGTTGCTCATCGAGCGCCAGGGCCGATTCCTGGACCAGATGCTCAACGAAATAGCGATAGCCCAGGTCCGTTGGCACCCGGCCTGCGGAGGTATGTGGCTGATAGATCAGGTTCGCCTCTTCCAGTCCGGCCAACTCGTGGCGGACCGTAGCCGAACTGAAATTCATCCCATACTTACGCACCAGTGTCTCCGAGGCCACCGGAGTAGCGCCGTGGATATACTCTTCGACCAGTGCACGCAGGATTTCCTGTTTGCGCGGACTCAGTGGGGTCATGGCATGCTTTCCGAGCCATCTCAACAGACTGTTTGGAGTACATTGAGATGAATGCTATGATACGTTGCTTGTCAAGTTTGATTGCTAGCAGTCTCACGTCGTGACTGCAAATATAGAATAGCACTCTCATGTCGAGTCTGTCAAGTCTTTGGGAGCGGTGAGCGGTGGGAAAAAGGCCAAGTGAGGGCGTATACAATGGTTGGAGTGAGTAGTATGAAGATGGGTTGGATCAGGCTCCGTGCAGGCTGATTTCCTTCTGACGGGCGTAGTCTCGAATGGCGCGAGGATCGGTGAGGCCGTTGCGTTGTGCCTCAAGCATCCATTCAAACGGTTCATATTTGTTTCTGAACATGCCACTGCCACAGAAGATATTGCGTCTGGCAAATGGGGGTGGCGTCGTTTTGCTGCGCTGCTCTGTGATAGCTGGAAAGGTGTTACTGCCAGACCACGCGTGCGACAGGATGTAACACGGGTTCTGGACCCATGTTGGGCATGGCAGGTGATAGAGTCCACACAGATATTCGACAGATGCGGCGCAGTAGGCAGCCCAGTTGCAAGTATATTCTGTATTCTTGTCTGGATAGACGAGAGGCTCGTTTACCAAGCTGGGCCTGATACTTTTTGCATAATCGTACCATGCGTTGGTAAAATTGCCGAGAGCAGTCCAGGGATCTTCTCCTTGACAAATGTCAGTATACGCTCGTGTCATGGTTTGGATTGTTGCGGGCATAATGGGTATTTCGTGTTCCTTATCACGATATGCCTGAGCCATGATTTCAAACATGCTAAATGTCAATATTTCCGCCTTTCTTAACAGAAGTTGTTTATTGCCCGCTAAAAAGTATGTTAAACGACTTTACAATCTTTTCGGCATGTTCCTCCTGCGTTCCAGGTAAGATATACCTATCGAGCAATTCCTGGGCTTGCTCCCTTGTTTGAATGGTTGTTTTCGGAAGTAGTATAGCACAATCATCAAGATCTTTGTCGCGTCCAGCTATAATTTTGAGCGCAAGAATATATTCTCTCGGTGGGATATAGATATGAAGTGGCCCGAAGCGTTTCCAAAGGGTGCCATCAGGGATAAAGATGTCGTTCATCATGATTACTTGGGTCAGAAAATTGAACCAGTTGTGCGGTAACTTATGTGCTCGTGCGACATCGAGCATACATGTACTCAATAGGTCGCGCATGTTTTGAAACGCGTCTTCTTCGAGCCAAAAAATATCAATATCCTCTGTGGAACGGGGTGCGTTCTCAAG
>JBDTBU010000265.1:0-9606 GCA_039923935.1 Ktedonobacteraceae bacterium | reverse complement strand
TTGTGAGTGCCCCACAGCACTCGCCACAGCCATTCTCACGGATCGTGCTAGTATTTCTGCTGAAATCAAAGAGAAATATCGCCTGTTGACCGACAAGTACCTCTAAATATCTCTCATATACGCTTTTTAAACGGGCCAATTGCGTGAGGAGCATAAAAAATCAATGAAATCGACTTTTTATGTTTTTCACGCAATTGGCTTATAAGCAAATGAAAGTGTGGATTGGCTGTGTCTCAGCTAGATAAAAGGGCTATTTTCTGGCGCAAAATGTTTGACAAAGTGGGCCAGGAGGTGTAGAATAGGGACGTTCCATGAATGAAACAACTCAATAGGAACAGGCCGGTTTTTTTCCAGTCCTGCCGGTCGGCGTAATCGGGTCCTGCGCGGCAGATGTTTGCTAACCCTGTCAGGTCCGTGAGGAAGCAGCAGTACGTAGACCTCTCTGGGTGTCGTAGGGTAGCCTGGTTACGCCGACCGGTAGGACTGGGCAAAAGCCGGTTCTTTAATTGTCCTTTTTACTCTTCGGCGAGGATTTGCGGCCCGCCATTCAACAGGCAGGCGGAAGTTAGTATTTATGGCCTCACAATCTCTCTACCGTAAATGGCGCTCACAGACGTTTGATGAGATGGTCGGACAACAGCCGATAGTTGATACACTCAAAAACGCGCTCACAAACGATATGCTCAAGCACGCTTATCTCTTTACCGGTCCGCGTGGCACCGGCAAGACTAGTACTGCGCGTCTACTCGCGAAAACGGTCAATTGCACCAATTCCCACAATGGCGAACCGTGCAACGAATGCCAGCAATGCCGTGAGATTACCGCAGGCAACTCGTTCAATGTCATCGAGATCGACGCAGCCTCCAATCGTGGTATCGATAGTATCCGCGAACTGCGCGAGAAGATCATGGTGCCTCCTGCAACTGGCAAGTATAAGGTCTATATCCTCGACGAAGCACATATGCTGACCCCTGAAGCTTGTAATGCGCTGCTCAAAACGTTGGAGGAGCCGCCAGACTACGCGATCTTTGTCCTGGCAACCACCGAAGCTCATAAACTACTGCCCACAGTGCTCTCACGCTGCGAGTCGCATAATTTTAAGCGCATTTCCACCCGCCAGATTGTCGAGCATCTGCTTTTTGTCGCCAAAGAGGAGCAGGTTAAGATGGAACGCCCTGCGGCTGAACTGATCGCCAGAACCGCTGCTGGGGGCATGCGCGACGCGTTGGGTCTGCTGGACCAAGCGATTGCTTACGCTGGCAGCGAGATCTCGCTAGTACAGGTACAATCGATGCTGGGTGTGGCCGATCCGCATGCGGTCTCAAAACTGATTACGCATATCGCCGGGCTGGATAGTCCCGCGCTACTCTATTTGATTCACGAACTCTCTGAGGCTGGGGCCGATTTGCGCCAACTCAATGCCCAATTGGTTGAATACTGGCGTGCGTTGATGCTCGCGAAGGCCGGGGCCAATGTCGCCACGATTCTGGATCTGACCGAGGATGAGGTGAACGAGGTTCAGCAGCTCATGCCAGCTTTTGCTCTGGAAGAATTGACGGAGTGTGCACGTATTTTTGCGCAGAATGACCTGATGCAGAAGAATCAAGCGACGCCACAACTGGGACTGGAACTTGCCGCGTTAGAATGCACAGAACTCCATCGTCGCGTACAATCTGGGCAGCCAGCAGCGCGGCAGAGCAACAGTATGCTCGCCTCGACGAACGCTCCTGCTTCACGGCCAGCACCAGCCGCTTCTGCACAAACGTCAACCCCTCGCTCAGCGCCAGCCGCGCCACAAAATGTACCTCCTGTGGCTACGCGACGTGACACGCCAAATACTGAACCGTTGCCGTCTGTGGAGAACCGGCGAAACGAGCCTGTCACTGGCCGCTTGCAGCACGTAGAGAATGCGCCTCCTGCTCAGGAGACGAGTGTAGCATCTCCTACTACGGAGAGCCATGCTAAGCTAACGATGCAGCATGTACAGCTTTCATGGGATAATGTAAAGAGACGCACGATGCAGAAAAGCACCATGCTTGGAACGTATCTTGGCATGTGCGATGTGGTAAACGTTGAGGAAGGTGAAGAGCGGACCATTGTGGTTGTGCGAGCTGGTAAACAAAACCATTTTGGGATTATTACCAAAGCTGACAATTTCCCTCAGGATGTGGATTGGGCGCTCAGTACTGAGTTTAATTTGCCGTGTAAAGTACGCCTCCTCGCGCCCGGCCAAACATACGCTGCTCCTCTAACGCAGAGTACAGCCTCGTATTCTGTGGGTCTTGCGCCACCACAGCAATCGGCGTATCGCGAGCCTCCGCGCCAAGCTAGCGGACCAGCCATAGAGGAAAGTGCACAAAGAGCGCGGCCTGCACAGGCCAGAGCACCTGACCCGCCAGTGTTCTTGCCTCAACATGTGTCAGATAGCACGGAGGCATACCAGCCAGCGCCCCTTGCCAGACCGCAGGGTGTGAGAGAGAATAAGAGAGTAGCTTTATCGAAAGAAGAAGCTCAACAGAAAGCCCATCAAGACCCCGTAGTGCAAGAAGCAATGCGGACGTTCCGGGCGACTATCAAAGACATTCAACCAAAATAAGGAGATTTTTTCTATGAATATGCGTGAACTCCAGAAAATGCAGCAGAAGCTCGTCAGGATGCAGGAGGAGTTGGAGCAGACGCTCTTCACCGGTACGGCTGGCGGAGGCGCAGTGACCATCACTATGAACGGCAAATCTGAAATTTCTGTGGTAAAAATCGATCCAGAAGCGTTTAATGCTGAGGATATCGCGGAACTGGAAGTTATGGTTCTGGCCGCAGCCAAAGATGCGCAGAGCAAGGTCAACGATGCGCAGTCGCGTCTAGCTACGAATGTCACTGGGGGCATGAAAATCCCAGGATTGTTTTAGCCTATGAATGAGCTTGTACCGCCAGTAGCGGCTCTGATCGAAGAATTCTCGAAACTGCCGGGGATAGGCGTGAAGACGGCGCAACGTCTCACGTTCTTTATCCTGCGCAGTCCCTCCGACCAAGCGCGTCGTTTGGCCGAAGCAATTATGCGTGTCAAAGAGAGTGTTATCTATTGTTCGCGCTGCTTTAACATTACCGAGGCTGATCCTTGCCTGCTCTGTAGCAATCCCAACCGCGACCAGGAAATGATCTGTGTCGTGGAAGAGCCGCTGGATGTGCTGGCTCTGGAGAAGACGGGGGTCTATAAAGGGCTTTATCATGTGCTACATGGCGCACTCTCGCCAGTGGAGGGTATTGGCCCGAAAGATTTGCGCATTGAAGAGCTTTTAAAGCGTTTGCAAGGCAGCAATGTACGCGAGATCATCCTGGCTACCAACCCGAACTTCGAGGGCGAATATACTGCCAGCTATCTACAAAAAGAACTCAAGCCGTTCCCGGCCAAAGTGACGGGTTTGGCACGCGGCCTACCAATTGGCGGGGATCTCGAATATGCCGACGAGGGGACGCTCAGCCGTGCCCTGGAGGGTCGGCGCGAGTTTTAGGGTAACGTACCCACTGAGGTTTGCCTTTTTACGATTCCTCATTGCCTGTAGCAGTTTGTACAGCATTTTTTCTGGTGGCGGGTGTGGTTGTCGTAAGCCCTCACATCCACCACAGGGAAAAAGCACGAGCAAGCATCGAGGAATTTTGATAGGTTCTGTTAGAGGATTGTAGTGTGGACCCTGTAGTACTGTTTTCTACGCAACATTTGCTTTTCGCAGCTTTGCATGGTACTCTTGTTCTATATTCATAAAAAGTTCAGGTGAGAGAATGCGATTACCATTTTCCTGACCTGGCGAAAGAATAGAGTAGAGGGAACCAGAAACAGAGTGGCGTTTATGGTCGCGTTTTGCCCGTTTGTGGGGGAAAATTGCGACGACGGGTCGTTCCTCTCCCCTTGAGGGGGTTGGCAAACAAGCAAGCAAAAATAAAGGAGGTACACAGGGAGGCGGCGAGGGACGGCAAACGCTACACCTGTATCCTGCACCCTGTACATGAAGTATGCCATTAAGTAAAAAAGAGAAAGCTAAAGATGGCGGTAGTACGTTTGTGTCTACTGCAACAACTGAACGCGAGAAGGCCATTGATCAGGCGTTAAACCAGATTGAGCGCCGCTTTGGCAAGGGCGCAATTATGAAATTGGGCGACCAGGCCAGGGTTCAGATTGGGGTCATTCCGACTGGCTCAGTGTCGCTTGACTTGGCGTTGGGCGTCGGCGGTCTTCCACGCGGACGTATTACGGAGATCTATGGCCCGGAGTCTTCGGGTAAAACGACGCTCTGTCAACATGTGATCGCCAATGCGCAGCGTGCTGGCGGCTATGCGGCTTTTATCGATGCCGAGCACGCGTTTGACAGCACCTATGCGGCCCGTTGTGGCGTAGATATAACCAACCTTCTGATCTCGCAGCCCGATACCGGCGAGCAAGCGTTGGAAATTCTCGACGCTCTGGTGCGCAGTAACGCCATCGACGTAGTAGTGGTTGACTCTGTGGCCGCGCTGACCCCGCGTGCTGAAATTGAGGGCGAGATGGGCGACTCGCATGTTGGCTTGCAAGCTCGTTTGATGAGCCAGGCTCTACGCAAGCTAACCGGCGCGATCAGCACCTCGAACACTGCCGTGGTTTTTACCAACCAGTTGCGCGAAAAAATCGGCGTGATGTTTGGCAACCCTGAGACCACCTCTGGCGGTAAAGCCTTGAAGTTCTATGCCTCGGTGCGCCTAGATATTCGTCGTACCGATACCATCAAGCAGGGTCAGGATGTCATGGGCAACCGCACGCGTGTGCGTGTGGTAAAGAACAAGGTCGCACCCCCGTACCGTGTAGCGGAGTTCGATATCATGTACAGCGAGGGTATTTCGCGTGAAGGTGGCCTGATCGATCTTGGTCTAGAGATGGGTCTGGTCAAGAAGAGCGGCGCGTGGTTCAACATTGGCGATATTCGCCTGGGCCAGGGCCGTGAGAACGCCAAGGATTACCTACGCCAGAATAGCGACGTTGCGCTGGCCCTGGATGAGCAGATTCGTGGGAATATCTCGTCCTTTAAGGTAGCCGAGATTGAGGTAGAAGAAGATGAAGATATCGGGATCGAGGAAGAGCCTGTCAAGATCTAACGTGTGTTTATATGTAGATCAATAAAAGCCGGATGTTAGCCATCCGGTTGTGGTGATACAATACGACGAGGAGCGGTAATGACGCTCCTCGTCGTTTATTTTTCACAAGGAGGTTTTGCATGGGTACCGTTTCTTTCGATTTTAAGGGTGAGGTGGTTTTGGTAACAGGTGGTTCGCGTGGCCTAGGTCTGGAGATCGCTGAGGCTTTTGGGCGAGCTGGCGCATCCGTAGTGATTACCGCTCGGCGAGAACAATGGTTGAACGAGGCTGAGCAACAACTCAAGGGCCAGGGTATCTCTGTACTGGCTGGCGTCTGCGACGTGGCTAATCCAGCTTCGGTTGAGCAGTTGGTACAGCAGGCTATCGCAACCTATGGCAAGATTGATATCCTGGTGAATAACGCTGGCCTGACGTGGGGAGCGCCTGCTGAAAGTATGCCGTTTGAACGCTGGACACAAGTCATTGATGCCAATATCACAGGCACATTTTTGATGTCTCAGGTTGTTGGACGGCATATGTTGGGAAGCAAGAAAGGGGCTATTATCAATATCGCCTCTATAGCTGGCCTGAGCGGTGGGCAGCTCAACACCGTTGGCTATAATGCCAGTAAAGCGGCAGTTATAAACTTTACGCGTGCATTAGCAGTCGAGTGGGCTTCCTCTGCTGTTCGGGTCAATTGTGTGGCACCTGGTATGTTCAGAACACGCATGACCGAGGGTATTTTGGAACATGCCGAAGCTATTGTCGCTAATACAACCCCGCTAGCTCGTATCGGCAAGCCCGGTGAACTGGCTCCAATCGTCCTTTTCCTAGCCTCAGAGGGTGCGAGCTATATCACAGGTCAGGTGGTTCCTGTCGATGGAGGCAGAAGTGCTCGCTAAGGGGAGGAGAATTTCCCCAAACTGATGAATTGTATGCCTGTTCACATTCATTTCTCCTTGCTTCCAGAAAACAGGCATGTTATACTCTAGAAAATAAATCGATACATGCATGGAAGAGCACCGGGAAGTCTGGTCGGTGGTAGGTGTCCTTGTAATGTGTCACAGACAAAAAGATACAAGGGCATCGGGCCTTCGACGTGGACCCGGTGCTTTTTTGTATGCTCAACGTGTTGACGATGGCTTCCACAGCCCTGAATAGGATAGGTACAATGGTGCTTTTTTCTTCTTTCCCAGCCGCCACGCTGCTTTTTATTGTTTCGCTAGGAGTTGTGATTATAGCTTCTGCACATTTTACGCGGAAACTTGAAGCATTGTGCGAAACATTCAATTTTTCGATAGGCATTCTGAGTCTTTTGAGTGCATTGGGTGCTAATATTCCAGATTACGCATCTGCTGCAGTTGCAATCATAGGTGGTCATACCGATCTTGGTATTGGTATTATTCTTGGCTCAAATATCTACAATCTCACCATCATTCTTGGTCTTTGCACGTTTTTTGCTCCCGCAGGTAATGGCATTAGCCTCAGCATACAAGCTAGGCATCATGTTGGTGTGGTTGCGTGGTATACGTTCGCGATCATTCTCAGTGTATGGGGTATGAGCGCCTTGTTCCCAGGTTCCCCGTTCGTGAGTATATTCCAGATCACGCAACCCACGCATATTCTTTTTCTGCTCGTGGCTGTGCTCGTTTTCGCCATCTTTGGAGGACTCTTTACGCATATTCTGAGACGCTCACATGGGCCTATAGATACAGCCGTAGCGCATCATACTCCGGTACGCCAAAAAACGCCTCGCGCCATTGGACGTTTGAGCAGTGAGATCCTCCTGACCTTAGCAATCGCGTTGGGAGGGGTCGTGGTGATGGTCCAATCAGGACAAACCCTCACGAACGATCTGCATATGCCCGCAGTTCTCGCAGGTTTGCTCGTCCTTGCTGTAGCTACATCGTTGCCCAACACTATCGTTGCTATCAGCTTGGTGCGTACTGGAGAAGTTGCGGCGTGTGTTGAAGAGATTTATATCGGCGCAAGTATCAATATAGTCTTAGGGATCGCGTTGCCAGTAGTGATCTGGCAAGGTGTTCTGCAAGATCGTTTCCTCATTCTCCTTGACGGTCCATTCCTGGTCGCTCTGACGGCAGGGGTGCTCTTTGGCATTAAGCGAGGGCGTCTTGGTCGGAGTTTGGGAGTCATGCTATTAGGTTTGTATGTGGCCTGGGTGATTGTGCGCTTTTGGGTGTAAGTTTGTCCTGTTGCAACATACTACTCTACCCTTTGAACATGTGCTCTTGACAATGTTTTCGCTCGCTAGGTATACTTGGAGTATAATTGTGTTATTTGTTATCGTATCTGTTGCGTAAGCATGTTGTGTAGAGAACGTAGGTTCTATATACAGAGTAGAATAAAGAGTAACAGGTGCCTGGACAGCGCAAAACAAACGACGATACCGTTGCTATCAGTGTAGAGCTTGGGAGTAGTCAGGCGACTATCGCTCTGGTTGAGCGTACCGGACGTGTACGCCAACGTCGTCATGCGAAAATTCTCTGGAATCGTCCAGCGAGCGCGACGTTAGAGCCGTGTTTACGCGCCATCGATGACACCTTGACCAGCGCCAAAGATGAGCATTTACATGTGCGTGGTCTAGGTTTTGTTCTGCCGTGCTCACTTGATCTGACATCCCGCCGTCCGACCATAATCTCCGCTTTACCTTCACTCAATGGTTTTCCCCTGAGCGATCTGCTGGAAGCCCGCTATAGCCTGCCAGCAACCCTGCATGTGGATGTGGATGCGGCTGCTCTGGGCGAGTACCACTTTGGGGCCGGGCGCGGTTTGCAGCGCTTGCTGCTGCTCTCAGCCAATGCGGTAGTTGGGGCTTCATTGTTGAGTGAGGGACGCATCGAGCCAGCGCCGCCTGAATATGTCGGGCATATCTGCCATCTCTCAGTCTCCAACAGTGGTCCACGCTGTAGCTGTGGCAAACGTGGCTGTCTCAATACGCTGGTCACGCTTGACGCTGTGCAGAAGATGCTCCAGCGGGTTGTGCGGCGTGGCGACTCTACTAGTGTCTTGCATCGTTTGAGCAACCACGAGCATTTTAGCTTCCAATTATTGGCCGAGGAGGCGCAAGCGGGCGATGTCGTGGCCGCGCAAATTTACACCGAAGTCAGCCGTTGGCTAGGGGCCGCGATTGCCCGTTATATCGACACCTTCGAGCCAAATAGACTCATCCTCGGCGGCATCTTCAGCGCTAGCGACCTACTGCTCTCCGGGATACGCCGCTCGCTCGACTCCCACACATCCTCGCGTGTGTGCAGCATGGTCGAGATTGCGACGGCCACGCTGGGCAAGGATGCCGGATTGTTGGGCGCGGCTGTGGCGTTTTTAGATGCAACGGGCTGAGCACGCCCTGACAGACCTTGCACGAACCTCTCTCGTTGCAGTAGAATAAGCCGGTCAACAGTTCAATGTATCGAATGAGGATATTTTATGCCACCCACTGCACTTGGCCTCTTACTCACCTCCGCCTTCCTGCACACGACCTGGAATCTGCTGATCAAACGTGCAAAGGAAAAGCAAATTTTTACATGGTGGGCGCTGGTTATTGGCCTGCTCTGTTTCTCGCCGTTGCTGCTTCAAGTGCGATTTTTCCCCGCATCAATCTGGCCGTACGTGTGTAGTAGCGCCCTGACCGAAGCGGTATACTATTTTGTATTGCTGAGAGCCTATCAGTATGGCGACTTCTCGCTGGTCTATCCTATGGCTCGTGGGGCCGCTCCGGCGCTGCTGACTCTGTGGGCAGTGCTCTTTCTGGGCGAGCGGCCCGCACCCCAGGGCTTGGTGGGCATTGGCGTGCTGATCGTGGGCCTGGTTGTGGTTGGCAGCACAACATGGTGGCGGCAACGCAAAACGTCGTCACTGGCGAGCAGTGCGCTGGGCCTAGCGCTGGCAACCGCGTGCTGTGTCTCGATCTATTCGGCCATTGACGGTGCAGCAGTGCGCCAGGTCGCGCCACTCCCATACACTGTGCTAGTCATTGGCCTCACTGCCGTGTTGATTACACCCCTCATCGTGCTGCGTTACGGTAGGCGGGCTATACTCGTAGAAATACGCTCCAATTGGCGTTTGATCTCATTAGCCGGTATTTTGAGTTTTACGACGTATATGTTAGTGTTGCTGGCTTATTCGTTTTCGCCTGTGAGCTACGGGGGCGCGGTCCGCGAGATCAGCATTGTTATCGCCGCGTTTGTCGGCTGGCGCTGGCTAGGCGAAGGCTTTGGACGTGCGCGTTTATTGGGCGCGGCGCTGATCTTTGTGGGGATTCTGGTGATTGCTCTGGCGTGATTGCGTTGCCTCTCCCCAGGTCGATGGAATAGAATAGACACATGCAAGAAACAACGATCATTCCAGTCATTGTCATTGATGATACGCTGGTCAAACGGCGCGGGGTGTGCGAATGTGTCACAGAGACACCCACGCTGCGTTTGGCGGGCCAGGCGAGTAGCGCGGACGAGGCGACATTGCTAGTTGAAACACTCTGCCAGCGTG
>JBDTBU010000264.1:0-3422 GCA_039923935.1 Ktedonobacteraceae bacterium | reverse complement strand
TCAAAAAGCACTCATTAGCGTGCTGCTAAACCCACAAAGAGACGACTATCGCGATCAAGCAAAGGATCAATCTTGCTCAGCAATATCAGCACTACCCCAATAACACATCAGCCAAATCCATCACCTGTGGCTCACGCGGCCATACTTTGCGGGCTTCTTTCCAGTTAGCAATGACCTCTTGTCGCCGTTTCTCACTCTTGAGATCCTTCGCACCTTGCAGACCTTGCAAAGATAAATCGCGAAACTGGTCAAGATAGCCTAACCGCAAAGCAATGAGCGCTTTTTGGTTTACTGCCTCTACACGAAAGCGTTCAGGCACCACGAGCGAAGGCAATAGGCTTTCTGCCTGCTCCATTGTCTTCCAAGCCCGTTTATAGGAGCCTTTCCCGTTTTCCAGCTTGCCTAGTTTTTCAAACATCTGCGCCTCTGTCAAACCCTCAAAAAAGAGGCCGCTATCCTGAAGATAGGCAGGAACTTGGTCAGATGCAGACGGTAACGAGGTAGAGACTTCCCCATAATACTGAAGTGCTTGTTGGGCTTGACCAGCGCGGGCATATGACCATGCGAGTTCGGCAAACGCCTTTCTTCGCAATGTTGACGAGACTAATTCGTGGTTACTCAAGCGGACCGCCTCTTCATTTGCTGCCAACATAGCAGGAAAATGCTCTAAATCCCCCTCTGTCGCTCCTACATGGATGAGGGAGAGAATCAGGAGCGTTGGGTCAGATATATGTTCTGCCTGTGTCACTGCTTGTTTACAGTGAAGTACCCGTTGCCGAAAATTCTGTGGCGCGGGTTGCTGGTGAAGCGCAACCAGACCAAGCAACAGATTACCCTGTGCAGCGAGGCCAGCAGCAGCTTGCTGATAGGGTGATGATTGTTGAGAGAGGGTCGTCAGGGCAGGCAGGCAGTGGGCGAGTGCTTGCTCAACGACGGCAAACTCTCGGCCTTGCATCATCGACCAACAACTGGTGATGGCTGCGGTACATTGCGGTAAAAACGCTTCTGGCTGCATTCCTGTGCCAGCGTGGCGAGCAGCCGCCAACGCCCCATAGGGGAGTGCGGCAATGGCTACCAACGCCTGCCGACGCGAGAGCGCGTTCTGTTCTCCCGCATTCGGCTGTGACGTATCCTGATCAAACATGGCAAACTCCTGGCTCAGCAATACTTGTAAGTCATTGCAATGAGTAGCCCGGCCTTGCCACTGATTGACCAAGCCGAAAATCGTGACCATAAACTGAGTCGCACGATCAAACACGCTGGTCAGTGCTGAGCTTTCTGGTGGCAACGGTTGCGGTAAGACTCGTTCTCGTATTATATCCTGTGTAATGCTGAAGGGAAAGGAAGGCGTCGATAGATGGTGCCTTTTTTGAAGGTGTTTGCCCACTTCTCTCATCTGCTCTGTGGCTTCCAGCCCTTCTTCCTCCAATGCCTCAAGGGTGCGCTGATACCAGCGCACTGCCTCCTGAGAGCGTCCTTGTTGGGCGAGAAGGTTCACAAGACGGCAGAGTATATCTTCGTCGCGTGGATGATCGCTGAGGAACTGACGCAACAGGCGTTCTTCGTCGGCGCTCCTGCCATGTGTGCCATAGCAAGCTGTGAGGTGGAGCACACACAAACGCTGATCCCCCTCCGTACGCTCGCGCAAGCTTCTGCACCAATCGTGATAGCGTTCAGCCAATAAAAACTCTTTGCGTGAGAGAGCATACGCCTTTTCCCAGAGCGTGAGGGCATCGCCGCCATAGTTTTCGGCCAGTTGCGCCTGAGTGAGCACGTCGCTGAACGCGTGCCAATCACACCAGATCTGTTCTTGTCCGGCCAAATGAATGAGTTTCTGCTCATCGGCTTTACGTGGTGTCACCAGCGCTTGCCCCTGGTGATCGAGCAGCCCATGACGCACTTGCGAAAGGGCAATGCTGCACGCTAGCCGGGAACGCTCTAACGGCGCGTCCGGCCAGAGAGCATCTAGTAAGGGATCTTTGTAGGTTTGGCGGTCTCCACAGGTGAGCAGATACGTTAGAACGCGCCAGGGACTCTGACGATTCCAGCAATCTGGCACAAATGGAATATACGAAGGTTCACAGGCGGTACTATCCGCCGCCTCTTGTTCCAAGCGTATCTGACCAAAAAGAAACACGCGGTACCGGGGCGTGAGGTTGCTAACCCGTTCATCTGTTTGCATCTGCATCCCTACCTCTTTTGCTGCTTGCTTTCAAACATCAGAAAATGAATAACGCTCTCTATGAGTATAGCAGAAATGCGTCTGATTATCTACCCTAGAAAAGCGTGAAAAGAGGTGAAAAGCGTGAGTAAAGAGCAGAAACGTCTGTGAAAAGACGTGAAAAGAGCAGATACATCGTGGAAATATCTGCGAAAAGAGTGAAAGAGGGGGGGAAAATAGCATGGAAATAAGTGGAATAGAGGTAGAAAAGGGATTTTTGTATGCTTTATTGGATAGTGAAGCTCCCATAAAAGCAGAGGTATATCTACGTATAGTGCTCTCTCTTGAGCATGAGAGAAGATTACTCGCTTTGGTGGAGCGTCTACAAGAATAGACACACATTTTCATGAAACAGGAGACAACGATGGCATACGACACCACAACGACACCAGCATCCGACGACCATACCATTCCCCTGCCCCGCGTTGTGTATCAAGAACATACAGCAATGCACCCTTTTTGTTGGAATAACGCCTGTTCTTGTCATCAGGATAGTGAAGCACGTATGCAGGTTGCAATGGCCCACCGTGACGGTCTGTGCACAGCGGAGGAAGCTGCACGGATTATTGCTGGCCAGCAAATATAGTGGAAAGAGGAGCATGATGGAACCGAGAACGATCCTCATAGGCAAAGGCACACTGTTTGTCAACGATGAAGATTTCATCAATGGCTATCAGGCGGGCCATATCGCTCGCCAACTCCGGGCTAGCGCAGCCATCTGTACCAATACCAGCATTACCGAGATGATGATGGAAAAGCTTGAAAGCCTAGAGTTCGCAGAACAGTATAGCGTCGGATTTGTCGTTGGCTGGATAGCCACATTGGTCCTCAAGGGGCAGCAGTCGGAAGAGGAAGGAATGCCGCATGGTTGAACAAAGGGAGCCTCGGCTTGGCTCCTCTTGCCACATGCACTGCCATGCTTGGCGTGTCACAAGTATGAAGGGTAGATATAGTTGCCATGTGTGTCGCGCTGTTGCCTATTGCCCAGATTGTGTGCGCACGATCCCGCTCGGCTCTACCGTCGTTCGTTGCGAATGGCATAAGCAGCATAAACAGTAGAGAGATGCTGCAACGTAGTTTTATAAATGGAGATATATGAGCGCCAGCATAAACGTAGCTTTGCTTATGCTGGCGCTCATATATCTCCAGAACCGGGCTGGGATGCTCTGGATTTTATCAGCGCTCGCTTCCTAACGCGGAA
>JBDTBU010000263.1:0-24780 GCA_039923935.1 Ktedonobacteraceae bacterium | reverse complement strand
TCCTTGACATCCTCGCCCACTAAAGTATAGAATCAAGCATCTCCATTAGGGAATCATCGACGCCAATGCTGGTGTTGAGTGCCGGATATCCTGGTCAAGCAAACCAAGGAGCAATTTCTATGACCACCATCGCGCTACAGAGCGAAGAAGCTCTGGTCAGCCGTATTCGCAAGCAACAACTGATCGAGTCTATCGAGCATATGAGTCCCATCTATCTAGAGGGGATTAAACGCATTCTAACCGTTTCCGCTGATACTGAATTGATTAGTGCTCCCGCCTACTACCATGCAGCCGTACATGCACCGACGCTCAACAACTTTGGCTCGGCGATCTCGATTATTCAGGATGAATTGGGTCATGCCCATATCGCCTATCGCCTGTTGCGTGACCTCGGCGTGGATACCGAAAAACTGATCTTTGAACGCGATCCCAAAGCCTTCAAATACCCCTACGCCTTCGATGTGCCTCTGGATAGTTGGGTCGAGATGATCGTTGCCAACGCCTTCTATGACCGCGCTGGCTATGTCCTGCTCAGCGATGTCTATCAGAGCACAACCTTTGGCCCCTGGAAACGCGCTTTGGTGAAGGTCGATAAAGAGGAAACATTCCATTTGCGGCACGGCGAGCAGAACATGCGCAAGATCAATCTGGACCCCGCTGGCCATGAGGAGCTGCAAAAGGCGGTGGACTGGATGTTCCGTCTGACCATCGAATGGTTCGGCCTGCCCGATACGATGAAGAAGCATAACGAGCAGCTTGACTACGGCTTCAAGGGCCACACCAACGACGAACTGCGCCAGATTTGGATGTCCTCGGCGGTGCCTCTCTGCAACGAACTCCAGATCAAGGTTCCAGCCCACTTCGATGATGAGCAGCAGAAATACATCGTCGATTGCGATTTTCCAGCCCACTTCGATGCCCAGGCCAAGCGCTGGGAAGGTCCGTGCACCTGGGACGATGTGCTGAAACGTTGGAAAGCACGCGGCCCCAAAAACGTCGAGTTTGTCGAGATGATCCAGCGTGGCAAGCGCGAGATGTTGCGCCTCTTGGAGCAAGATAACGCATGACCACTAGCTACCCATCTCTGCATACCCATTCCGCCAGCGATCCCGCTTGCCCAGCCCTGTGGGATGCTTTACGTGACGTGATGGACCCAGAACTGCCCATCAGCGTGGTTGATATGGGCCTGATCGTCGCGCTCGCTTGCCAGGCCGGAACCGTCGATCTCAAGCTGACCTTCACGGCTATGGGCTGTCCCGCGATGGATTTTATTATGGACGATATTCGAACCCGCCTGCTGCAAGAGCCGGACGTACGCGAGGTCCACATCGAGGTCGTGTGGGACCCCGTGTGGACAAAAGCGCGTCTGACTGAGGACGGGATCGACACTATGCGCACCTGGGGAGTCGCCTCATGAGCAGTACCAATCTGGACACTACGAGCATAACGCGCCGCGAAGCGCTCAACGAGACCTGCGTCTGGCAGGTCTACGCCCGTCGCAAGTACGATGAGCCACTGCACGAAATCGGCAACGTCATGGCCGACGATGTTGAGCTAGCCAAAGTGTATGCACGCAGCATCTACGACGAGTTTAGCTGGATCGAGATGGTGCTGATCCCACGCGATACCATCGTGACGGTCATCGCATCGTAATGTTGAGAGGAGAGATATGCCAACAGATGTATTAAGAGATTCTGCGGCACTTTTCGCCGTGCTCTCTTCCCTGGCCGACAATAAGCTCGCCATTGGACGGCGCTACGCCTATTGGTGTAACGGTGCGCCCGCGCTGGAAGCCGCCGTAGCCGCCGCCGCAATGACACAGGACGAGCTAGGCCACGCCCGCACGCTCTACCCATTGCTTGAGGATTTCACGCAGGCGCAGGCCGATCCCAGCCAGATCGAGCCAATGACGCGCACCCTGCACTATTCCCTGGCCTTTCTCGATCAGGATTTCCAGGGCTGGTCGGACTTTGTCGCGACAAATTTTCTCGTCGATACCGCGCTGACCACCTTCTTTGAGGCCGCGCAAAATGCAACCTACGAGCCACTGCGCTCGCGCTCACGCAAGGTCGTGCAAGAAGAACGCGTACACAGTATGCACGCTGAGGGCTGGGTACGCCGTCTAGCCAAAGCCGGCGGGGCTGTGCGTACGGCTCTGCTGAACTCGCTCACAGGGCTGTGGGACGAGACCCTGTGCTGGTTCGGTCCCGCCGACGATCCCGCTATGCTGCACCTGTACAGCGAGGGTATTATTGACGCCACGCCCGACGAACTACGCGCCCGCTTCCTGCAAAAGATCATGCCCATCCTGCAAGGCGTCGCCATCGACATGCCCGTCACCTTTGATCCCGCACACAAACGCTGGCAGCCCGCCCAAGCATTGCCGTGGGAAAAGTGGGACGCGACTGCTCGCAGGATTGGGTAGGGGTCAGTATGGGATATAATACAGACAGATTCGATCCAGCGCACAATCAGCAGGACGAACATGCTCGCGGTCTGCCCGCCTGCCCGTTTTGCGGTTCACGCGCTACCGAACTCTCTTCGTTGTTCGGCCAGCAATTGCTGACCGTCCAGTTCTATTGTCATTCTTGCCATACACCTTTTGAATGTGTTAAAGACGACGACATTCTCGATGCATATGCAGCACGAAAGGAAAACCAACCATGACCACCACCGAAAAAACGCAAACGACCCTCATCAACTATCATGTAACCGAGGGCATCGCCGTGATCGAGCTGACCAACGCGCCTGCCAACACGTACAGCCACGAGATGATGAGCCAGTTGGACACCGCTATTTTACGCGCACGCTTTGATGAGGATGCCCACGTGATTCTCATTCGCGGTGCGGGCGAGAAGTTCTTCTGCGCTGGTGCGGACATCGCCATGCTCAACGCCGTCACCCCAACCTTCAAATACTATTTCTGCCTGCACGCCAACGAAACCCTGACCCGCCTGGAGCAAACCCCCAAGCTGGTCATCGCCGCCCTCAACGGTCATACCGTCGGCGGTGGTCTGGAGATCGCTCTGGCCTGTGATATCCGTATTGCACGCCGCAATTCCGGCAAGGTTGGCCTGCCCGAAATCACCCTTGGTGTGCTCCCTGGCACTGGTGGCACCCAACGCCTGGCTCGTGCTCTGCCCAAGAACAAAGCCATCGAGATGATGACCGAGGGCAAACTGATTAGCTTCGAGGATGCACTCGCCCTTGGCCTGATTAACTACATCTACGAGCCTGAGAACTATTGGGAAGAGGTCATGAAATACGCCAAATCGTTCTGCCCGCCCAACAAGGCCGCGAAAGCTGTTGGTCGTATCAAACGTGCAGTCCAGAGCGGCGCTGAAATTCCTCTCTCCGAAGCCCTGGCCGTCGAACGCGAACTACAGCAACTCTGCTTCCAAAGCGAAGACGCCAAAGAAGGTATCGCCGCGTATAACGAGAAGCGCAAGGGTAATTTCTCTGGGAGATAGGTGAGTTAGGCGCTGGATAAATATGTGCAACGGCGAGCAGGACGCAGGTCAACGGCGTCCTGCTCGCCGTTGCACGTAATGCGCTTGTGTATGATAATTATGACTATTCTTCGCTCGATGCATATTGAACGCTGTTGATCTGCGTCCTACTGAAACTGTGCTGATGGAGGGTTATATAGACTACGAAATTGTTCTAGAGGCAAGCGATGAAGGCGGCTATACTGTCTACATCCCCGATCTGCCTGGCTGCATTAGTGAAGGCAAGACCGTTCAGGAAGCGTTGGAAAATATTCAAGCCGCTATGCGGCTCTATTTGGAACCATTAACCGATGATGCGAGAGAGTAGCTAGTTGTTTGGGAACTTTCTCCCACGTTGCAACGTCTTTCCCTTGTACGCGGCTCTATGCTTGTAATAGGGCGCTTACCAACTCAACAAGGAGCTTTCAATTATGCTTACAAAAGTAGCACGCCATACATCTTCCTGGTTCGCCATTACGTTGCTTATATTGCTCATGTTCACGCTTGCAGCTTGTGGCACCAACGTTGGCAACAACGGTTCCACTACCACAGGCTCGGTTCCCAGCGGCTCAACGCCCGCGCCGTCTCCAACCGCGACCCACGGTCTCGCCAACACGAGCACAGGTTGCCCCAATAGCGCGACCATCACGACGCAGCCTGCTGCGGCCAGTGTTGTTCTGAAAAATTCTGGCGTGAATAACACAACTACGGTGAAAAAAGGCGACACGGTTGAAGTAGATTTGCCCTTTGGTCACAACTGGGCAGGTCCAACGAATAACCCTCAAGGTCTATTGGCGATGCAAGACCCCTCTGGCTATGCCTCACCTGTGGACAAAGTCTGCGTCTGGCGTTTCGTTGCCACCAACACAGGCACAACCGAGATCAGTTTTACCGGGCGTCCCATCTGCGAAAAGGGCCAACTCTGTCCCGCATATATTATGGCCGTCTCGTTTACCATTGAGGTCCAATAGTTCCAACGGTGCATGCCATGAGGTGCGCTGGTACAGATACCATGACGCAAATTTGCTGCGATGCGCGGCCCATCCCCTTGGGTGTAGCGCCGGCCCTCGCGTCCGGCGTACTCCCTTGGGGCGCTGTGTATCTGTATCCGGTATACTATCTATACACACGTCTTGTGCATTTCAATTCTTACAACGGATAACCCTGTTTCTCGACGATCAGCGTAGCCAGTTCGCGTTGGAGAGTGACGCCGTTGAGCACGTAGTCACCGACATAGGCGCGAACACAGGTCAGCTCTTGCGCAACGTTTTCAGCTTCGTTGTTGGTCATAATCAACTGATCGAGGTTGAGGCGAATGCGTGAGAAGGCCAGCCAAGTGGCTAATTGAGCCAGTTGCACATGTACGCCGCTATTCTCGTCGCCACGGCGCACAGACTGCGTGGCGCGAGCTAGGGCACTGTCGATGCCGTAGATCTCGATCAGCAGGTTGGCTAAGTACTCGATAAACTCTTCCTCGTTCTCTAGTGCCTGCATGTATTTCATTGCTACACGCATGGATGTGTAGATTGTGGTGTCCTTGGCGCGTTCAAGTGCATTGACGGCCTCGCGCAATTCGACAGGGATGGCCTCACCAGCAAAATCAGGAGCGTGGCCGGACTTCACACGAGCCTCTATCTCCGGGAAACGCTCCATCAGCGGCACTTTGCCTGTGAGGGCGCGTTTGAAGAGCGTACCAGCAGCAACCAGACGGTTAATCTCGTTGGTGCCCTCGAAAATACGCTGGATGCGGGCGTCGCGATAGGCTTTTTCGATGGGATACTCATGCATAAAGCCGTAGCCACCGAAGATCTGTACGCCCTCGTCCACGGCCAAGGCCAACACTTCGCTGCCATGCACTTTAGCCAATGAAGCTTCGACGGTGTACTCTTCGATGGCTTTAAAGGCTTCTTCGGTGCTGCTGGCACTATGACGGGCGCTCTCAACATTGGCGGCAGTGCGGAAGACGGCACTTTCGGCGGCATAGGTTTCGGCAGCCATACGAGCCAACTTTTTCTTAATCATGCCGAACTCATGCAAGAATTTCCCAAAAGCCTTGCGCTCAGCCGTATAGGGTGCGGCCAGACCCAGAGCGGAGCGCGAGCCGCCAACCGCGCCAGCACCCAGTTTGAGACGACCAATGTTCAGGATATTGAAGGCGATTTTGTAGCCCTTATGGATTTCGCCAAGCAGGTTTTCGACGGGAACTTTTGCGTCCTGGAAAATCACTTGACGCGTAGAGGAGCCTTTAATGCCCATTTTGTTCTCTTCTGCGCCAGTAGAGATGCCTTCCCAATTGGCCTCGACAATAAAGGCCGAGGGTTTGTTGCCGCTAATACGTGCAAAGGCCACCATGACATTGGCAAAGCCCGCGTTCGTGATCCACTGCTTGGTACCGTTGAGGAGGTAGTGTTTGCCATCTGCGGAAAGCGTCGCAGTGGTGGCGAGACCCATGGCATCAGAGCCAACACCAGGCTCGGTCAAGGCGTAGGCGGCGATCCATTCGCCGCTTGCCAGCTTGGGCAGGTACTTGGCTTTCTGCTCCTCATTGCCGTAGAAGACAATCGGCAGCGTGCCAATAGTCGTGTGCGCACCAAAGGCCACGCTGAACGAGGCTTCATTGAGGCTAGAGGCCACCAGAGCACTCGTAAGCAGGCCCAGTTCTGCGCCGCCGTACTGCTCTGGCACATCGATGCTCAGTAGACCTTGCTCGCCAGCCTTTTTGACCAGGCTAGGCATCAGGCCCGGTTCCTGGCGGTCAATGGCCTCGACATGGGGCATCACCTCACGCAACGTGAAGGTTCTAGCTGACTCAGAGATCCAACGTTGCTCCTCGTCGCGCTGCTCTAGCGTAAAGATGCAGTCAGCACTCTCACTGACGGACGTTGTAAGAAAGGCTGTACCGGCCTCAGTTTTTTTTATCGTCGTTGACATATTTTCGCTCCTTGTGACTAGAGAGAGATCCTGTTGCTCGTTCCTGGGCGCTGGCAACGATTAGAGCGAGCACATGTGATCTGGTATCCCCTGACTCTTACGCTTGAAAAGAGAAATACTGTAAAAGAGACTATTTTTCGGGTGGCTTTACAAATGACTCACGGAGTTCGCGGTGCAAAACCTTGCCGATCAGTGATTTAGGCAGGCTTGTGCGGAATTCCACAATTTTCGGAACTTTGTACGCGGCCAAATTGTGTTTACAATGCGCGACGACGCTGGCACGCAGTTCATCGGAGGCTGTGAAGCCCGGTTTGAGCACAATCATGGCGACAACATTCTCTCCGCGATACTCATCCGGGACACCGATTACAGCAGCCTCTTCAATGGCCTCGTGTTGGAAAAGTACCTCTTCGACCTCGCGTGGATAGACGTTAAAGCCGCTTGCAACGATCAGGTCTTTACTACGATCTATAATATAGAAATAGCCCTTTTCATCCATATAGGCTATGTCACCGGTATGCATCCAGCCGTCATGAAAGATGGCCTCGGTTTCTTTGGCGCTATTCCAGTAGCCCTGCATGATGTTGGGGCCTTTGACCATCAACTCGCCGATCTCGCCGGGCGGGAGTTGCTGGCTCGTCTCACTGCTCATAATCATGGCGTCAACGTTGGGGATAGGCAGGCCGATGCTGCCATTCACACAGTTTTCATTGAGCGGGTTCGAGTGAGTGACAGGCGAAGCCTCGCTTAGACCATAGCCCTCGACCAGTTTGCCACCAGTCAGGCGCTCAAAATCCTCTTGAACTTTAGCAGGCAGAGGCGCGGCCCCACTGATGCAGTATTTGATCGAATTCACCTGCTCGGCATGTCCATTGACCTCACGCATAAGTGCTATATACATCGTAGGAATGCCGGGAAATATGCTAGGACGGTAACGTGCAATGGTCTTGACCACCTCTTTAGGGGTAAATTTGGGCAAGAGAATCATGGTCGCGGCGGCATAAATTGCAAGATTCATGCCAACCGTCAGGCCATACGAATGGAAAAATGGTGCCACGCACAGGCCAATCTCCTGAGCATCTCGCGCACTGGGAGTCCAGACGCGGGTCTGCAAGGCGTTGGAGAGCAAGTTGCGATGGGTCAGCATCGCGCCTTTAGAGAGGCCCGTTGTGCCGCCGGTATACTGGAGAACAGCGAGTTCAGTACCCCTGGCGGGCGCTGGCAAGTTGAAAATCTCAACCCCGCCTTTTGTGCGTTGTTCCAGCATTTTGCCCATTGTATGCAGCATATTATCTTCACGCATCTCCTGCGCGTTCAGACGCGGCTTCGCGTGTTTCACGTTTCGTTGGCTCAAGGGATAGAGCAAACGCAAGATTGGCGGTAGAAAGTCAGCTACGCTAGTGATAAGCACATGCTCCAATTGGGTTTGAGCGCGTACAGTACGCACAACCGGATAGAACATATCCAGCATGATAATAGCACGTGCACCGGAATCAGACAATTGGTGTTGCATTTCGCGCTCGGTATAGAGCGGGTTGGTTGGCACAACGACAGCCCCGGCCCTCATTGCTCCATAAAAAGCGATGGGGTACTGAGGGATGTTGGGGAGCGCGATGGCGACCCGATCCCCTTTTTTGATGCCCAGATGTTGCAAGGCGCTGGCAAAGCGGTTCGCAAGCGTCGAGAATTGGGCATAGCTGATTTTTGTGCCATAATAGATCAAGGCAGTATGATGTGGATACTTTTTGACTGTTTGATCGAGTAACCACGTCAAGGGCTGATCGGGAATATCCAGTTGAACTGGTACGCCCGGTTCATAGTATTTCACCCAGGGGCGGGTGGTATATATGGAGGCATCTACCTCCACCTGAGAGTTGTGTACGCTGAATGGATCAAGCATTCGTAACAGCTCCTCTCTGAGCCAAGGCAATGGCAATTCCCGTCTACAATGATTATAAAGTGGCAGAGATAGAAAGGGAACGTTGCCAGCTAACACATTTTCAGGCATAATAGCATGGTAGCTAACACCAAATTGGGATGAAACAGGAAGTATGCTGAAAAACAGTGAAGATTTTGCGCAGCTTGTGACGAGTTTTCGTCAGCAACGGGGGCTTTCGCAGGGCCAGTTGGCGCAAGCGACGCGGCTTTCGCGCACGTATATTTATCATCTTGAAGCGGGCATGCGTCGCAACCCTTCGACGTATGTGGTGCATAATATTGCCCGCGCCCTAGAACTGCACGATCAGGAGAGGCATCGGTTGTACACCGCTTTTTGTCAACTCACGGGCCAGCAGATCGATGATGAGCCAGTGGATCATACCCTGCTGGATTTCGGACGCTTGGCGGAATTGCTGGTGCTGAACACCTCGTATCCGGCCCATTCGCTGGATCGTCTGTGGTTTTTGCATTCCTGGAACGCGGCAGCGATTACGTTGTTTGAGATTCAGGCAGAGGCTATGCTCGGCACGCGCACCCACCTGCTAGAACTGGTTTTTGGGACACACCGGCGACAGTTTCCCGGTTGGGAGAGTCTGGCCCGGCGGCTGGTCAGCGATTTTCAGTACAACACGCGCACCTTAACCCATTTGCCGGAATATAAAGATCTGTGGAAACGTCTGCGTGAACTACCGGAATTCCGGCGGATCGCAGCGGCCACATATCCAGAGGAGAAGCCAGCCCCATCCTTTGTCTTTCATGTGCAGCATAGCCAATTGGGGCGTCTGGCTCTGCGTACTGCTACAACAGTCTTTACGGGCATTAATAGCTATTCGATGGTTAGCTATGTGCCGGGCGATCAGCCGACATTAGAAATCTATCGACGCCATCGTTGGCAGCCCAATTAGCTTTGCTCGCCGAATCCATACAATGAGGTATACTTTTAGCAGGGAATTTGCTAGCAGTCTCTAACCTTAGCAGCGAGCGAACGTATATAGTAGGCAAAGGGTCTGCATGAGGGTTATGCAGTCATTTTGAAATCATAGAGGGCGATCTGCGCAGCGAGGATCGGGGTACAGCCTGAAGCCTGCGAAGTCGAGCGTAAGGAGAGTGTTATGGATGCCAGATTTTATAATAGTGAAGAGATAGACTTTGAAAAATTAGCCGTTGATCTTCAGAATATGTTTCGTATGCAGGGCTACGAGGTGCAGCACTTCGGCAACAACGACCAGATGATGGTGCAGTTGAAGAAGGGCGGCGATCTGATCGCGCTGATTGGCCTCCAAACTGCCCTGAGCGTGACGTTTCAACGCACCTCCGGCGGGAGTGCGGCGCTGGTCGGACAGCAGAAATGGGTGGACAAAGCGGCGGTTGGTGCGGTTGGTCTGATCGCGTTCCCAATCCTCTGGCCGCTGATGATTACCGCAGGTGCGGGCGCGGTCAAACAAGCAGCTTTATCTAGTCAGGTGTTGGGTACCATCGATAGTCTGGTCATGCAACAGGTGCCGGGCACGCATGCCGGGCCAATGCCAGGGACACTGGTGCCGCAGTTTCAGCAATACTGGGGTGCGCCTCCTCCACAATACGTGCAACAAGCACCGGTTTATGTGCCAAACACGCCTGTGTATACGCCGCCGATGCCAGTCTACACACCGCCAACGCCAGCGAAGCCGCGCTGTCCCACATGCAACACCAACTATGAGCCAGGCGATACCTTTTGTAGCGGCTGTGGGCGTGCCCTGACGCCTCCTAAACGCGTGTGCACAAGCTGTAAAACAGAAGTCAAGCCGGGTGTGGCCTTCTGCCCAAGTTGTGGCGCATCGACTTTCCAAGCCACGCAAACCCAAGCAGCACGACCTGCGCCAGCGCCTAAGCCAGCGGCCCCAACGTATACGCCACCCAAGCAGTCAACACCAGTGTATACGCCGACGCCAACCTACACGCCGCCAAAACCGTCAACGCCAGTGTACACGCCGCCAAAACCAGCAGCACCAGTGTATACACCGCCGACGCCAACCTACACACCACCAAAACCGCCGGAGCCGTATGTACCGCCTGTGCCTAAAGACCCGCTGGTGGTGCCACAACCCACGTTTACGCTGATTCCGGGCAAGCCCAGGCCAGCAGCGCCACCAACACAGCATCAGCCGCCTGTGCCGATCTACATTCCACCTAATCCGGTGCAGCCGCCAACCATTACGGCCAGTCCGCAAACGTTGGCTTCGTCCGCACCAACGGTCCAAGGCCAACCCACCGGTCAGCCCTTCGTTAATGGAAACGCAACCTGGGGCATGCTGATCTTTAGCAATGGTCGTGAATGTACCCTGGCGGGCGAACGCATCCTGGTTGGACGCTATGACCATGATCTCGGTGGTGTGCAGCCAGAAGTGGACCTGGGTGATATGGAGGGTGCAGACACCGTCTCGCGCGGCCATGCCACCATCGAACACATCGGGAGCAGCTATCAACTGACCGACCTGGGCAGTACCAACTTTAGCCGCCTCAACGGCAAGCGCCTGGATGCCAACGTGCCCAGTCCTATCAGCGACGGCGACACGCTGCAATTTGGAAAGATCACGAGTACGTTTAAGAAGATGTAGGGTATACGCAAACAGGGAGGTGACAGGCCGTGGCCTGTCACCTCCCTGTTTGCATATACCCTACATTTCTTGTATAAACGAATCAAATCTTTCCCTTCTCCACTCTTTTCCATCACTATAAGCTTGCAAAAAATACATCTATATATTATAATTTTATCAGTCGCTCAAAACCCATTCCTGCTCATTGGTGTCATTTCTAAAAGCGTTTTTGTGTGTACTTTGAGGAGACATACCGTATGAAAATGCAAGACCTTTTGCGTTCCAAGGTTGTACAAAGCGGAGCAGCGTTGCTCCTGATAAGCTCTTTAACTATTTCATTTGTGCTCGCTACTACCCACACCACGTACGCAGCCCCAGCAGCCCCCCACGTCGCAGCTCATGGTGGGTTGGATTGCAACGGTGACAGTGCGACAGGACAGAAGCCATTTCAGACAAACAGCACATGTACGGACCTCAGCGGTCCCAATGGTGCACGTGGCGAAGACAATGGCCACTATGTTGGACACGACGAGCCTGCTACCGAGTTTAATTCGCAAGTGCCAGGTTCCGGGAACAATGTCCAGTATACGCTGACCTTGCCCAAAGAGCGCCCATTGCCTGCTGGCCAGACCTTCGAGAATCAGATTGCGTTCTGGCTGAGCATGGCGCTCTGCGATCCGGGTTCCTTCCCGCAGGCACCCTGCAAACCAAATACGGACCAGAATCCGAAAACGGCAGGTTCGGCCTTCCTGGAGATGCAGTTCTATCCGCCCGGTTTTGCGCCGTTTATCACCCAAATTAGCTGTGATAAGACGCATTGGTGTGCCTCCCTGCATATCAACAGCGTGGAGTGCACTGCAAATTTCGCGACCTGTAACAATAACTGCCTGGAGACCACCAACTTTGCTTTCATCCAGATGGATGGGATACCCACTGGTCCAGCGGGGCCAGACGTCCAGACCAATGCGTCATTTACTCCAAATGCCGAGACCTTGTTGATGAACCAGGGTGACAAGCTCAGAGTGACCATCAACGATACCCCCGGCGATGTTACTGGCGGAGTGACCACCAGTATCCAAGACCTGAGCACTGGGAAGAACGGCTTCATGATTGCCAGTGCGGCCAATCAGTTCCAGAGCTTGAGCGTCAAAGATTGCAGCGGCACAAACTTCAGTTTCCATCCTGAGTTCTCAACAGCCAGGGACGGCAACTACGTGCCATGGGCTGCGTTACAGGCAAATATCGGCTTTTCCATCGAAACAGGCCACTTTGAAGTTGGCGCGACAGGCGATGGTGATACAGATGATCCTGCTGCCGCTTGTTTCCCAACTAGCCCGGAATCGATCCTCGCTGGCTGTGTTGGGTCTGACCTTGATTTCGACGGGACATCCTATCAGAAGGACTGGCCCGATGGGACAAGGAACAATGCCACCTCGGCTCAATTCAGTGCTCCGCGCAGTGCGGCATTTGGCAGTCACGACTACAATACCCAGTTTCCTATTTTGCAATGGGAAACGGATGTGCTGGCCTCTGAAGCCAGTTGCCAGCGAGATGGCACTGGCTGTACCGTGCCACCTGCGGGCGCGAACTTCTATCCCTTCTTTAGCGTGAGTGGACAGCATGGGGACAATGCCTCTACTCAGGTGAACACAGCTGGGGAGAGAAACGGTGATAATAGCTGCGCGTTCGAGTTTGGCAACATGACACATGATGTCAATAACTTCGGGAAAGATGCCCAGTATGGCACGTCAAATCTCCCCTGGTTCTTTGGCACCGCCAGTAGTGGTCCAGTGGTGAATTCTTGCCTGAGAGATTAAGAGCAAAAATTCTTTGAGGAGACGGTTGAGCGATACACAAAGGCAGTGGCGCAAACATCGATGTTTACGTCACTGCCTTTGTGTATATCCCTCTTCCTACAGTTTTTACGCTGTATTAAAGAAAAAAGTCAGGTTGAAGCGAGTTGCCAGGAACCATGTTGTAGTGCTCCAGATCGGTGATGCCTGCGGATGCGAGCACGTCCTCATCGATGCAGAAGTGCCCAGTAAATTCGCGACTAGGGCGTGTCAGAATGATGGCGGCTGCATCTGCTAGAATCTCAGGTTTGCGTGAGTGCTGGACCAGGGCATCTCCTCCCAGTAAATTCTGGACCGCTGCCGTTGCAATCGTCGTACGGGGCCAGAGCGCGTTAACCGCGATGCCGTCTGCCGCAAACTCAGCAGCCATGCCCAGCACACACAGGCTCATTCCATACTTCGCCATCGTATAGGCCACATGTGGGGCAAACCACTGAGCCTCCATGTTGAGTGGCGGCGAAAGATTGAGAATATGAGGATTTGGCGCTTGCTTAAGATAGGGCAAGCAGGCTTGCGAGCACGCGAAGGTGCCTCGTGTGTTGACCTGATGCATAAGATCAAAGCGCTTCAGAGGCGTGTTCTGTGTGTCTGTCAGGCTGATCGCGCTGGCATTATTAACCAAAATATCGATGCCGCCGAAGGTTTTGACTGCCAGGGCCACCGCTGCCAGGATTTGCGCTTCATCGCGGATATCGACGACACAGGCGAGTGCCTTGCCGCCAGCCGCCTCTATCTCTGCTGCCGCAGTGTAGATCGTGCCAGGCAATTTGGGGTGCGCTTCGGTGGTCTTTGCCGCAATTACGACATTAGCCCCATCACGCGCTGCCCGCAACCCAATCGCGAGACCAATACCGCGACTTGCCCCAGTAATAAAGAGCGTTTTGCCTTTGAAACTTGTCATAGTACGTTTTTCCTTCTCCGATTTTATCGCACCTCTGTATGTATGAACGTCACAGGGTGCTTGTAGGCTTGGTTGCCCCGGTTTCAGCAAATAGCCAGTTTCATCAGTGGTTGCGCAGAGTGGAAACCCCTAGCTCAAGCTGTGGGGCCACGTAACATATATATGTTTCTGCATTGTATCCTGAAACGTGATGGAGTGGTTAGGGAAACATGGTTCATGACCAAATACCCAGAGCCACAAAGAAAAATCATGCGCCCGACGGAATGGCGCTGATGGTGGGTGCGGTCACGCTCAGGTCGGGGCCGAGCAGGGGATTCGTGATAAACCAGCCTTGTGCGTCGAAGGGCGGCTCACCTGGATCGGAGAGCACGCGTACATAGCTGCCATCGGCTTGTAGCTCACACGCATTCACTGTATCGGCCAGCAGACGCTTCAACAGATTGTCGCGTAGAGCCAGGCGCAAAACAGGATCTTCGATGGGGAACAGCGTCTCGACACGCCCATCCAGGTTGCGCTGCATCATATCCGCGCTGCCCAGAAAAATCTCTTCATTGCCGCCGTTACCAAAGTAATAGATGCGGCTGTGTTCCAGGAAGCGTCCCACGATACTGCGCACGCGAATTGTCTCGCTTAAACCCGGTATGCCTGGACGCAGACAACACATGCCGCGCACGATCAGATCAATCTGCACACCTGCCTGCGAGGCTCGATACAGCGCGGCGATAATCCTGGGATCAACCAACGAGTTCATTTTAAAGATCAATTGTCCATTGCTCGACTTCTGGTGCACGACAATCTCGCGCTCGATGCGCTCAATCATGCCTGCACGCAGACCCAACGGAGCCACGAGCAGTCTTTGGTACGAACTTTGGCGCGAATAACCAGTCAACAGGTTAAATAGGGCTGATGTGTCGGCGCACAATTCGGGACGACAAGTGAGCAGGCCCAGATCCTCATAGATACGTGCAGTCCCAACGTTGTAATTACCTGTACTATAGTGCACATAGCGGTGCAATCCATCAGCTTCGCGGCGCACAACCAGGGCTACCTTGGCATGCGTTTTCAAACCTTGTAGACCATAGACCACATGGACGCCAGCCCGCTCCAAAGCTCTGGCCCATTCAATATTATTCTCTTCATCAAAACGCGCTTTGAGTTCGACCAAAACCGCTACCTGCTTACCATTCTCCACCGCCTCCTGCAACAAGCCTACAATCGGCGAATTGGTGCCAACACGATAGAGTGTCTGCTTAATAGCCAGCACATGGGGATCGCGTGCGGCGGCCTGGAGAAAATCGACCACTACGTCAAAGCTCTCATAGGGCTGATGTAAGAGTTGATCGCGCTGCCGAATGGTTTGAAAGATATCCAGTCCTTGACCCTTGCGCAATTCTGGCGGCGTGCGTGGAACAAAGCTGGGATATTTCAGATCGGGCCGTTCGATTTTGTACAATTCTACCAGATCGCCCATTCCCAACGGTCCATCTACCACTGTCAGGTCGCTTGGCTCCAATTCCAGATTTTCCAGCAGCAGATCGCGAATCCGTTGCGGCATCGACGGATTCACAGCCAAGTCCACCACCGAACCAAACCGGCGTTCGCGCAAGCCTTGCTCAATAGTCTCCAGCAGGTCAGATGAATCGTCCTCACGTATCTCGATATCGGCATCGCGCAGGACACGGAAGGGATACGATTCCCAAATATCAAAGCCTGGGAACAGCATACTCAAATGTGCCGCAACCACCTGCTCGATCCAGACAAACGCCCGGTTGCCACCCTGATTCCCGTTCAGGGGCACCGGGATCAGGCGCGGCAACGCTGGCGGTACTTTGACACGCGCCGGACGTTCGCCATGCAACACATCGGTAATCATCACTGCTAGGTTTAGGCTGCGGTTAGAAATGTGCGGAAAAGGATGCCCCGAATCAACGGCTAGCGGTGTTAAAACCGGAAAAATCTCATTCTCAAAGTACGTCTGCATCGCACTACGTTGAACTGCGTCCAATTGCTCATAGTCCAGAATATAGATATGTTCCGCAGCCAGAGCGGGCATGAGTTCTTTGCGCCAGAAATGGCGCGTCTCCTGTAAAAGCGGTGTCAACTCTTTGCGTAGTGCCTCTAATTGCTGCTCACCAGTGCGGCCATCAGGGCTGAGGGTTGTCACATGTGCGACGGACTGATCTTTGAGTCCAGCCAAGCGAATCATAATAAATTCATCAAAATTGGTATCAAAAATAGAGAGGAATTTGACTCGTTCCAGCAAAGGATGACGGGGGTCACGCGCCTCGTGAAAGACCCGCCGATTAAATTCGATCCAACTTAGTTCGCGATTAATATACACCTCTGGACGTATCAGTTCGGAGGTTGCTGTAGAGGGCGTTAAATTATACTGCATAGGCTTTGCGTAATCCTGATCCTAAAATGCTCAGGTGACTCCTTGTGAGGGGCCAGCGAAGCGCATGGCCGTCGATATATGTCTATTCTATCACGAGCGTAAAGCCCCACTTTTTGCGAGGATATTACGTCAGACCCAGCCCATCGCAAGCCGGACGCGAGGGCCGGCGCTACACCCAAGGGGATCGGGAGAGGATACGCCGGACCTCGCGTCTCTGGGTTGCGCGTTGTTAGTCAGCGATTGCGGACTTCGACCAGCTGTTGCTCCCGGAGCCGAGGATCGCGTTGCCGAGATCAATGGAACCCAGGCCCGTCACGGCGTCCCAGCCGCGTCCCGCGTTGAAACCGCTGATGTTGACAGGATTGCCATTGGCATCAGTCTCAGTTACGGTGTTGTTACCAACGGTTACATCGTGGAAGACGCGATGGTACTCAAAACGAGCAACAAATTGGTAGAGCAGTGGGTTGAGATCACCCTGTGGCCCAAAGACGCTATCGACCAAAGAGGTCATTGCCGCCCACTGGGGAGAACCGGCGCTGGTACCACCGAAGATATAGATGCTTCCCACAAGCGACGGATTGCCCTGGCTCCAGGCGATCAGAAGGCCATTATTCACATCGCCGCTATAAGAGACATCCGGTACACCGCGATGGCTGTTCTGCACAAAACCATTCTGATAGAATGGACGGTGGTAAACACTACTGTAACCACCACCGCTGGCACCATACTGGTCATTCCAAGCGGTCTCACTGCTATATGTCCCATTGGGCTGGCTGGCGGTCAGAGAAGTCGCGCCAACGGAGGTCACATAGGGATCGCTGGCAGGGCTAGAAGCCGCTTGTATAAAGGAATTCCCATCGCAGCTCCCCTGAGCAGCGCCATTGTCGCCGGCAGAGGCGAACAGGCTAATGCCCTCGCGTACAGCCTTCGCAAATGTGCGGTGCTGGGCCTTCATAACGGTTGGGTCCATGCAGGACTCAGCCTCACCGTAGCTCTGTGAGATGACGTTGCCGAGACGATGATCGACGGCATAGGCCAATGCATTCTGGATATCCTGATCCGAGCTGGTCTTGGCAAGCACCAGATCGATAGTGGCCTCTGGAGCGACCGCGTGCGACGATTCCACGTCGAGCGCAATTTCACCGGACCAGCCAGACTGGACCGGGTCAGTTGCGTCAAAGGTCGCGCCAAAGGGATTCACCACGTTCAGTTTTGCAGCAGGAAAGCCAAAAGTTGTGTCAAAAACATTCAGGTCGTTCGCGACAGTTGGGTCGCCATAGGCGTCAATAATCACAATTGTCTGGCCCTCGCCTTTGATCCCCGCATCGTGTACACGCTGGATATTATAGGCGTTGAGCAACTCCTGAGCAGTATAGCAGTTAATGGCAGCACCGGGTTGTTGGCATTTGAATGTCTTGCCAGTGCTTTGCCCTGCATACTGATAGATGGGATGGACTGACATCCCATGCGAATGGGGAAGAGTGGCGGCAGAAACCGTTCCGCCAGTCAAGAGGGCGCTACATGCCATACCTAGCATCAGCGTTATCCCTGCGGCCCCAGTCGTCAGACGATTTTTCAGATCAGGTCTTTTCATAAACAGAAAACAGCCTTTCAACATGATTCACAAACAAATTGAGAAGGACACGTACTTTGTAGACCAGCATAAAGCTCGCTTTTCACACAGCACCATGCAAAGCAGGATAAAGGGCAAATACATACATATAGTACATGAAAGTACCGATACCGTGCTACATACATGGCTTCTATGCAACGGCATCTCTCCGTATTCGAGCATCATCCAATGGTATACGAAGCATAGCTAAATTATGCAAATATATCTATGTGAATGGAAGTATCAACTGGTGGCAATATGGTTGCGATATGGTTGCGGTTGAAGGGGTAGTGGTATAGAAGTCTATCGCGGCTGAATTCTCTGGTAGGGATGAGTATGTGATTGCTGAGCAACATGCATAGTCCTGTCAGACATAGCCCAAACGTCGTTACGCGAAAACTGTCTTGACAGCTTGGAGCGAGGTGATGTATCATCCTGGAAGTGAGGTTTGTTGTATCCCCTCGCTAAACATACTGGGCGGTTGCTGAAATTGGTAGACAGGGCAGACTTAGGATCTGTTGACTCACGTCGTGAGAGTTCGAGTCTCTCACCGCCCATTGACTGTGTGGGAATAAATCTGTTCTCACACAGTGTAGTTATAGGTTAGGTCTATCTGGTATCTCTCGCGGGAGTAACTCAGTGGTAGAGTACTTCCTTGCCAAGGAAGATGTCGCGGGTTCGAATCCCGTCTCCCGCTTCAGGGTGGCCTGAATGTAGATAGCTGTTACGGCGAGAGTTTTGTATGCGTTTCATACAAGTGGGTCTGTTGGGAAAACGGGTGTTGTTCCGCTCGCTACCACGCTGTCTCGTGATGAGTTGGTACGTGGGGCATTCCTTCTTTACGATTCCCAACACATCTTGCCATTCGGTATAATTGAAAAAAAGAGCGTGTTGTGCAGGGCTGCGCTTTGTGAGAGTGCCCTGAGCGAGAGAGCAAAAAACGAGCACGCTTGTTGGAGGAAATGTGAAGGTCTCGGTTGAAACGCTGCCCAGCAGTGAAGCAGTACTGAACGTAGATTTCTCCTGGGAGGATCTGGAAACAGCATCCGACAAGGCGTATCACAAGTTGGTACAAAAAGTAGATATTCAGGGCTTCCGTCGTGGGAAGGCTCCGCGTTCGATTTTGGAACGCAAGGTTGGCAAAGAGTATATTTATCAAGAAGGTCTCGACGAACTCATGACCGAGACGTATCGTGGCGCGTTAAAAGAGCACAACATCGTTCCTCTCACTCAGCCCAAATTGGACGCGCCAACGCTAGAGATGGGCCAGCCCTACCACTTCAGCATCACCGTTCCCATCTTGCCAGAAGTTGCACTAGGTGATTACACATCCTTGCATTTCGAGCGGCCAGCCACAGACATTACCTCGGAAGAGGTAGAAAAAGAGTTGGAGTCGCTGCGTCAGCGCCAAGCCAAGTGGGAAGAGGTTGAGCGTGCAGCCGAGATCAAAGATCGGGTCACAATGGATTTGAAATTGACCTCTGAGGAGCAGACGATTTCGGATCTGAAGGATAACCCCTTTGAGCTAACCGATGAGCGCCACGGCCTCTTTAAAGGCATGGATGAGCAATTGGTAGGTATGCAGAAGGGCGAGACTAAGGCGTTTAGCACGACGATCCCTGAAGACTATGCCAACGAAAAACTGGCCGGCAAAACTGCGGACTACGAGGTGACACTGCACAAAGTCGAGTGTAAAGAGCAGCCAGAATTTGACGATGCCTTTGCCATCCAGGTCAGCAACGAAGAGTACCAGAACATGGAAGATCTGCGCAAAGCCGTGAGCGACCAACTATTGGACGGCAAGAAGCGCAAAGTACGCGAAGAGTTGCGCGAAGAAGTGCTCAAGGCCGTGGTCGAGCAGGCTTCAGTGACCATCCACCCAGTGTTGGTCGATGAAGAGACCCAGAAGATGATGCATCAGATGTCCCACGTACTGGAGCAGCAGCGTATGTCGCTGGACCAGTATTTGATGCTGATCAAGAAATCGCAGACGGAATATGAGGACAGTCTCAAGCCGGATGCGGAACAACGCGTGAAGCAGCACTTGGTGCTTGAAGAGGTGGGCAAGAAAGAAGAGATCAAGGTTTCCCTGGAAGAAGTCGAGCACCTCTTCAATCTCTACGCGCAAATGGGTCAGCCCTTGCCGCAAACAGAGGAGCAGGTCAGGAGTGTTGCGAGCAGCATGCAACGCGAGAAAATTCTTTCGCGTTTGCTGGAACTGACCACCGATCCCGATCCCGATGAAGTAAAAGAGGAAACCGCAGAAGAAGCATTTGAGACGACTACCTTGCAGGAAGAGTCCCTGGAGAATGCCGTCATAGAAGCTGAAACCATTGCAGTGGCCGAGGACGTTACAGTAGAGGAAGGGGAGAAGGCCGTCGAGTAGGTCTTCTTTATACATATAAAAAACGTATGCAGCGCCTATCCCAGGTGGCGAGGAGATCAAAACCGGGATAGGCGAAATAGAAATAGTTCAGTATAGTTGCGGGCGTAGGCATGGTTAGCTCGCGCACAAAGGTAACAAGACGTGGCAAATTCAAAGAATATACGGGCGACTTACCGCTGCTCGTTTTGTGGTAAGAGTCAGGACCAAGTACAACGTTTGATAGCTGGTCCTGGTGGTGTCTACATCTGCGATGAGTGTATCGATCTGTGCCGAGAAATCATTGAAGAGGAACAGGCCACTGTAGCAAAGCCACGTCTCCAGACAGGGAAGATGCCGTCGCCTAAGAAGATCTATGAGCAGCTCAGTAACTATGTGATTGGGCAGGAACGCGCCAAGAAAACCCTGGCAGTAGCGGTGTATAACCACTACAAGCGCATTGGCGTGGGCATGCAAATTGATGAGGTAGAGCTGGGCAAGAGCAATATCTTGATGATCGGTCCCACTGGCTCAGGTAAAACGTTGTTGGCTCAAACCCTGGCGAAGGTATTGGACGTGCCCTTCTGTATTGCGGACGCGACAGCGTTGACGGAAGCTGGCTATGTAGGTGAGGATGTGGAGAATATTCTCCTGCGCCTGATCCAGACAGCCGATTTCGATATTGCGCGAGCCGAGCGTGGCATTGTCTATGTTGACGAAATTGATAAAATTGCGCGTAAATCGGAGAACCCATCCATTACCCGCGATGTTTCTGGTGAAGGTGTTCAACAAGCTCTCCTGAAGATTATCGAGGGAACTATCGCCAATGTGCCGCCACAGGGTGGGCGCAAGCATCCACACCAGGATTTTATCCAGATCAACACAGCCAATATCCTTTTCATCTGTGGTGGAGCTTTTGAGGGTCTGGAAAAGATCGTCGAGAAGCGCCTGGGCAGCAACAAGAGTATGGGTTTCCGTTCCGCCACAGCGACGGCAGCGGCAACCGTCGTAGAGGCCGAGAAAGCTTCGATCCTCTCTCAGCTTATTCCAGATGATCTCTTAAAATATGGTCTGATCCCTGAATTTGTGGGACGTTTGCCCGTCAATGTTTCGCTGGAAAGCCTGGATAAGGCGGCCCTGGTACGCATCCTAACGGAGCCGAAAAACGCGATTATCAAACAATATCAAAAACTGTTACAGCTGGACCGGGTTGAATTGAGTTTCACCAGCGAGGCTCTGGACGCGGCAGCGGAAAATGCCCTGAAGCAAAAAACCGGAGCACGCGGTCTACGCAGTATCATCGAAAATGTCTTGCTTGAGGTGATGTACGAGATCCCATCCCGCTCCGATGTCAAGAAAGTGGTCATTAGCGGGGAAGTGATCTCTCAAAACCACAAACCCTTGCTGATTACACGCAACGAGCGGGCAAACGATTATTCTGAAGATGAGTCTGCGTAAAGCGGGCTTATTCATTTTTTAAAGCGACCTTTGTGACCATATGAGGAAGCAGGCAAAATCGTGAGCGAACAAGAGCGCATAGAAACATATCAGGAGACGCAGGAAGCGGATGTAGGTTATCCACTCGTGGCGTTGAAAAACATGGTAGTGTTTCCTCGCACTCGGATGACGCTGGCTATTGCACGCGATAAATCCATGCGTGCGGTGGAGGAAGCGATGTTGCAGCCCAACCACTGGTTGGTGGTAGCTTCTCAACGTGATCCAGAGATTGATGACCCGGAGTCGAAAGATATCTATGATGTTGGGACGTTGGTAGAAATTACGACCATGCATCGCCAGCAGGATGGTAGTTTGCAGGTTCTCTTCAATGGCTTACATCGTGTTCATCTCGACGCGTATCTTGAACTAGAGCCGTATATACGCGTAGGCATCAATATTCCAGAGGAAATAGCGGAGGAAGGCTCGCAGATTGATGCGATGGTTCGCCACGCTACGAGCCTTTTTGAACGCTATGCCCAGTTAAATCGTCGGTTCTCGGCTGAAGATATCACCTCGATTGTGGCTCTCAAAACCGCCACACGTCTCTCAGATATGTTGGCAGCCCACCTGGTAACGGATGCTCTGCAACAGCAAGATCTATTGGAGACGCTGGACTCACTGGCCCGCCTGGAAAAAATCTGCGTCATTATGGGCAACGAAATCGAGATTCTGGAACTGGAAGCGACGATCCGTAGCCGTGTGCGTTCGCAAGTGGATCGCACACAAAAAGAGTTTTACTTGCGTGAGCAGTTGCGAGCTATTCAAGAAGAACTGGGTATGGAGACGATCAGCGAGGCCAACGAACTGCGCGAACGCGTCAAGGCCAAGACCCTGCCACTTGAAGTCGAGACCAAAGTGCGCAAGGAGATCGACAGACTAGAACGTACTACGCCCCAGTCGGCTGAAGTCGCAGTTATACGCTCATATATCGATTGGGTGCTGGCCCTGCCCTGGACTGAGCGTACAGAAGATACCTTCGATCTCGTCAAAACGCGCGAAATCCTCGACGCGGACCACTATGGTCTGAACGCCATTAAAGAGCGCATTATCGAATTTCTGGCGGTACGCGAACTGCGCCAGCAGCGAGCTAACGCGGGCGGTCAGCATATTGGCGAGAGCCAAGGACAGATTCTTTGCCTAGTTGGCCCTCCAGGAGTTGGCAAGACTTCTCTGGGGCGTTCGATTGCGCAATCTCTGGGTCGCAAATTCGCACGTATCGCGCTGGGCGGCGTGCACGATGAGGCCGAGATTCGCGGACATCGCCGCACGTATGTCGGTGCGTTGCCCGGACGTGTGATCCAATCGATGAAAACGGTGGGTGTACGCAATCCGGTCTTCCTGCTGGATGAGGTTGATAAGCTCGCGTCCGAGCGAGGCGATCCCTCATCTGCTCTGTTGGAGGCGCTTGATCCTGAGCAGAACAACACGTTTACCGATCACTACTTGGAAGTGCCCTTTGATCTCTCAGAAGTGTTTTTCATCTGCACCG
Organism: Ktedonobacteraceae bacterium; assembly: GCA_039923935.1. Classification (GTDB taxonomy): domain Bacteria; phylum Chloroflexota; class Ktedonobacteria; order Ktedonobacterales; family Ktedonobacteraceae; genus Paraktedonobacter. Next base: position 1,738 of record JBDTBU010000263.1, on the reverse strand, counting down.
CCAACGTGCGCTATCAGATCCCGCGTGCACTGTTGGATCGTATGGATGTGATCGAGCTTTCTGGTTATATGCTGGAAGAGAAGATCAATATCGGGACGCGTCACATTCTGCCGAAAGTGCTGGCCGAGCATGGTCTGCTGCCGGAACAGCTCAAGATTCCCCAAACGGTCATGAGCCAGATTATTATTGGCTATACGCGTGAGGCAGGAGTGCGCAACTTGGAGCGTCAGATGGCAGCTATCGCTCGCAAGTCGGCGCGGCGCATCATCGAGAAGCCTAGCACGCACATTCGGCTCACCACAAGTAGTTTGGAACAATATCTGGGCCAACCGCGCTTTACCCCGATGCCTGTGAACCAAAAGCAACAGGTAGGTGTGGTGATCGGTCTGGCGGTCACAGAATCGGGCGGTATCCTGCTGCCTGTGGAAGTGGCGACGATGGTCGGCAAAGGCGAGTTGATTGTGACAGGGCAACTGGGTGATGTCATGCGCGAATCCGCCGTAGCCGCGCTCTCCTACATTCGATCACGCGCCAAAGAGTTACAGATCGACCCGAATTTCCAGGATGCTATGGACCTGCACATTCATATGCCAGAGAACGCACTGCCCAAGGATGGTCCCTCAGCTGGCATCACCATCGCGACGGCCCTGATCTCAGCCATCACTGGACGCCCCGTGCGGCCAAGCACCGCCATGACCGGCGAGATCACCCTACGCGGACGTGTGCTAGCCATTGGTGGTCTGCGCGAGAAGGTTCTAGCCGCTCATCATGCTGGTATCCACAGCCTTGTGATCCCGTTGGAAAACAAGAAGGACTTGGGAGAGATCCCAGCCAAAATTCGCCAGAGCATCCACTTTACAATTGTAGATTCGATGGATCAGGTCATCGAAGCTGCCTTGTTAGAGCGGCCCGGTATGGTTGATGGAAGCGCGGAGCAACTTTTGCCCCCCGTAGCTCTCGATGAGCGGCACAAGCGAGAACGCCGGATTGCTTCGTCTAGCAGCGAGCACGATGAGGAGGGCGCGGAGCAAGAACTGATTCTTCCTCCGTCCGAACATCTGCCTGGCGAGGGCTATCCACAGGCTCAGGCCCGCGATCAAAAAGGGGAATAGATGACCCACAAACGTGCAAGAGTAGTACTTTTGCACGCGTGTGGATTGCCTGGAAGCATGGGCGCAAAAATCTCTGAGCAAATTTGCCAATGTACGAGAAACTCGCGACAGTAATCGTATAAAAACAGCCCTCTCAGTCGTATACTATAGGTGAACACATACATCCAAATAGTATGTTATGATGGAGGCAGGCCACGGCGTGTAGATTCATTTTCTGCTCTCCTGGTTTATTAAAAAAGCAATTCATTTGGAGGAAATCTCATGGGACAGGACCCTAATCAGCCATATCCCGGCCAGTATGGGCAGCCAAGTGGTATCCCACCGCAGCCGCCACAGCCCCCGCAGTATCCAGGTGGGTATCAGCAGCAAGGTGGCTATCCGCCGCCCGCCCCTGGCTACCAACAGCCCAATTCTGGCTACCAACAACCCAACTCCGGCTACCAGCAGGAGCAGCAGAGTAACTACCAGTACCAGCAGCCGTATGGCCAGCCAGGTCAAGTGTTTAACACCGGTCATCCCCACGGCCCATCCTCTATGAACATGGAGCCAAACACGGCGGCAGGTCTGAGCTACTTGGCAGGGTGGATTACTGGCCTGATCTTTTTCTTGGTTGAGAAGCAGAATCG
>JBDTBU010000262.1:0-15604 GCA_039923935.1 Ktedonobacteraceae bacterium | reverse complement strand
TCTGCTGGTTGCGCTTCTTCTTAAACGCGGGATACTGTGCTCGACCATCGAAGAAGTTCCTGAATGCTTTATCGAGATGCCTCAACGCTTGTTGTGTTGGGACGCAGGACACCTCATTGAGCCATACGTGCTCTGCATCCTGCTTCAAGAGCGTCAGTTGGGCAGAGGTGTCACTATAGTACAGACGTTTCTTTCCTTGGTAGTACGCATCCGTACGCAAGCGCAACGCCCAATTATAAATGTAACGAGCACAGCCAAACGTCTGAGCAAGAATCGTTTTCTGCTCATCAGTTGGGTAAAACCTGAATTTGTATGCTCGTTTCTGTTCCATACTTCACATCATAACAGGTGTAGTGTGAAAAGTCAACAAGAAAGGAAGACGTGGGTGCCCGTCAATGTTTTGCAGAGAGCCTGCTAGACTGGACTCGCTGGCATCGTGTCAGAACAACAAGTCCCGACACGGTAGTTCTTACGCGCCCACGCACGAAGGCCAACTCTCTTTGTTATTGTCCTAGAGAGTTGGCCTTCGTGCTTTTTCTCGATTACATTACTGCTTTGTCCACGTCCCGCAGCCTGTGGATGTAAAGCCTTTGTCACTAGGGGCTATCGTAATAATGGCTGCTGTATCAGTCGTATTGTTGGAAGTAATCTCACCGATGGTACCACCGAAGCCGCTCAGGCGGGCATAATAGCAGCCCGACTGGCCACTGCTCTTGTAGGTGCCTGGTGCGATATCAGTTCCGACAAAATACGTCCCATCTGGGAATGTTGTTTTGCTCGACGTGATAGCCGAGAGATCGGCTGTCCACGTCCCGCAGTTGGTCGATTGAAAGCCTTTATCGCTGGCAGCGATTGTCACTATCGCTGGGGCACCCGTCGTATCGTTGGAAATGATTTCCCCGATGGTGCCACCGAAGCCTTTCAAGCGAGCATAGTAGCACCCTGACGATCCGGTGCGCGTGCGATAGGTGCCCGCTTGGATGTCCTTGCCAACGGTAAACGTGCCGTCCCCAAACGTGACGAATGATGGCTTCGGCGTCGTTTGCACAGTCGTTGGCTGATTGGCTTGTGTTGTCCCGGCTGGGGTAGTGGTGGTTGTTGTGTTGCTCTTACCACCATTGACAGCAGCTATGGCAATGAGGATTACCAGGATACTGCCAACAATCCACGGCCAGCGACGGCGCTTCTTTTTCGGTGGAGCTGGTGGTTGCGTCGGATAGGGTGCTTGCCCGTAGGGTGTCTGGTACGACTGGGGCTGATTGGGTTGGTTCGGTGGGTATTGTTGCATCGATAGGTACCTTTCTTGCTGTAGACGTAATGTCACAGAGGACATTCAAACAGGATAATTCTAGCAGATATAGCGCAGAAGGGTAATGGAGAAAGGGTGGAGAAGAGCAGTCAAGCCGCGTTGCATCGTTCGTCCCTCTGTGACAAGTTCGCAAGAAAGGCATACGCGGCCCGGCTTGCTCTCTAGCATAAGGGGGCTGTCAAGAGGTGTTACACAAGTATTGTGTCCTGTGGTGTGGATAGGTTGCGGTGCTGGTGGTGGCTGGTGCACGTTTTAAAGAAAAAGACTATACCATTGACGAGGTAGCCGCAGAACTCCAGGTGCACCGCAAAACGGTGGAGCGGCTCATTGCCAGGGGTAGCCTCGTTGCGTACAGGGTTCGTACGCATTATCGCATCACGCCGGAGGCGCTCAGGGCATACAAGAAATCCCATGAGGTGAAGAGGGAAGATGTAGTCGAGGTATAGGCCGGGCAGTCCCTATCCGTTGGGGAACGAGAATCAAGGGACTGCCCATACAGGATAACCAAAATGAAACCTGTCACCAGTGTCGCCAGCGAAAGTGCGTCATTGTACCTACAACTCTTCCGAGTCGTGAAGAGGTTTGTCTTGATAAGTATAGCGCGACATCTGGGAAAGTGCAAGATATTTTGCGCCAATTCAGGGCCTTTTCATTTTCCCCCAGAGCCTTGGTCAAGAGACGAGCAGCCAGAAGAGGCTGGGCATCGAAGCGTCGCATCTGCTGTTTCGCGTTGGAAACGGCACAGAAATCGAAGAGAGCGAGCACAAAGGAATGGAGCACAGCAAGGGCATGAGGAGCAGAACCTTTCCGAACCTGGCAAGCATTATCGGCGAGAGTCACATCCCGCCGATAATGGAGGCGATTTTCAATGGACCAATGGTCGCGAATCACGTCCATCACACGAAGGGGATCGACACGTTTGGGCGTGAGGCTGGTAATGCCATACACGTATTCTTGCGTCCATTTCAGGCGATATTCGACTCGTCTGCGTAAGCAAAAGACCTGTGCAACCCCATACCAGTCGCGAGCCAGAAAGTCATTCAGTTCACCAGACAATCGCGAGGAGGTTCCTGAAAAAAAAGACGCAGATCTTCGTGGAATGTCGGTTGATTCTGCTTCACCACGAGGAGAGAGTCGCCTCCGGCTGCGATGACCTCCTGGCAAAAATGTCTTTGCGTGTAAAGAGCATCTGCACTGATACTACGCCCTTGAAGGAACACCGGTGTGAGAAAATCCTTCATCTGCGTCAATTCCCCCTCTTTTTCCGCGACCATATGCGCTTTCAGTATAATACCGGTCTTTGCCTCAGAGAGGTTCACCTGATGCATCTTCTTTTGATCTTCTGCCACATGACGTTGGGTTCCGCGTAAGGTCTTGCCATCTAAAACGACATGTATTTCGACCCGCTTCTCTGCTCGTACCCGTGTCAGCACATCCATGAGCACCTGATTGACGTGTGCAGGATTGACGGTCCGTAACACGTTACTCTACGTTGCCACACAAGGAAATGTCGCCCGCGTCCCCGGCAACACCTGTTGCAACCAGGGGCCGCGTAAGCGTATCCAATCCGCAATGGCTTGCAGCGTCGTTTCTCCTGCCATTTTAGCCAAGAAGACAAAGGTCAACAGCAGTGCTAAGGAATACCTCTTGCCTTTCTTTCCTCGCGTATCAGTCAGTTTCATCAAGGCTTGATACACCGATACTGCTTCGCTGTCTGCGTTCCAGCCAGCCAGTTCACTGGCTTCCTGTACCATGGTAGAGTTCATCTAGGATGAGTCCTCGTTTCGTGACGTTTTTGGTATCATCACTGTAACAGGTACTGATCCTTTTGTTTCGCCTCAAGGACCTCTGGGGGAAAATGAAAAGGCCCTGGCGCCAATTGACGACTACTGATAAGAACTGATGATATATTTCAATCTATTCTCGTATATATGCATATTTCTAGTCTTTGGAGGTGTATATGGATATGGATTTTAAAGGACAGGATGTACATCCACTTTTGTTAAAGCGGCATGAGGCTGCGGATAAGCTGGGCGTCTCAATCGCAACGTTTGATCGATTGCGCTATGCCAAGCGGATCAAGGAAGTCCGCATTTCCCCACACAGGGTGGGATTTCGTGAAGCGGACTTGGAGGAGTATATCGAGTACTGTAGCATGTATCCTTCATAGATTGAAGCGACCAGGTGGCTTTCCTGGCACAAAAGAACCATGCAGATTTCGCATTGAAACGCTGCATGGCATGTAGAAATAGCGTGGCCTGTCAAGCGGGTCTGTTCAATAGATGATATTGAACGAGACAATCTCATCCCCAAAGTTCAGTACATCACCATCATTCAATGCGACTGGCTGATTGGGCTGTAAACGCATACTGTTCACAAATGTGCCGTTTGCGCTCTCCATATCGGCCAGATACCAGCGCCCATTATCGAACCGCAGCAACGCATGTCGTCGGGAAACGGTCTTCCCATTGATAATCAGATCGTTGCCGTTGGTGCGCCCAATGGTCGTTAAACCCTGATGAAACCGAAAAACGCGTCCAGCCATATACCCGTTTTGGAGCAAGAAACGCGCTAGAATGGGTCGGCCATTCGGACCCATTATACGGTCAACCGCCGCTTTGCGGTCCGCCAGTTCATAGCCGCAGGACGTACAGAAAAGGCGGTCACTGGGGTTTTGCGCTTGGCAGCGAAAACAGGAAACCGTGACCATCGACTGCCTAGCAAGTGGTTGTGACTGATTCGGGCGTAGCTGCGACTGGTTGGGCTGAGCCAGGTTTGGCCTGGAAGGTTGGTTCACAAAAGGCTGCGCCGGCTCCTGGTTCTCCATCAGTGGCAAAATGTTCCAGGGCAATTGAATACGTGCTGCCGTAGCGGCACGTATCAACTCGCTGACACATTCCTTCGTCGTCTGATAGCGCTCGGCAGGCACTTTCGCGGTCATCTTTACAATGACCTGCTCTATCGGCGCTGGCACATTTGCATGACGCAGAAAAGGGATCGGCAAAGGTTCGTTGAGATGTTTGACAGTGATCGCCAACGGGCTGTCCGCGTTAAATGGCACACGCCCAGTTAGACAATGGAAGAGCACGATGCCCAGCGAGTAAATATCGCTGCTGGCGTCAACTGCCTGACCAGTTCCCTGTTCGGGCGACATATACTGCGGCGTGCCAATGCCCGTACCCACGCGTGTCAGGTTAGTTGTGCCCTCCAAAATCTTGACGATGCCAAAATCAGAGAGCAGCAAATGCCCATCTTTCCGCAACAACATGTTCGCGGGCTTCACATCGCGATGAATAATCCCATGCTGGTGAGCAGCACCCAGCGCCTCTGCTGCCTGAATCACAAACTTCAACGCATCTGCCACAGATAATGGACCGCTTTGCTTTAATGTATCTTTAAGTGTGCCCCCATCGACATATTGCATCACGATGTAGGTAATATCCTCTTCTTCTCCAAAGAGGTAAATTTGCACAATATTTGTATGGTCTAACTTGGCAACGGCCCGTGCTTCACGCTGGAAACGCTCTTTGAAAATGGGATCGCGGGCGTGATAGTCGGGCAGTACCTTGACGGCAACATACCGATCCAGGACTGGCTGATAGGCTTTGAAGACGGTTGCCATGCCTCCAGCACCAATGCGTTCGACAATACGAAACTGGCCGAGCGATTTGCCGACCAGGGAATTCATATCATCGTTTGGTCCGACTTGCTGCATACTCTCCTGAACTTCCTCTCATCTGTGTTTTGCATCTAGCCATCCCCTGCCGAGCTACAATCTTTTTCGCTCTTCCATTATATGTGTTGAGACGCTGCGATGTCGAGAGCCTATCTCTAAAGATAGCCCCTCTCTATAGAGAGAACGCGTCACGTCCACAAAAATCGTTGTTATGCTCTTAACCTTCCAACAACAAACTCTCCGGGTCTTCCACTAATTCTTTGACACGTACCAAAAAGCGGACAGCCTCGCTCCCATCCACGATGCGATGATCGTAGGAAAGCGCGAGATACATCATCGGTCGGATCTCGACCTGCCCGTTCACAGCAATGGGACGCTGCTGAATAGTATGCATACCCAGAATACCAACTTGCGGGCCGTTGAGAATAGGCGTAGAGAGGAGCGAGCCAAAGACGCCACCGTTCGTAATCGTGAAGCTACCGCCCTGCAAATCGGCTAGGCCGAGCTTGTTCTCACGAGCACGTTTAGCTAAACTAGCAATCTCGCTCTCGATGTCCGCGAAACCCTTGCGGTCAGCCTCACGCACGACTGGCACAACCAAACCCTCCTCAGTGGAGACGGCAATGCCGATGTCATAATAGTGCTTGAGCACCATCTCATTACCCTGGATTTCAGCATTGAGATGTGGGAAGGCTTTGAGTGCACCCACAACGGCTTTGGTGAAAAAGGACATAAAGCCCAACGACACTTGGTGCCGCTCTTTAAACGCGTCTTTGCGGCGACTACGCACCTGCATGATCGCGCTCATATCGACCTCGTTGAAGGTGGTGAGCATGGCAGCAGTCTGCTGTACCTCAACCAGGCGCTTCGCGATGGTTTGCCGACGACGCGACAAGAGCACACGCTCCTCACGCTGCGTGGTATCGCCGGAAAGCATCAGCACAGGCGCAGACACGGCTGGCTGTGCGGCTAAACGTGGCGCGGTGGGTGCAGGTGTTGGCGCGGGCAGCGGACCAGACTTGCTCTGCTCCAAATAGCTAATTACATCATCCCTGGTCACGCGACCATGTGGGCTGTTGCCACGCACTTGGGCAAGGTCCACGTTGTATTCGGCGGCAATGCGTTTGGCTAACGGCGAGGGTGCCCGATGCCCGTCAATGCTCAATGGCCCGCTTTTCGTGCTAGCCATTTCGGCTACAGGCGCGGGTTGTGCAGAGGACGCGGGTGGAGCAGCGGGTACAGGCGTCGTGGATGTAGCGGCGCTCTCACTAGGCGGCGCAGATGTGGCGGCACTCTCGCCAAGTAGCCCAAGCACATCGCCCACGGAAACCACATCGCCCGGTTGCTTGCTGATTTTCTGCAAGACGCCACTCTGCTCAGCGAAAACCTCAAGATTGATTTTATCTGTTTCCAGTTCCACCAGAGCTTCACCCTGGTTCACCGTCTCGCCTTCGTGTTTCAGCCAGTTCGCCACTACAGCATCGACTATCGATTCGCCCAATGCTGGCACTCGTATTTCAACGGCCATGTTTGCTGCCTCCAACTTCTTTGATACTCGAACCTAATGCCCCCTCGATCAGTGTGTCCTGCTCACTCTGGAACAGTTCGGAGAAACCCGTAGCCGGGCTACACGACTCCGGGCGTGCCAGTACGTGCAACTTCGTTTTTACGTCCAGCAAAGCTTTCAGGCGGGGTGAGAGGTATTTCCACGCGCCCATGTTTTGCGGCTCTTCCTGCACCCATATCACCTCTTTTGCGCGTGGGTAATGGGCTAGCACGCGTTTTAATTCTTCTTGCGGGAATGGGTAGAGTTCCTCAATCCGCACCAAAGCTACGTCTTCAGCCTGTTTACGACGCTCGTTCCCCAACAAATCTATCGCCATTTTACCCGAACTGAGCACAACGCGGCGGATGGATTCGGCCCGCGTTAGCGCCTCAACATCATCGAGCACTGGCTGAAAGCTGCCCTCAGTCAGTTCGCGCAAGGTCGTGTTTGCCAGAGGATGGCGCAACAGGCTCTTGGGCGTCAGAATGACCAGCGGACGTGGCGCACGAGTGAGATAAAAAGCCTGGCGACGCAAGACATGGAAATACTGTCCAGCAGTTGAGCAGTTGACAACGCGCCAGTTGTTCTGTGCGGAAAGTGCCAAGTAACGCTCCAGACGCGCACTAGAATGTTCTGGCCCCTTGCCCTCATACCCATGCGGTAAAAGCAGGACCAGTGAGGACTCTTGCAGCCATTTGGTGCGACCCGACGAGACAAACTGGTCAATGATAGTCTGGGCTACGTTGGCAAAGTCGCCATACTGCGCCTCCCAGAGCACCAGCGTTTCAGGCGCGTGTACGCCATAGCCATATTCAAAGCCCATCACCGCAACCTCGCTCAATGGGCTATTATAAATTGCAAAGGAAGCACTAGACCCATTGAGATGTTGCAACGGGCTATAACTCTCACCACTGCGTTGATCGTGAATTACGGCGTGACGGTGGCTAAACGTGCCGCGCTCAGAATCCTGCCCGGAGAGCCGGATCGGCGTGCCATCAACCAGAATCGAGGCAAAGGCCAGCGCCTCAGCTTGTCCCCAATCGATACCACCCTCGTCGCCCAACGTGTTTGCCCGACGCTGCAAGAGACGTGCGAGCTTGGGATTTGGCTCGAAGTTGTGCGGCCATGTCAGCAGTTCATCGTTCAAAGTACGCAACTGCTCAGCCGAAACGGTTGGCGGCGTGCTCTGTATAGCCTCGACGAGTTGCTCGTTCTGCTCAGCAGCTTCGTCCGATGTGAGAATATACAGCCCTTCCTCAGCTTCGCGTTTGGCCTTCACTAAGATGGCTAACGCGTCCGTCATCAACTGCTCGGCTTCTTGGGCAGTGATAAGACCCTCGCGCTCAAGTTGGCGGGCGTAGATTTCGCGCACAGTAGGATGCGAGCGAATAAACTCATACATCACCGGCTGTGTGAAGCTTGGCTCGTCGCCCTCATTGTGGCCCCAGCGCCGATAGCCCACCAGATCGATCAGGATATCTTTGTGAAACTCGTCCTGATAGGCGAAAGCCAAGCGTGCAGCAGCTAGCACAACGTCAGGATCATCGGCGTTGACATGGATAATCGGGATCTCGAAGCCCTTGGCTAGATCGCTGGCAAAATGTGTCGAACGACTGTCCTGCGGCTCTGTGGTGTAGCCAAGCTGATTGTTGGCGATAATGTGCAGGGTGCCACCTGCGCTATAGCCGCGCAAATTCCACAAGTTCATCGTCTCAGCGACAATGCCCTCACCAGAGAAGGCCGCGTCACCGTGGATGACCACTGCACGCGCTCGTTCTGGATCGCGACGCGGAAAACCAGCCTCCTCGCGTGTCTCCTGAGCTGCACGCGTCATGCCCTCCACAACAGCGTTCACAAACTCCAGGTGGCTTGGATTGGGGGCAAGCGAAACCTTCAGGCCAATCTCGCTTTGCTCGTTTAGCACATATTGCGCTCCGAGATGATATTTTACGTCACCAATCCAACCAAAGCGGAAGCTCTCGTTAAAGGTATCACCAGCGTTGCGTTTCATGTGCATAAATTCGCTGAGAATTGCGCCATACGGCTTGCCCAACACACGAGCCAGTACATTGAGACGCCCGCGATGGGCCATACCGATGATGACTTCCTCCGAGCCTGATTCTGCTGCGCCGCTGACAATCTCGTTGAGCATAGGGATCAACATATCTATGCCTTCTATCGAGAAGCGCGTCTGGCCGGGGAAGGTCTGCTGCAAAAACTTCTCGAAGCTCTCAACTTGCGTCAACTTGCGCAAAAGCTTACGGCGCAGGTCGATATGCGGTATCTCGTGATAGAGGCTCAAGCCAACCGCGTCACGCAGCCAGCCACGCTCAACGGGACTCTTCACTTGGTCAAATTCGTAGCTGATCGTGCCCGAATACATAGCGCGTAAAGCGTGAATCGCCTCTAAAGCGTTGTGAACGCCCTCAGAAGCATGACCACCGATGATGCTTGGCGGCAATTGCGCCAGATCAGCGTCACTAATGCCATGCGTCTCTGGCACAAGCGCCGGATCACCTAGCGGCTCACTGCCCAGCGGGTCCAGGTGTGCACCCAGATGACCACGCTCGCGGATCGCTCGTGCCAACGCCGAGGCCGCGACAACATGCGCGACCTGAAATGACGCAGCACTCTCGGTCACACTGCTGAGGTTGGGATGCTCGGCCTCATCTGCCCCCGTCTCCTGTGGCGACCAGTGTTCAAAGGCAGCACGAGTTACAGCATCAACTGAAGCAGGATCATTGAGATACTGTTCATAGAGTTCTAGTACATATCCCGCGTTTGGCCCATAAAATGTTTGTAGATTGTTCATTACAGTTCCTTAAAAAACAGTCGTTTCCCTACCGACCCCACCTACGCAAAAAACTCCCTCTCCATTGTATTGCAAAACACCCTAAAAAATCTAGCACCAAAAATACCGCGTCTACAGGATTGCATGAATCGTGATTCTCTGGTATTATAAGAGAAAAGCGCAGGCTATGAGGGAGCCAGTACGCTGTTTTTTCTGGCGCAGAGAGTCCGTGGCTGGTGCGAACGGACCCAGATAAACACACACGCGGAAGATCACTCCTGAGCCGCTGGCAGAACACGCAGTAGAGCTAGCCGGACCCTCCCCGTTATCGCAGAGGCTTGCTTCAACCCGTCCACGATGGCGCGGGTCGGCGTAAGATGAGTGAGCCAGAACGCACGAAAACAGTCGGGCGCTTGCCTGGTTAATCAGGGTGGTACCACGGGAGTTCCTCTCGTCCCTTCAGCGGACGCGAGGATTTTTTTGTTTTCCGGTAGCAAGCATACAAAGGAGTATTTTTATTATGAAGACAAAGCTGCTGTATCACGAAGATAGTTTTATGTTTGAGTGTACTGCCACCGTGATGGCTGTCGAAGGCGACGAGATCGCACTGGATGCAACTATTTTCTATCCCGGCGGCGGCGGTCAACTCCCCGATCACGGCGTAATAGCTTGGGGAAATACGCAGCAAACAGGCACAATTATCGCGCTGAATAAACGCAATGATGTCGTCTGGCACACACTGGATTGCCTGCCACCACTGGTCGGTGCCGAGGTGAAATGCACGATTGACTGGGATTTCCGCTACCGCATGATGCGCACACATACCGCGCTACACATCCTCTGTGGCACGATCTGGCGCGAGTTCGGCGTGCAAGTCACTGGCGGCCAGATGTATCCAGATCGCGCACGCATGGACTTCGCGATGGAAGATCTCAACAAAGAGCGGCTGGCGATTATTGAGGAGAAGATCAATCAGGCGGTGCAGACCGATTATCCCATCCAGGTCTACACGCTGCCCCGCGAGAAGGCTTTTGCCATCCCGGATTTGATACGCACCAAGATTAATCTGCTACCACCCGAAATGCCGGAAGTGCGCATTGTGGAGATTGTGGGCCTGGACCTGCAAGCGGACGGCGGCACACACGTCCGCCACACCAAAGAGGTCGGCGGCATTCGGATTACCAAAACCGAGAATAAGGGCCGCATTAACAAACGGCTGGAAATACAGTTACGAGACTAAGCGACAAGCAGCAGGAGGGTTATTGTGACCATCAAATCGAATGTTTTTCGTCCCGTTGAGGCGGCAGATCGGGTTGACTATCCCAAATTGGAGCGCACCATCCAACAGTGGTGGGACGATCATAGTGTCCTAAAGATGTACTTGCAGCGTAACGAGCAGAGCGAAAAACGCTTCTCGTTTCTGGATGGTCCAATTACCGCGAACAACCCTATGGGCGTCCATCACGCTTGGGGCCGCACTTATAAGGATCTCTACCAGCGTTTGAAAACCATGCAGGGCTACAAACAACGTTATCAGAATGGCTTCGACTGCCAGGGTCTCTGGGTCGAGGTCGAGGTGGAGAAGCAGCTTCAACTGAAAAACAAGCAAGAGATCGAAAAATTTGGCATCGCGAAGTTTGTGAATCTCTGTAAAGAACGTGTGCGAACCTTTGCCCAACGTATCATCAACCAATCGATCCGTCTGGGCCAATGGGCCGATTGGGGCAACGATTACTATACCTTCTCGGACGAGAATAACTACACAATCTGGTCGTTTCTGCAAAAATGTCAGGAGAAGGGGCTGATCTATAAAGGGCATGATGTGATGACATGGTGTCCACGCTGTGCTACCGGTATCTCCAATATGGAGACGCTGAGCGAGGACTACAAAGAGATCAGCCATCTCAGCCTGTACGTGCGATTACCTCTGGTGGACCGACCTGGAGAACACCTGCTGGTCTGGACAACCACGCCTTGGACACTAGCGGCCAATGTTGCGGCGGCGGTGCACCCGGAACTGTCTTACGTGAAGGTTGAGCAGGACGGCGAGTACTATTACCTAGCCGAAGCGTTGCTCTCAGTGCTCAAGGCGCTCAAGGGGCGCGACAAGGGCGATTTCCATGTAGTCGAAACGCTCAAGGGTCACGATCTCGTTGGCTGGACCTATCACGGTCCCTTCGACGAGTTGCCAGCTACACAGGGCGTCGAGCACAAGGTCGTGGCCTGGAAGGATGTCAGCGCAACCGATGGCACTGGTATCGTGCATATCGCGCCCGGCTGTGGTCGTGAGGACTTCGGTCTCTCCAAAGAGTTCGGCCTAGCTGTACTCGCTCCAGTGAATGACTTCGGCATCTACGTTGAGGGCTACGACTGGCTGACTGGGCTAACGGCTTCGGAAGTGGCTCAGCAGGTCGCAGATAACCTGACTGCCAAGGGTGTGCTCTATCGCCCGCAAACCTACAAACACCGCTATCCCATCTGTTGGCGCTGTAAGACCGAACTGATCTTCCGTCTGGTCGATGAGTGGTTCATCTCAATGGATAAGCTGCGCTACGAGATCATGGAGGTTGTCAAGCAGATCACCTGGATTCCGGCGTTTGGTCTGGATCGCGAGATGGACTGGTTGACCAACATGGACGACTGGATGATCTCCAAGAAGCGCTACTGGGGTCTGGCCCTGCCAATCTACGACTGTGAACAATGCGGCACTTTTGAGATTATCGGTAGCAAAGAGGAGCTACAAGCGCGGGCTGTTTCCGGTTGGGAAGAGTTCGAGGGCAACTCTCCGCATCGTCCGTGGGTGGATAGCGTCAAAATCGCGTGCAAAAAGTGCGGCAGTGAAGTTTCGCGGGTCAAAGAGGTGGGCAACCCTTGGCTGGATGCGGGCATCGTGCCTTTCTCGACCATGAACTATCGCAGCGATCCTGAATACTGGAAACAGTGGTTCCCGGCAGACTTTGTAACCGAGTCGTTCCCTGGTCAGTTCAAGAACTGGTTCTACTCGATGCTGGTCATGAGCACTGTGCTGGAGAACGTCGCGCCGTTCAAGACACTCTTCGGCTATGGCACGTTGATGGGTGAGGATAGCAAGCCCATGCACAAAACTGGCCCGAACTTTGTCGATTTCGATAGTGCTGCGGAAACTGTTGGTTCGGATACCATGCGCTGGCTCTACGCCAATCATGTGCCGGAACAGAACATCAACTTCCCACGCATTCCCACGCAGGAAGAGATGGACACGTCAGCACACCTGGGACGGCCTGTACGCTTGAGCGAGAAGTGGATGCTCGTCCGGCGCACGCTGGACAAAGTCTGGAACATCTACTCGTTCTTCGTGACTTATGCCAACATCGACGGCTTCGACCCGACACAGCACAAACTGCCCGTCGCGCATCGCAGCGAGATTGACCGCTGGATCATCTCTGAACTGCACTCGACTATCCGCGAGGTGACTGCTGGTCTAGAGCAATACGACAGCGAGCGGCCCACCACAGCCATCCAGGCATTTCTGGAAGATCTGTCAAATTGGTATCTGCGGCGCAGTCGCGAGCGGTTCTGGAAATCCGGCCTGGACAACGACAAGCTAGCGGCGTATCTGACGCTCTACGAATGCCTGACCACGCTGGTCACGCTGCTTGCGCCGTTCATCCCGTTCACCACCGAAGAGCTATACCAGAACCTCGTACGTGGCGTCGATACGAACGCGCCTTTCAGTGTGCACCTGTGTGATTGGCCGCAAGCTGATGAGAGCTTGATCGATGAGCAGCTCACGCGTGAGACACATCTGGTTATGCTCGTTGTTGGCCTGGGGCGGGCCGCACGCGTCGAAAAGGCCCAGATCAGAGTGCGCCAACCGCTCAACACCTTGCATGTGCGCGTCACCAACGCTGCCGAAGAGGAAGCACTACAACGCTTGCAGGAGCAGGTGCTTGAGGAACTGAACATCAAGCACCTCAAACTGATGAGTGCTGACAACGATATGCTGGCTTACACGCTCAAAACCAATTTCAAGGTTTTGGGGCCGAAGTACGGGCCACTAGTGCAGAAAATCCTGGCGAAAATCAAAACGTTGGACGCCCATGCAGCCAACGAGGCGGCGCGTCAGCTCAACGCAACCGGCAAACTCAGCCTCACCGTTGAAGGCCAACAGATCGAACTCACGTCAGAAGAGATCGAGGTTGTCTCTACAGTACGACCCGGCTTTGTCGCTGCCGAAGAGCGTGGTTACGTCGTGGCTCTGGACACCACGATCACACCCGAATTGCGTGAGGAAGGTCTGGTGCGCGATCTGACGCACTATGTACAAGATATGCGTAAGAAGGCTGGCTTCAAAATCGAGGATCACATCGCCCTGGCCCTGTACGCCGACCAAGAGCTAGTCACCATGCTAGAACGCCACAAAGCCACTGTGCAAGCGGAGACGTTAGCCAACACCCTGGCTCTCGTTCTCCCCAACCAGCCCGCCCCAGCGATGCACGAAGCCTACCGCGAGAAGGTCGCGCCGGACGAGGGTAAGAAGCTGGACAGCTATACGGTTGAGGTTGTGCTGGGTAGGTTGTAGATCATAAAGCAGGCAAAGAGAGTCAGATCAGCTGGATCAACGAGGTCGCGGTACGTCCCACTTGGCGCAAACGCGGCCTTGCCCTTGCCCTGCTCTATCAGTCCTTCGGCGAGTTCTACCAGCGCGACATCCACAAGTGCAGCCTCAGCGTCGATGCTGCCAATCCCAGCGGAGCCACCAGGCTCTACGAGCGTGCCGGGATGCGTCCGAATAAACGCACAGTGATCCGCTATCGGAAAGAACTGCACCCCGCAATGCTGTAGGATATTACATCAGTGGGAGAAGAGAGAGTCTGGATAACCGGACTCTCTCTTCTCCTACTGATGTAATATGATACGAGTACTAATCCTCAACATCACCTCTTGCATAAATACAACCGCACGCGTAAAATAGGCCCATCTAAAGAGAACAGTCGAGAGAGAGGATTGCGCAATGTCGCTACTTATGCAACTGAATTACGCTCTGTTTCAGAGTATCAACGGTCTTGCAGGCATATATCCCTGGTTAGACGCGTTGATGGTTTTCTGTGCTAACTATTTGGTCTTCTGCCTGCCCCTGGTCATGCTGCTCATGTGGGGGCGGCCACTCGCATGGCGCAAGCAGCAACTCAGCAACGGTGAGCAGGAGATGTTGCACGAACGACGAGCGGCTGTGCTCTGGGTGGCTATTGCCTGCCTCGCAGCCTACGCTATAAACCTGCTGATCGAACAGGTGATCTTCGAGCCGCGCCCCTTTATCACGCATCATGTTGTGCACCAACTCATCACACACGCCGCCGATGGCTCATTCCCCAGCGACCATACGGCTTGGGCCTTCGCAGTAGGTGGCATGTTCTTGTTACAACTACTGCCAGCCCGAAAAATGGCTCGGCTTCAGAAACGCGAGACTGGCGAGAACACACTGCTCAAGGCGTTGAACTATCCTGCGTGGATTACGCTGTTGACCTTTGCAATGGGCTGTGCGATTGGCTTTGCTCGTGTCTTCGTGGGTGTCCACTATCCCGGCGATATCCTGGGCGGCGCGTTCGATGGGCTGATCGCGGCCATTGTGATTACACTGATTCGCGTGCTACTGAACAAGCCAACCAACGCGATATTGCGCTTCGCAGGGAATATGCGTTTGGCTTGATATTTCCTAGTCAGATACCCCGGCCTGAAGGCCTAAGAAGTATAGACATTTTACAATGTGTTACAAGGGGAAGATGAACACATACGAAATGCTGACGAAAACCACAGGGTTGGGTCAGGTCGGCAATGAGCGCGAACGAGGGCTGTATCTGCCCACCGGTGCTGGCAGTTGTGCCAGAAAGCGGCGAGGTGCTGGGTGGTGCGCTTCAGGAACCGTTTCGTTTGTGGGTATCCCGGCTCCCATAGGAGAGACACGCGGTCAGAGACGGCAACGCAGCGAACGTGAGACCGATGGGTGGATGCGTCTGGTCATGCATTTGGGAACGTTCCCAGCCGGGATCACTGTTGTGCCTATCAGAGATCGGGGAGCCGATAGGTTCCCGTTCTTTCAGGTGTGCCAGGCCACCCAGACCTCTTTTTTGGTGCGGGTGGGTGAGAACCGACGGATCGAACAGGAAGAAGAGCCGTAAAAGTATCTGCTCGACGAGGGACGGGCGTGGAAAGAGACGGCGAGCCGACCCTTTTCATGTTTCTGCCAGCCAGGGACGGCACCGCTCGTTCGACGGTGTTGCCTCTCGCCTTTGGTCCTGTGAC
>JBDTBU010000261.1:0-24291 GCA_039923935.1 Ktedonobacteraceae bacterium | reverse complement strand
TGATGGTGCAAAGTTGGTACACTCCAATAGCGGCGATGAGTAAACTCATCCCCTGGTTCGTTGGCGGAACTCGCTACCAGACCCGCGTGATGGAGTTGTGTGAGCGCCTGTAAGATCAGTGCGGGGCGTAGCTCGCGCTGGCTAGCTCCGCGCCGCCGCAACCGCTCCTGAATCTCAATAAGGGTTAGCCCGTGTTGTGATGGCAACAGCAGGAAAATTTGATCAGCGAAACTCTGCTGCTCTTTGCGATGTGCTTGCGCTTCTGGGGTGGCCTCCTCCTTGCCCTGAGCACCAGAATATTTGATAATAAACGTACACGCCCGGTCACCACGCCTCATGCAGGTTTGCTCGGAAATGCTGACTTGCTCGCCATAATAATCGGCGGACCCCTGAATGGCTCCTATAAGCAGTGGACAAAACTGACGCGGACTATCGTAAATGAGCACCATTGTCTGGGGATCGCGAGGATGAAAACGGTACTCAAAAAGTGGTGGGGTCAAACCATCTGGCAATTGCTTCATCTGTTCATGAGCGTCGCGCATCGTCAGCAAGAGATCGCGCCCGTTATGTGCCTGGCTGAGCAAATAGGCGCAACGGTGGCGTGTCAAACTATTGACGATAAAATAATGCCCGTATTCTTTCAATAATGTGTCCACTGGCACGCGTGTGATCTCGTGCGCGGCCCCAACACCCGCTAGTAACAGTTCATCGGGATACGTGCGCACAGCCAACGGTGAATTCGCTGCATTCAAGCCTAATTGCTGACGATACGCAGCCAACATATTCCCTTGAAAACGCTCCAGGAGATACTTTTCCCAGGTGACAAAGATTAATCCATGCATAAACAACTCCCTAGCCAACTGGGCAGTGCTACTAGCCGCGACTTCTCTAGCCGCCCATTATCTCTTCTCTGCCTGGTTAGTTAACCAGCCCACATTATAATACAGAAGAAACAAAACTGACAATGGATATGGCCCAAAAAGATGATTATTTTATACGTGATGCAATATACTAAATACATGCGATCACTTAAAAAGTTACAAGCACACACAGGGAGTAGTTATTTCCTGCGTGCGCTTGTGATGCGGCTGTTATAGAAGGAGATTATCAAAGCATAGCCCCGCCAAGGGTTTGGTAGAGCAACACGACATTCAGTGTGAGAATGAGCATCCTACACATGATCGCCAGCACAGTAGTCAACTTTTTATTCACCAGGACGCCCATAAGATCGCGGCGGCTCGTGAAGATCACCTGGAGACCGAAAAAGGGCATGACCGTCTCACCACCCGTACCGTGCAGACCACCACCAAGATGAATGAGTGGTTTGCCAGCAAATGGGCAAGCATCAGCCAAGACCCGTACCGCCAAAAAGAGGCAAAGGAAGCTCACCAATTTACTTGAAGCAGGAGAGCAGACGACCTCCCAGCAACCAGAAAAGCAGGGCTAGCCACAGGAGCAGAAAGAGCCAGCCAAATCAGCCAAGAAGCGGGTGACGTATACCACAGAAACGAGCCAGCAAGTGGTGTATGGCTTCACCAATTTGACCACAACCGAGGCTGACCCCGAAGCCATTGCCACCTTTGAATAGCCCTGTCAATTTTACTGGAAATATTTACAAATCGCTTCAGTCAGGATATAATGTTGTTGAAATAGGTATGTGTTCTAATTTTTATATAGATATAAGGGGCGTATGTTTTTTCCAAAAGGTGTGTTTACCACTCAATCCTTATCAGATCTACAAACCATCATGGTGTTACAGGATGCCGTGGAATATGCAAGAGAGAATGTTTGCCCAAGTGATGTGCTTAGAACGATACTTACCAAAGGCGAAGGGAAAATTCACACAATTCTCACACAGTCTCTAGAGCCTGGTGCGAGTCTCGAAGATATACACACAATCATTGACATCTATAATCCAGTTCGTGCTGAACGAAATCATGCCCCTAGAATACCTTCTGATTTCTCCCATGAGATGCAGGTTATACTGGAAAAATTTGGAACAGAGCTAACAGAGCTACAAGAAACTGTGGAGTATCAACCAGAAGCCACAACGTTACTACTGATGCTCTGTGTACTTACTCATTTGGATACAAAAGATCGTGAAAATATGACTATTCTCCAGGTAACGAACTGCATAACGTTGCTACAGGAACATATATATGGCGCACACCACATATTAGCACTTTTCCCTTCTCCATCTGGGTACCTAACAACAGCCATTTTCTCAAAAAATGGTTGGAAAAGCCTGCAAACAGCTATTGCCTACGCTTCACTTTTAGGATACGCATTTCTTATGCCTGAACACTGTTTTTTGAGCCTGCTAGAAGAAGAGGATGGTATTACCCAGCGTCTCGTTCACGCACAGCTACCTCCAGGGGTTCCATTAGAAAATCTTATCCAATCAATAAAAGAGAGTTTGCGCTCATCGAGGCATGAGGTTACTTCTCTTATCTTAACAAAAGAGCATATGCATGAGGAGACATTGGCACTCTTTGAGGCAGCGCAGAGAGCTATGAGTACATGGCAACAGAAAACCATAGATACCAGCCACTTGCTTCATGGACTACTTGAAACAATGTCGCTGCGGCTCATCTCGTTTTTTCGGACGATCTCCATTCAAATAGATTTGCCTAAAATGCGCAGGCACCTGGAGTATCATATCCAGGATATGCGAGCAGATGTATGGCATGAGTCTCCATTTCATCTGCCTACAACTATTCTTCCTTCAGAAGACCTTACCTATCTTGCTCAAATGCAGAGTTTACCTGACACCATACCACTAGGCGAAAATGGGCAGGTTCTATCAGATACCACCCGATATGCCAGAGAAGAAATAGTACAAGCGCTTTATCGTCGTGAAAATAACCATGTGCTAATCACGGGCGAATATGGCGTTGGCAAAACGACGCTCATCAGAGATCTAGCAAAGAGAGCCGCAACTGGTAAAATTCTCTCCCTTAGGCAGCGACGTTTTATCTGGATAGACTGCCGGGATCTTTCACCGCAAGAGAGCCAAAAGAAACTGACACAATTACTCACCGCTGTTCATGGACACAAAAATCTTCTTATTTGTCTTGATGGGCTAGGAGCATTTTTTCGCACCGAGATGAAACAAGAAAATATGCTCCTACTCCGCCGTGCGCTCCGGGAGCACCAACTTCAGTTTATTGGCATCTTATCCAACCGTGAGTTTGAAGAGTTGCTCAGTTCTGAATATGAATTCTTGGAATTTTTTACTCGTGTCTTTGTGGCTGAACCAGGAGAAGAAGCTACACTAGAGATATTAAAACTGGTCAGTACAAAACTCGAACAGGAATATCATATGCAGATTGACGAGAGAGTCATCGAACGAGCATTAATGCTCTCTACAAACTATATTTTGAGCGAACGGCATCCTAATAAATCCATCAAGGTACTCCATCGAGCGTGTGAACTCGTTGACTACGCAAGAACAGTGCATGGTAAATCAGAAACTGCCTTGCGTATAGAAGACATTATTCATGTGGTTGCGCAGATTACTGGCCTGCCAAAAGAAACACTAACTGGTATTGCAAAAAAAGCGAACTACGAGCAGGATCTGACGAAGTTTGTTATTGGACAAGATGAAGCCGTGAAAACGGTGGCAATGGAACTACGGCGTATCAAAGCTGGCTGGACAGATTCCAGTAAACCAGCTTCTGTCCTTCTTTTTGCAGGATTAACAGGTGTAGGGAAAACAGAGCTTGCCAAAGCCCTAGCCCAATTTTACTCATCCTCCAAACGTTTGCAAACATATACTATGGCTAACTTTACGGAACCACACAGTGTTTCGGGTATTATTGGCGTCCCTCCTGGCTATGTAGGGTATGACCAGGGTGGTCGCCTAATCAATGACTTGAATGCAGACTCTCACTGTGTTTTTTTACTTGATGAAGCAGAGAAAGCCCACCCGGAAGTGTGGAAACCATTCTTGAATCTTTTTGACGAAGCCTGGATCACTGATACGCGTGGTACGAAAGCCTATGCCGACAAGGCTATTTTCATTCTTACTTCGAATGCTGGCTCGGAAATTATTGCTCAGATGTGGCTTTCAGGTGAACGAGATGCCAACAAAATTGCTGCACAGGTAAAAAAGGCGCTTACCAAGATTCGTCATGAACGCTCTGATCAACCGGTATTTTCACCAGAATTTATTGCTCGTATTCGTCACGTCATCATATTCCGCCCGCTTGATCTAGAGGCAATGGAAGCTATATGCCGCAAACATCTCACAAAAATGCAGCAAGCCTGGAAGCAGAAGAGAGAAAAAACATTAATTGTGCCAGATACGCTGGTGAAATATATCGCTGAGCACAGTCATAGGACAAATCAACGCTCTGGCAATAAAGAGGGAGGGCGTATTGTAGAAAGACTTCTTTCCCAGTTAGTTGAAGATAGTATACAACATGGGCAGATGGAGAATGAAGCGGATTATCAGACAGCAATAAGTATCGAGATACAATGCGAACTTCCACCAAATTCACCGGATATATATGACAAGCTGCCTCTTATTCGCGTGGTATTCCATAATCACTCGCGCAGTAAACAATAAGAATGGAGGTATTGTGAGCAAGGAGCCAACGTTTTTAGATCATTTCACCCGCGAAGGGCACTTAAAAACTCAATTATTGCAGATCGCGGCTAATAGCAACCCAACTAGCCGTATTGCTAAGTTGCGGCTATTCTACCAACAGCTAGGAGAGAATCTAGCCAAATTTCCTCAACTCTGTGTATTACTCTTCAACACTTTTTTGCAAGCGGATAGTCTCCAACTTCTCACAGAAAGTGATCTCAAAGCATTCGAGGAACTGGGAACATTACTTCTGCAAACATCGGCAGACAGTAATACCACTGGTACTATCTGGAACCACCTCGCCGATATCTACTCGCTACGAGGCGATCTACAGAATGCAGGTCGATTGTTTGCTCGCATTTATTATTCTCCATTATTTGATAAATGTTGGAGAAGTCGGACCATCCAGGAACTTGCTAAAAGAAAATTGCTGAGTGATGAGTATATCTGTATGTACATAGACTATGTGCAATGGGTATTAGAGCCAACACAGGAGACAGAGGTTCTCGCTATTCTCACCATCTATTGTTCTGTAAACTTCGCTACTGCATTGATACACATTAAAAAATCAGCGGAACTGATTAAGCAGCTACTTACATGCAATATCATACTACCATGTACATATACCACCCTCGGTTTATACCATTTGCTGATTGAAAAAAATGCTATTAATGCAACCAGATGTTTTGAAAAAGCCTACAAAACAGATATCTATAACGAGCTTGCATTAATCGGGCTGCTTGCTGCCTGGATACAAAATAGCAGCTACAAATCTATTGATTATCTTCTGTTCTCACAAGTCACACCACTATTCAATAAGCCGCTCGTCCGGGCTTGTGTGCAATTTAGTACCCTACTACAATGGCTTGAAAGCAGGACTATCAATAGCTCTCCACCTCTGACCACCAAAGATATGCAGCAATTTACTAGACTAGATCTACAACAGTATGTAGGTGACATGTTTCACACTGCATATGCAAGGCTCCATTTATTTGAGGGAAATGCCAGAGAGGCTTTAACTCTGTTACAGTCTTATATTCACCAGCATCCAGAACAGTTACGATGGCATTATTACGCAGCATGGGCAGAAATGCAATTAGGAGAAAAAGAAGCCCTTCTAAAACGTTATTGTGCTCTGATAGGAGAAAGAGAAACCTTTTTAAAGGACGATTCTCGCTTAAAAATCTGGCCGGGCCGCTGGATAATCGCCTGCCTCTTGCTTGATACGGACCCCTCAATTGCTGAAGAGCCTCACTTAGAGGCGGATTTACACACTATTGCAAAGATTTCACCGAAATATGTCGCCTCTATCATCGAGACACGGCTAGCACTCGTCTCTGCCAAGTATCCATTCTCCTTCTCCTGGAAGCCTGGAGACGGATCTCTTGAAGAAGATTTAGAGGCACTACGCACTGGCCTGGGATATGCTTTATATGTACGTAAATCCACAATGATGAAGCAATATATGCTCTATCCTCTTTTTCAACATCTTCCTTTAGCAGACCAGAAAATGTGGACAGGGGTAATGCTGCTAACAACAAATGATGGAGAATCCACAAAAGAGCAAACGCCTGGAAATGGAGCTATGCTTTCTCCAACATATGCTACAGCCTCAGTAGATAGTATCGAGCAAGGATGTAAATCCCTCGAAGAGGTGGCGCTCCAGTATGGCTACCACCGTGCTGCTCTTATTCTGGCGGTACATTATATGGAACAAGGTTCACTCGGTCAGGCAAAAACAATGTTGCAGCGTTTTATGACTATTACCAGACGTACAGATGCCAAAATACAATTGCTCAACCTTTACATAGCCCATCTTGAAAGAAGCACAGCAGTGGATATAGGGAAATCAGTACGACAACCAGAACTTGCTGCCAGAGCATACTATACACAAGGGTGCCTCTATCTCAGTGAAGCGCGATATGATCGTGCCATTAATGCTTTTGATACAGCACTGGCAATCCCACATACAGCGCTCTCAGAGGACTGCTACGCGCTTACACAATGCGCCCAATTTCTGGCCCACCCAGATATATATAGCGACATATGGCCTGATATTAAACAGTTAAACGTTAGGGAGCAGAAACCATTTCTTCTATGGTATACCTTCTTAGCTCGCTTGTGGTACGCACCGCCTGCCGATATTGTGACTCTCTGGCAAAACATAGGTTTTCTTTTTGACAATCTCGATGGTTTGGCAGATGAAACACGGATAGCCATTGCTCAGATGATAACACGGGCGTGCCAGCGAGCAACATCGCAAACGCAGGCCGAAGCCTTTATGCATATGCTGGCGCAGATTACCAGAACAAGTAGCCATTCTATGCTCAAGCAACTACAGAACAAATGCATCGCTTTATCTGCTTACAAACAATACCTGATAGAAGATAACCATACACATACGTATGATTATCTTGACCATCAGCTTCAAGTCCATCCCTCTAATTGTTTCCTGGTAATTCTCCTAGCTCTGACCTATCTTGAGCAGCATGATACACAAGCAGCAATGTATGTACTGGATAAAACATCCTTTCCAGATAGTCTGCCCGAACAAGAGCTTTGTCGATTTCTGGCAGCACTACTAAAAGGACAAACGAAGGACTTGGTGCATATTCCTCCTCTCCTCAACGAGGCAATCCAGCGAAACAAACAGCATATACTGCTTGTAGATATGCTGCTCTTTTTTGCCGCTGGTGATTCTGTGGAAATATGCACATTGATATTTAGTGCCTGGAAAGACCATCAAGCGAAGATCTTGAATGTCATCAACCTTCCCAGCTTCCTCTCCTACTTATGTGTTCACGGGGCAAACACAAAAGCTCTATTACCTCAACTTGTCGATCTGGTTCAGCAGGAAGCAGGTAAATCGATGAATAAAAACCAGCAGGTCATGCTTGCACGATGTTTTGTAATCATTGGGCAAATAGAACAAGCTGACAAGATCTGGCAAGCATTATCTAGAGATACAACTTTATCGGATGAGCTTTTGCGAGAGTCTGCGGTTCTTCTATGCCATATGGCGGTTCAAGCAAACAATAACGGTGACAAGCATACTGCTATTTTGAGGGTACGAGAAGCTGCCAAACGCGTGAACAAAAAAACGCAACAGGAAAATTTGGAGCGTATAGCTCACAAATTGGAACTGCAAATTGTTACGCAAGAAGTCCTGACAAAACAATTTCCAGGTATTGAAGAAGTTCTGGAAATACCTGGGCGCTACCACGGCGTCCAACGTGTATTAGAGGGCCATACCGACTTTCAGACACGTTTTTCCAAGCTGAACACGCAACCAGAAAATGTGTGGAACGATCTCGTCTATGAGTATCGCCAGGATGTTCAATTTCTCCATATGCTTGCGATACTTTACCAAGAATATGTCCAGGCTCATCTGGCAAAACACGATCACCAAAAGGCGTATTTAACGGTACATACTATTCTCTGGACGCTCCTGCTTTGTACAGATGATTTCTGGCATAGCTTTTCTCAGGCGAGAATAATAAATAACACGGAAGGACGAGAGAATCTCTCTAATGCACAACAAGAAGAGCTATTCGAGAAAACAATAACTAATATGCTCTTCTCCCATCTTACACATGCCAGGAGAGCATTCAACGAAGCCCGTTATAACGATGCCGAAATACATTTGCGCTGCCTTTACCGATGCAGTCAGGGAGTTGCAAAGCTACAAAAAACACTACAGAAATATAACTTGAGATTTGAAATCCCGCTCAATACTGAACGCTTGCAGAAAGTAATAACTAACGCCTCTGATATGCTCAACCAGTGGTGTACACATTTACTCAAAGAAGCAGAAGAAGCACTAGGGAACATCGCTACTTTACAGAAATCGGGTAAAAACTACGAAGCGGGGCTTCATAAACTGAAACATTTTATTGATATGCATATACCACTAAAACAGGTATTGCTTACAAATATCCATTGGCATAATGATTGGTGCGGTAGTAGCTATAGGCAAATACACAATAACGCAGCTTCTTCAAAGCTGCTTTTTACAACGGTGAACGCTGCTTCCCGTATTGTAGATCAGCTTATTCTTCTGAGTAGAAAGGGATATGGTTTTCTCCCAGAAAACCGTGCTATTGCTCAACATTTTGTATGGCGCGGCTTAACATCAGACAGCCAGGAGGCCGCACTACATTGCTATCAAACTGCATTACAATGGGATGCTTCCAACGTTAATGCTCAAACATTCATAAAAAAACTTTCAGAAGAAACAGGAGGTAAGGATACAGAAGAAGAAGATGATGATGATGATGAGGAAGGAGAAGAAGAAGAAGAGGATAGATATAACGTTTATGATGATTACGATGACACATTTTAATGATAAACCTTCCTAATCGGGAGAACGAAAGAAAAGGTAATGATTGTGGAGATAGATAAACCAAACCCATTTCTCGTATTGCGACTAGCAACGGATGCTACCAAACGCAAGATCATTGAAAGAACACAGGAGTTGTATGATACTGCCGAAACTGAGACGGAACAGCAGCTCTACAGTTGGGCAAAAGAGCAACTGATTACGAATCCTCATACACGGTTGGCTCACGAACTTTTCGAGTATCCTGACACGCAATATGCCGATTCGCTCTTGGAGCAATTTGCAAAAAAATACAAAAACGCACAGATCCATCTAGATAAGCTCATAAAAGAAGCACCACCAATTAGTCTGGAAAATGTGGATATGGCGGCTGTATTCCGGCAATTTTTGCAATTCCTACTAGACATACCGGAAGCAGATATTGCAATTGCCCTTAATGATATCCCATTTCCGGTTGAAGTGAAATCCCCACTAGAGGTGCGCGATGTTATCTTCGGATAAATTTCCCGACTGGAGCCTTTTTACTGAGCGCACTGTCCTTGTAGAAATTGATATCCTCGCGCCTGCTTCAGAGGCTGGTTCTATGCTCCAAACATATCAGACCTTACTTGAAGCAGAAAAAAATGCCACTAATGAAATTCGCCAGCGATGCATTGCTGATCTGGCACAACAAGCGGTTCTGGTTGCTAGCTTCTCAATGGCCCTTGAACGCCATCGACAGAAGCTGGAAGAGGCATCCCTAGACAAAGTGTACCGCTCGCTCAGAATTGAGAAAGATCGGCAGATCGAAGCGCTGCAAACCGCAGGTCTAGAGATTGTTATTCCACAAGGCAAACCGTTCGACGAAATCGCCAGTGACGTTGACGTTGTTGCCTGGAAACACCATGAAGATTTTTCCGAAGAAGTCGTTATTGAGGTTATTAAACCGATAATACGCTATCAAGGAAAAATCATCCATACTGGCATTGTCGTTATGGGTGCACCCAAAGAAAAAGATCCCGCCGGATCGCTCTAGGGTACACTCTTTTCTCTTTTAGGAAGGAAACAAAGCATTCAATGATAAAACAGATTATCAGCAAAGCAATAGGCATTGATCTAGGTACCACAAACAGCGTCGTCACTATCATGAATCCTACAGATACGGCGATTATGATTCACAGCGACCAAGACACGAAGCGCGAAACGACTCCCAGCTGTGTTTGGAAAAATGGCAAAACCGGGGAAATTATCATCGGGCGCAAAGCATACTCCCGTATTGGCCATGAGCCACAGCCAATTCGCTCAATCAAACGCTTAATGGGCAGCCAGCGAACGGTCTCCCTCACAAATGAGCAAGCAACACCTGAAGCGATTTCCGCGCATATCCTGCACGAAATGAAACAGCAGATCGAGCAGGATGTTTCCGGATTTGCAACAGAGAGCACAGAGTGGATCGTTGACCGCGCAATTGTAACTGTCCCAGCATACTTTGATCAGCCACAAATCGAGGCTACGCGTAAAGCGGCTGAGCTAGCTGGGCTTCAAGTGCTTGAGTTGCTGCATGAACCCACGGCTGCTGCCTGTTACCATTGCTGGGCAACAAATACCCAAAATGGTGTATTTCTCGTCTATGATCTAGGAGGAGGCACATTCGATGTCTCTGTTCTTCGCTGTACCGAGGGCGAATTCGAAGTCCTGGGAATTAATGGCAATAATAGATTGGGTGGAGACGATATCGATGTTTTGCTGGCTGAAGATCTTCGCAAACGGTTGGTGCGCGAAGGGTATGATCTCGAATTCGATTACGAAAACCAGGAAGATAAGCTTCGCTTTGAAAAGCTTAAATTACTTGCTGAAGGCGTCAAGAAAAGCCTTTCTCTTTCGACAGAATTTGTTTTGCGCGATACAACAACATTGCAGGATAAATCTGGCGAACGCGTCGATATAGACATGAATATTGAACGGTCCGAACTAGAGAAAATTGTACAGCCTGTTGTAGAGAGAACCATTCCTTACTGTCTCGCTGCCCTAGAACAAGCAAAAGAAAAAGCAGGTATTACGCTGGCCGATGTAGATGCTATTATTCTTGCTGGCGGCACCACACACATACCTCTCGTGCGCGAAACAGTACGTACATACTTCTGCGCCGATTCATCAGGTTCCGAGCCAAGAGCAAAATGTGCGCAACCCATTTATAACAAAGTTGATACTATTGTCGCACTAGGGGCTGCCATCCGTGCCGCTGCTACTGGTGGTCTGGTTGTCTACAATCCTGAAAGGACGATACGTATTTCCTTCCGTGGCATCGGCGCAACTGGCTCAAAACAAACACATATCGGTGGCACAGTAGAAGCCCTTGATGCAAAGATTGATCTGTCTGGTGGCAGTATCCAGTTGTTGATGCCCACTGCCGGTTATAAAGACAAACAAGATCTCAAGGCAAACGGCACCTTCGGTTTTACCCGTATTCCACTCCAGGCTGCCACCATCAACCTGCTAACCTTTGAGATTTATGATCAGGCAGGTGCATTAATTGCTACAGCCGAGCGCACTATTAATCAAGGTAACGAGGCTATGCGCCCTACAGGAGGTTCCACAGGTACAGCAAAAATCAGCAAAGCTTTGGGGTTGGAAGTTGTTGAAGGGAGATTAGTGTGCAGATATTCACTTGTTGAAGCACTAACGACTCTTCCTGCAAAAGCGGGGTTTACATTTCACTATCGCGGCGATAATCCTGTACGTTTGCCATTCTACCAAAATAGTAAGAAAATTCTTGAAATTCAAGTTGAGCTTTCCCAATCGCTACCTATCGGTACAGCCATTCCAATGGAAGTGGAAATCAACAAACTGGCACATATCACAGTGAGAGGCAATATTGGAAAGGATACATTTGAGGCGATTATCAAGTCGGTAGAGCAAAATGCGCCAACATCAAATGATATCCAGATTATAGATCGCAAGTTCCAGAATGCCGCCGCTGCTTTGCCATCTGGAAAAAGAGCAATCACCGAGGCTCAATACCGCCGTGCGAAACAAAGCTACGAAAATGCACTGAAACAGGTTGATCAAGATCAGGCAGCGCATGAATTTGATCAAATGAGAGAACTTGTCGATAATCTGGAAACAAAACAACAGAGCAGCACGCTCCAGCCACCTAAAGAGGATTTTGATGCGCTAGTCAAAAATTGTGTACAGTTAAATGCCTATGCTAGACAGAAGGAGGATCAGCTCGATCAGCCTCATAACTCTATGGAAATGGCAAAAACGATAGAAGAACAGAAACGGCAAGGCAAAAGAGCGTTTGAAGCTGAAGACCAGCAAACGTATACTGACGCAATTCAAATGCTTGAATCTATTCGTGATTATCTGTATGGACTCCTCCAAAGCGTACTAGAAGCAAATGACTCACGCTCAGAGTCAGAACAAGCCGCTGATTACATTAAGATAGTGCTTCAACAAGCCACAATTATTGAATTACGAGCTAGCGAGCAAAACAGAGCCGATCTGAACGATCACCTCCAGCAAATCAGACAAAAACTGGAAGAGGCTGCTCAGCTCGTTGAGAGTAACCCAAATCTGGCATGGGCAAATACTCATCGACAATTCGAGCTAATTGAAGAGATCAAGAAAATACTGAACAAATCAGAGCAGCAATACCCTGATCTCAAGGGTCTGGTCGAAAAGCGTAACCAGTAAACAGATCCATATAAAAGAAATAGCCAGAGATATGTTTATCTCTGGCTAGAAAGAGAAACAGAGATGGCAACAGTACAGTGTCCTATCGTTACTTGCAGAGCGGAAAATGATCCACAAGTGGTAACATGTATTCGCTGTAATACACCATTGCAGGAATATACACGCTTATTATTCTATCCTTCCCAACTTTTTAATCATGGATTAGCAGCCGCCCGCAATGGGCAACTAAAACAAGCACGCGACCTCTTCGCAGCAGTTGTACAGTGGTGCCCCAGGGATATAGAAGCTAGGAACGCGTTGGCAATGGCCTGCTTCGCCTTGAAAGATTGGTCTGAGGCCCATCAGCAATGGAAAACAGTTCAGGACCAATCATCAGAGGATCCCATTGCGCAACGCGGCCAGGCTGCCATTGCTGATCGGGTGCGAAAAGCTCCATCCTCCACGACCGCGAAGCATACTAAACAGAAAGCTCGCCCCAGGAAAAAGCGACATTCAAGATGAATTCGAGTTTGACCTCTTCTTCTGAAAAGCCCTGCATTTTTATCTGCTCTTCAGTCACATTGAAAAACATGCATTATCAAAGCATAGCCCCGCCAAGGGTTTGGTTCCCTACGAATGGAGTGTCTGCCAGACTTGCAAGGCGATCAGCAACACCATCAAAATTACGTAGACGCGCAATGCCCACATGAGAACAATCGTTGTTGGGCTCAGCTTGCATCGCCCAAAACTCTGCTTCGCTGTAGACAGTTGCTCAGGTTGTAGTACTTCGTGTACCCATGTTTTTGTAGGCGGGGAGACTGTTTGCATCTGTGTTCTTATTACGCTCGTATCCATTATTATGTTGCTCCTTTGCTTTTTTTCTGTTGATACATTTCTCTTGTTCATCTATTGTCTAGCTATTTCTCAGAGAAGAAATGCGCTCCACATAGTACGTTGGACAGCAGGTTCTTAGGATGGGATAAGATGCGGGAAGACCGTTGTAATCCCAAAGATAAGCCCTGCAAGGACGAGAAAGACGGTCACGGCTATCCCAAAGAAATTGCCAAGACGGCCATTGGCATGTTCGCCCATAATCTCGCGGTCATTGACCAACAAGAGGAGGAATACGATGGCCGGCGGCATCGCTAGCGTAGCAATGACATTCACGATAAGCACGATGAAGATCAGTGGCGCGTTTGGAATAAGAACGAGCGTTGCTGCAATGCCTGCCGCCGCAAGCAGGATGGCGTAAAACGGCCAGCCCTCGCGCAACGAACTGTTCAAACTATGAGATCGCCCCGTCACTTCCCCAAAGGCATAGGCTGAGGACGAGGAAATGGTGATCGCCGCCACTAAACCTGCTTCAAAGATCCCTATAGCGAAAAGAGTTGCACCTACATTCCCCACATACGGCACCAAAGCCTGGGCAAAATCAGCCCCCTGAAAGTTCGCGGCATTGATATGATGCATGAACAGAGGCGATACTGCCAGAACTGTGGCAATGGCAGCGACTGAGGCCAGCACCGCCCCGATAGCGGTATCGATGCGCCCCTGGCGAATATCATCTGTGGTCAAGCCCTTGTCAACCGTGGCACTCTGCTGGAAGAAGAGCATCCAGGGCGTAACGGTTGCACCGATATTGGACATCATCAGCAAGAGAAACCCCGCAGTAATTCCGCCAGGTAGTGGCCCCCAAGTAAAGAACGCACTCACCACCTGGCTGCTCACAGGATGTGCCAGAACCGCGACAGGAACAAATATGAGGTTCAAAAGGGCTAAACCAAGCGTAATACGTTCCCACGTCCAGTAGCGCCGTGTCAGCACAATACTCACAATGACAAGGAGCGATCCCAATACAGCTAGGACAGGAGGTACACCGAAAAAGCCAAGACCCGCACGAATAGCAATGAATTCAGTCACCAGCGTCAACAGGTTGCCGACGATCAAATCGGCCATTGCGAAAAAGCCCCAGAAGGGACCGAAGCGAGTGTAGATCAACTCGGCATGTCCGCGTTTAGTGGCGGCCCCAAGCCGCACCGTCATTTCCTGGACAATATAAGCCATCGCGAAGGTGAGTACAATAAAGGGAAGGAAGAAGCCAACGCCATAGGTTGCACCCGTCGTGGCATAGGAGATCATACTCGGCCCATCATTCTCCCCTAGCATAGCCAGAATGCCTGGACCAATCAGTAGCCAGAGCAGCCATAAGCCTCGACCACGTTTCCGGGACGTTAAGACTCGCCGGCGGTCAATGGCACGTTTGACATCTTCAGGAGCGATGGGTGCTCTACTGGCGTTCTGCTCTCCTACTTTATTGGGTTCAGTCGAGTACGCGCTCATCGCTCTGTCTCCCTTTATTTTTTATTCTTCTAAAATTTAGATTACATGACAGGCAAAATTTTGTCAATGATTTTGGAAACATTTTTTACTTCTCACAAAAATTTTGTTTTAACCACTCTAATTTCACAGGGCCACTTGTAAATTTTTGAGAGACAGGGTATTATATTTTTATACAGGTAAAATCACGAATCATCCAAGGAGAAATAACCGTGCAAAAGTCCATTCAGGAGCTGGCGCCGCGTTTCAGCGACTGTTTGAAGCTTATCCAATCGATGCAAGAGCGAGGCCAGAAGGTTTCGACCTCAGCGGTCAGCGAGCGATTGGGAGTGAGCGACGCCACGGCGACTATGCTGTTTAAAGATTTCGCAGTGGCTGGTTGGGTGGAACACACACCGTACCGGGGAGTGCATCTCACCCCTCTAGGCGAGCGCAAAGCTATGGAGGTGATTCGCCATCATCGCCTGCTGGAACTCTACCTAGCGCGGGAATTAGGCTACAGTTGGGATAAAGTACACGCGGAAGCTGATCGATTGGAACATGTCATCTCTGAGGAGTTCGAGGACAAGCTGGATGAGCTGTTGGGCCACCCTACAGTTGATCCTCATGGCGACCCCATTCCCAGCAAGGATGGGACACTTCCCCTGCGTCAAGGGCGCACATTGGCTCAGTTGCAAGATGGCGAGACAGCGCAAATCCTGCGCGTTAGCGACCAGAATTCAGAGAAGCTCTGCTATCTTGGTCAGCTTGGCCTCTATCCTGAAACGCACATTCAGGTTGTGGGCCGTGCTCCCTTTGGCGGACCCCTGAGCATCCGTGTTGGCGAGGGCACAGAGCAGGTCGAGCATATGCTTGGACCAGAACTGGCCGCCGATATCATTGTCTCCGCGCCCGAAGTGAGTGAGATTGCCAACAAATAAATATGAGTCCCATAAAATGGCATGCAAACGATTATACTGTTTGCATGTCATTTTATGTAACGTACATGCTAAGTAGGTAACAGGCGTATTTTGCTCGTCGCTTGGCAGTTGCCATCTACTGACGAGAATGCTTGCCGACATAGTTCGCGATAATTCTCGCCTGGCGTGATCTGGCCCAGAACAACAGGCGAGGACGCCCCAGTGGCGTGCGGTAAGTTCGCGGGCCGGTTATGCACAGTCTCATAGGCGAGCAATGCAAACAACACGGCTTCTTTAGCGCTGGCAGGCAGCCCTACATCATCGAATGCTCGCACATGGACTTCTGGCAGAGCAGCCTGCAAACGCGCCATGAGAACCGGGTTATATGCGCCACCACCACTGACAAGCACGTCATCAAGCCGGGCTGGGCCAAAGGCGCGATAAGCGGCTGCGATACTGTCGGCGGTAATCGCAGTCAGGGTAGCCATGATGTCTGCCGACACCAGACCACGTTCCAGCAAGCTACGTGCGATCAAGTCAGCGGCGAAATCATCCCCAAACAGTTCGCGCCCAGTGGTCTTCGGCGGACGTTGCTGAAAATAGGCATGGGCCAGTACCTCAGCCAGCAGCGCCTCATCCACTTTCCCAGCGCTCGCCAGTGCACCATCGCGATCAAAGGCCGCGCCAGTGAAATAGCGTGCCCCATAGTCGATTAGGACATTGCCAGGCCCGGTATCAAAGGCATACGCGCCGTCGGGGCCACTGCCCGCTGGCAGAAAGGTCACATTCCCGATGCCCCCGATGTTTTGCAAGGCGCTCGTACGCTCAGCAGAACTGCACAGCAGCGCGTCCAAATACGAGATCAGGGGCGCACCTTGACCGCCAGCCGCAATGTCAGCAACGCGAAAATTCGCCACAACGGTTCTGCTTGTGCGCTGCGCAATTACTGCTGGCTCGCCCATTTGGAGCGTGGAACGTGTACGCCCAGGCTCAACCAGATGATAGATCGTCTGACCGTGCGAGCCAATCACATCTACCTCGTGCTCAGCTATCCCAGCAGTGCACAAAAAAGCCTGGACTGCGGCAGCAAACGCCTCGCCAAGCAGAAAATTCATCTCCGTCAGATCATCCAGCCGACAAATCTTTGCGTGGCATAGCTCTAACACCTGCTGGCGCAAAGCTGCGGGATACGGCTGCTCCCCTTGAGCCAGCAGACGCAATGTCAATGTTCCCGACCCGCTCTGTGGGTCCGGCAAAATGTCGCACAGCGCCACATCAATACTATCCACCGATGTACCAGAATTCACGCCAATAATACGCATAAACACGCTCCTCTCCACTGAAATAGCCCTTGTAGCTCTTCCATTATTCTATTAGGATACTCTTTAGAACAGAGTCACTTCCATGCCGCTTTTGTACTTTTGTTGCCACAACCTGAAATTGACAATACTGTTATATCAAAATAATCTGCTTATGTAAAAAGAACCAGGACTAGATGCACCCTCATCGAAGGAACTACCCTCTTTTCCTATATCAATGCAGAGCTACAAAGGCTGATTTTCCAGATTGGGAGCGTTTTTTTGTGGATAACTTTGTGGATAACTCTGTGGATAGATGGGGAAAACTCCCGTTTTGGGTGGATAAGTTGGGGAAAAGTCCGATCTTTGACCGTGTTCCCTCGAAGTTGTGCTCAACGCTTGGCAAGACTTATCCACATATCCCCAAGGCCTAAACGTCGCCTACCAGTTGCATTTGGCGCGACTATTCGCTACACTAATTACGCACACAAAATTTCGCGCACAGCGAGGATTTGTGTCCCCAAAAATCGGTAGGGAGCGAGGAAATGGCGGGGAGAACCAAAGTTTTCGGCAACAGTGCTGATTGAACCTTTGTGCTATAATCGCCTAGAAGAGATCGCTTTGCAGTATTGGAGTTGTGTCGCGTGGAAAAGCTGTTACCACAAAATATCGAAGCCGAATGCGGTGTCCTGGGGAGCATTATCATTGACCCTGAGGCCATCATACAGGTATCAGATTTTCTTCAAGCGGAAGATTTCTATCGTGATGCACATCGCACGATTTATGAGGTGATTCTCCACTTATACCAGAGCAGCGAGCCTGCGGACTTTATTACGATTTGCGACGAACTGGAACGACGTAACCAGTTGGAGCATGTGGGCGGCGCGAGCTATATCACCTCGCTCATCAACCAGGTGCCGACCAGTGGCAACGTCGAATACTACGGGCACATTGTCGAACGTACCTCGACTCTGCGCCGCCTGATCCATGCAGCAGGCCAGATCGCCGCAGTAGCCTACGAGGAGGGCGATGCCGATATCGCGCTCGATAAAGCTGAGAAGCTGATCTTTAGCATTAGCCAGCGCCATTCGCGCTCGGATTTCTCTTCGATGGAGGAGATCCTCGCCGGCTATATCCATAAGCTGGAGCAACTCAACGCACGCCGTGGCACCATCGTAGGCGTACCCACCGGCTTCACCGACCTGGACCGCATGACGGGCGGCTTGCAACGCTCGGATTTGATTATTCTGGCAGCCCGTCCGGGAGGCGGAAAAACCAGCCTAGTTTTAAGTCTGGCTCATAATTGCGCCGTAAAATACAAAAACTCGGTGGCCATCTTTAGTCTGGAGATGAGTAAAGAGCAGTTGGCCCAACGCTTTATCTCGATGGATGCCGGGATCGATCAGTCGCGGCTGCGCACGGGCTGGATCGAGGAGGACGAGTGGGAGCGCATTGTCTTTGCTGGCGATAAGCTCTCCGAGGCGAGTATTTGGATCGACGATACTGCCGGCATTTCGACAATGGAGATGCGCAGTAAAGCCCGGCGCTTGCAGGCAGAGCAGGGCATAGATCTGATTATCGTGGACTATTTGCAGTTGATGCAAGCCAGTATGGGCAAACGGAGTGATAACCGCGTGCAGGAGGTTGGGGAAATCAGCCGCAGTTTGAAAGGTCTAGCCCGTGAACTGAATGTGCCGGTGCTGGCGTGCGCACAGCTTTCGCGTTCGGTAGAGAGTCGGCAATCGAAAGTACCACAATTGTCAGATTTACGTGAAAGCGGCTGTATTACCGGCGATAGCCTAGTCTACTTACCCGACACGGGCGCGTATACACCAATTGAGCAACTAGTCGGCCAAATAGGCTTCCGCGTGCTGGCACTCAATACTGAGACGTGGCAACTGGAGCCGCGTGCAGTAACGAACGCCTTCGCGACAGGCCGCAAGCCGGTCTATCGTCTCAAGACGCGCCTGGGACGTACAATTCGTGCCACCGCCAACCATAAGTTTTTGACAATGAATGGCTGGAAGCGCCTGGATGAATTAGCAGAGGGGATACATCTTGCACTACCACGCCGCTTGCCTGGCCCGACACAGGCAACACAGAACTTGAGCTGTGAACGAACTAGCCGCCTTGCAACAGTCGTTGCATCTGATGAAATTGCACAATTAGCGCAAAGTGACGTATATTGGGACCAAGTATTATCAATAGATGCAAAAAGAGAAGAAGATGTTTATGATTTAACGGTTGATGAGTTACATAATTTCGCCGCAAACGATTTTATTTTGCACAATTCAATTGAGCAGGATGCGGATATTGTTATGTTTATTTACCGGGATGACGTGTATAATCCGGAATCTGAGCGCAAGAATATCGCAGATATCATAGTAGCCAAGCATAGGAATGGACCAGTCGGGGAGGTCAGCCTGTATTTCCAGGCAAATCAGACGCGTTTCCGTGACCTGGAAACAACGCCGACAGAAGAGTAAGAGATGCTTTTATCTGAATGAGCGTCACTAGCCAGGGGCAAGCGACGTTCTCGGCTGAATATCAATACACAGGACGTTAGTTGTATGACAGCATTTACTGGATTTCCAGGGGGGAAGAATCCCTATGTCCCGGTACCGGAGGTCTTTTTTACGGTACTGTTACCAGAGATTGAGGATACAGCAGAACTGAAAGTGACGCTCCACCTCTTCTGGCTGCTGGCACAAAAACAGGGCAACCCGCACTGTATCAGTGACCGCGAGCTACTGGCTGACCGCGTGTTATTACGCGGACTCAAACGCCAGGGAGATCCTCGACCAGCCGAAGAGCGGCTGCGCCAGGGTTTGGAGCAAGCGGTGGTTCGTGCTACATTATTGCGTATTCATTTAAAACTTTTGGGTGAAAATAGTGGTGAGGAAGAAGTGATTGGCTGGTATTTCTTTAATACGGCGCGTAGCCGGAAAGTCGTGCGCGAACTTCAAGGCGCGGAAATGGTGCCTGTCAGCTTGCTCACGAAGAACGAGCAACAGACCAGTCTGGTCGGTGTGGGAGCAGGGGCACATCTTTCTTCAGGCTCTAACGGGTGGCTAGACTCGGCCAGGGTGCTGGTTGAACGCCCAAATATCTTTGTCTTATATGAGCAGAATATTGGTCTGCTCACCCCAATGATCGCCAGTCAACTGGAGGATGCCGCCGATCAGTATCCGGCAGACTGGATTGAGGCGGCCTTTAGTGAGGCTGTCCAGCGGAATAAACGCAACTGGAAATATATCAGTGCCATTTTGCGGCGCTGGGAAACGGACGGAAGGTAGGAACGCATGGAACGTCTGAGCAACATTATGAGAACGGCGCAGCGGGCATACATGCCCTCAGAGCGACACGCTCCCCAGCAGCCCCCACAGCAGCAGGGACAGCGAGCACCCGCACCAATGCGGCGTCCCCCGGTGGAGCAACCACCTATGCGTCCGAATAGCGCAGGCCACACGCCTGAGTACTACTCGACACGTCCCGCACCATCGCCGCGCCTACCTGAAATTCCAGAAGTGCGGTGGGAAGTGCCTGCTCCCCCACGCTCGCCTTTGAGCCGGGCGAACTATAGCGGACAGCGAGCAGCGCAGGGAGCACACTATGCTGAACAGTCGAGACCAGGACCGCGCTATACTGAGCAGCCACCGCAAGGGGATTATTACGAAGAGGAGGAGCGTTCGACGGCGCTCCCAGCGGATGTGCAGGAGGATTGGAGCGACGATACAGCAGGCATGCGCTATGGTGATTGGGAGGATGAGCCTAGCTATACCAATGCTTCCCATTACCAGAAGACAGACGACTACGCGCAACATACGTCTCGTCCCAGGCCAGTGACGCGTCCGCCAGCCCAGGAGATCAGCCCGGTCCCGCAACGCCTCGCGCAACAACACAGCAGACACGACCCGCTTGCCACACGCGAACTATATCGTGTGACATCCGACAATCTGCGACCAGCGGCCCCACGTGAATCACGCGAGACACGTCTGCCTGTGCCTGCACCACACGCGCAGATCACGCCTGCACCACAGGGGGCGCGTTCGATGCCACGTAATACACAACCGCTCAACCCTCAGCAGATGGTCCGCATACCTGGTGAGATGCATGCTCAGCGTGCTCAGCGGCCAACGCTACCCAATACACCGCGTGAAAGCAGCGCGGACTATACCATCACAGTAAATAGCGCACCTCTGCCTAAACCCAACGTTTGCCA
This sequence comes from Ktedonobacteraceae bacterium, assembly GCA_039923935.1. Lineage (GTDB taxonomy): Bacteria > Chloroflexota > Ktedonobacteria > Ktedonobacterales > Ktedonobacteraceae > Paraktedonobacter. The sequence goes on along the minus strand of JBDTBU010000261.1, from coordinate 2,951 downwards.
AATTTGCCAGGGTGCGGGCTACTTGCGCAGTAATGTGGCGTTGGGGCATCCCCAGTTTGGCAAACTTTTGGCCTGCCAGTGCAAAGAGTTGGAGCGTAAGCGCAAGCGTCGCGACCAGCTTCGAGAGCTTTCTAATCTGGGTGCCTTTGCCAACAAACGCTTTGACAACTTTACACGCCAGCCCGGTCTGCAAGAAGCCTTCCAGAGATCAGGTGAGTTTGCCAACGATCCCAACGGCTGGCTCTTGTTCGTCGGACCCAACGGTTGCGGCAAAACGCACCTGGCAGCGGCTATCGCTAACTCGTGCCTAGAGGCTGGGGCAGTTGTGCTCTTCGCCACTGTGCCGGACCTGCTGGATCATTTGCGTGCAGCCTTCGCGCCTGAATCCGAGGAAGTTTACGACCAACTCTTTGCACGTATGCGCGAGGCTGAGGTGTTGGTACTGGACGATCTGGGCACACAGCAAAGCTCACCGTGGGCCAACGAAAAGCTTTTCCAGTTGCTCAACTACCGTTACAATTCAGGCTTTCCGACGGTCATCACCGCCAATCTCAAGGGCTTGCAGGCAACTGACGAGCGCATCCGCTCGCGCCTCGGCGACACTGGCCTGGTCTTCACGCTCAATCTCGACCGCGCACAAGATTACCGCCCACGCAATCCACGTCGGGATTAAAGTTGAATAGTCAGGGCTGCAACGATGGTGTCAGCATCGTTGCGGCCCTGATGTATTGGTTAGGGATGTATCTGGCAGACGTGCATAGAGACTGCTAAATTCATTGGTTGAATGCTTGCGTTTGCCGGTTGCAGGTGCTATCATAACGGTACACGACACGGCTTTTGTAGAGTCCCTCTGCACATTCAGTTGTAATTGAAGAGTGTCTCGCTATAAGAGTACATAGGAATCAGAGAGCGTTTCGGAAAGTTTCGGAAAGTATAAGGAGCAAAGATGGGTAGCAAGTTCAATCCAAATGACTCAAAATGGATTCGGGAAACCCGTGACATAATGGAGCCAAGAGGGATCGTCATCCCCAATGTTATCGAAACAACACCTCGCGGTGAGCGCGGTATGGATATCTATTCGCGCTTGCTCAAAGAACGCATTATCTTCATCGGCACGCCGATAGACGACAATGTAGCAAACCTGACGGTGGCCCAGTTGCTCTTCCTGCAAAGCGAAGACGCGACCAAGGATATCAACATGTACATTAACTCGCCCGGTGGCGTGATCTACGCGGGCCTGGCCATTTATGATACGATGCAGTGGCTCAAGCCCGATGTCTCAACGGTCTGCGTTGGCATGGCTATGAGCATGGGCGCGGTGCTCCTGTGCGCGGGCCAAGCTGGCAAACGCTATTGCCTGCCCAATTCAACGGTCCTGATTCACCAACCACTGGGTGGCGCGGAAGGTCAGGCGGCTGATATTGAGATCACCGCACGCGAGATCCTGCGTTTACGCAAGAGCATCTATGATATCATCTCACACCATAGCGGACAAACGTTGGAGCGCATTCAGCAAGATGCTGACCGCAACTATTACATGACCGCGCCCCAGTGCGTGGAATATGGGCTGATCGATGAAATTCTCTCTAGCGAAGAACTCGCTGCGAAGTAATTCCTCAACTGGCTCAGCAAGCGGTTTTGTGATCGTGCCTCCAGGAACTCGCATCCTGGAGGCACGATCACAAACGGATTGCTGATAACAATTGAACGAGAGAAGAGCAGATCCGAGGGAACATAAACGTGTCACATACACCAGAAGCTCGTGGCAAACAGAGCATTCGTTGCTTGCTTTTCGATCTCGGCGATACGCTGTGGTATCGAGAAGATCAAGAGAGTTGGGAGCAACTGGAAAGTACGTCGAACCGGCGGGCAGCCGATCTTCTGCGTCAACATATCGCTGCGGCCCTGCTCCCTGCCGTCGATGACCGATCTTTGGGGCAACATCTACGCCAAGCGTTTGATGAACAGATTCGCACAATGATTCGACACACGCCCCTGCTAGAGCCGGATGCTAGCCAGGCTATTCAAAGTGTTCTGCGTACATGGGGTATCGATGGGATCGATAGCTCACTAAGCTCCGCACTGTTTGAAGCCTTACGCGTGCGTATTCCCAATTCGCGCCCGCTTTTTGCAGACGCCCTCACAACGCTGGCGGCACTACGCCACCGTGGTTTTCTGCTGGGCGTCGTGACCAACCGTCTCTGGGGCGGCGAACCCTTTTACAAAGATCTGGCAACTATTGGCCTGTTGGATTATTTCGAGCTACAACATGTGGCGATTTCAGGTGATCTGGGCATTCGCAAGCCCAATCCAGGCATCTTTGAGCACGCGTTGAAGTCTTTGCAGGTTGCGCCGCAAGAAACGGCGATGATCGGAGATTCGCTCAGTGCTGATATTCTAGGTGCACAACCGTTGGGGATCACCGCAATCTGGAAGCCCAAACCCTGGCTGAGTGCGTGGGCACTGGCACATGTCGCAACAACACCAATGCAAGCAACCAGTCAGCCGCACCCACTCTCGCTGGGAACTTTTCCTGGCATCGATACCGCCGACGCACAAATTGAAGAACGAGCGGAAGACAGAGCAATAGTGCCTAAAGGGATGCATGTGACTGACGACGATTATATTTTGGCGCGTGCAGACAACAGTAGCGACTATCTTGAGCAGTTCAGACGCGGCGAGATCCGGCCTGACCATGTGATCGGCCAACTGGCTGATCTGTTGAATATCTTTCCCAAGACTGGTCAATCATGACTCCACATCTGCGCCAGGCGCTCTTCGAGACGCTCTACCGTAATAAGCATCTCTACCGTTTCGCCAGCACTGTGCCCTTCGCAGGTCAGTGGCGCGAGTGGCAACGCCAGATTTTGCCACGTCTGCGCGGTCATGACGTGCTCGAACTAGGCTCTGGTCTGGGTGATCTGTTGGCGGATATGCTGGACGCTGGCTAT